>CAZLXE010000001.1:0-1485 GCA_964563005.1 uncultured Isosphaeraceae bacterium
CAGGCAGTGGCACCGAACAAGATTGAGAATACGATTGCCGTGGGGGTGAAGGCAAGTATTGGATTTGACGGTATTCTGTGGGTTTGGGTGGTTTCTTTTTGGATTGGAGTTTGTGATGAATGAATGGCTGGCGTTAGGTTTGGGTTTGATCGTGGGTTGCGGACTGGGGGGGACGGTGCTGGCGCTGATGATGGCGGGGAAGCGGGGGCGGGTGGAGGCGGAGTTGGAGGGGGCGCGGGCGCGGGGATTGATGTTGGAGGAGCAGGGGAAGGAGGCGGTGGAGGAGGTTCGGATGGTACGGGAGCAGATGGATGGGGTGAACTGGGAGCGAGAACGGGCGGAAAAAACGAATGTGGAACTGCAGGAGCGGCTGGTGGGGCAGCAGAAGCAGTTTGAAGAGCAGGCGAAATTGATGGATGAAGTGGAGAAGCGGTTTCTGGATGCGTTCGGGAATCTTTCTTTGACTGCATTACGGGAGAACAGCAAGCAGTTTGAGAAGTCGGCGCTGGAGAAGTTGGGGCCGATCAAGGAGTTGCTGGAGAAGCATGGGGTGGCGATCGGAGAAATCGAGAAGAAGCGGGAGGGGGCGTATGGGAAAATTGAGGAGCAGATTAAGTTGATTGCGGCATCGCATGAGAAGTTGAATACGGAGACGCATCGGTTGGTGACGGCATTGCGGCGGCCGGAGCAGCGGGGACGGTGGGGAGAGTTGCAATTGCGGAATGTGGTGGAGTTGGCGGGGATGACGGCGCATTGCGATTTTGATGAGCAGGTGACGGTGTGGTCGGGCGAGGCGGCGCAACGGCCGGATATGGTGGTGAAAATGCCGGGCGAGGGGGTGATTGTGGTGGATTCGAAGGTGGCGCTGGATGCGTATCTGGATATGTTGCAGCCGGATGCGGATAAGGAGGCGTGCCTCAAGCGGCATGCGAAACAGGTTGAATCGCATTTTCGGGGATTGGCGAGGAAGGAGTATTGGAATCGTTTTGAGCGGACGCCGAAGATTGTGGTGATGTTCATGCCATTGGAACCCGCGCTTTCGGCGGCGTTGGAGGTGAAGCCGGATCTTCATGCGGAGGCGATGCGGAATCATGTGTTAATTGCGACGCCGACGCTGTTGGTGGCGCTGCTCAGGGCGGTGGCGTATGGGTGGCAGCAGGAGAGTGTGTCGGCGAATGCGCGGGAGATTGCGGAGGTGGGGCGGGAGTTGTATGACCGGGTGGAGGTGTTTGTGGGGCACTTTGGGAAGGTGGGGAAGGCGCTGAAGAGTGGACACGAGGCGTATAACCGGGCAGTGGGGTCACTGGACAGCCGGGTTTTGACGAGTGCGAAGAAGTTACGGGAGTTGGATGCGACTACGGAGAAGGAGATTGAGGCGCCGGATGTTCTGGAGATTGAGGTTCGGGAGGTGAAGGGGTTGGGGGAGGGGGTGGCTGGTCAAGAGGGGTGAGAGCCGGATGGCAAATTCGTGCTATTCCTCATTTA
>CAZLXE010000001.1:1585-35179 GCA_964563005.1 uncultured Isosphaeraceae bacterium
TGGCTGGTCAAGAGGGGTGAGAGCCGGATGGCAAATTCGTGCTATTCCTCATTTACTGGATACCCGCCTGCGCGGGTAAGACGGGGGAGCGAGTATGACGATGGTGAGGGGGTATGACGAAAGGGGAGGGGGTCTTTAAAAAACACTCCGACTCTGGATTAACCGGGAGTCGGAGCGTTTGGGGTTGGTCGAGAGAAATTGGTTAGGGGTTTCGTTTCCGAGAGCGTTTGAGGAGTAGCCCGCTGAGGCCGAGGAGGGCGATGGTGGCGGGGGAGGGGATGGCTCCGGTGCCGGTGCGGGTGAAGGTGGGCGTGCTGCTCAGGTGCTGAGTGTCATGAAAATCAACGAGTGGGGGATTGAAGGTGACTTCCATTATGGGGGGGGGTTCGTTGAAGTTGGGGGAGGCGATGGTAAAGTCCTGCCGCGACCAGAGGGAGTTGATGGGGGTGAAAGCATCAGGTTTCTCGAGAGGGGGGGTGAAGCCCATCCAGGTTGAAGTGGAGGTGGGGGGAGATTCGCCATTCCCTTTTTGATCTGTTGACCCAAAAGCGTTGAGGGAAGCGTCGAGGGGTTGGGGGTTGGTCCCGCTGATGTCGATGACGCCGGATTCGTTTACGCCGTGTTCGTTGACGGTGTATTCATTGACGCCGTGGGCGATGGGTTCTACGCTGGCGATGATCTCGGGAGTGGCGAGGGCGGCGATGAAGCAGCCGATGACGACACCGAAGCGACAGGGGTGGGGATTTTGATTTTTATCGTGCATTTTCATGGGTGGTTACCTCAGCTTTCCTGCACGATTTTGGAGGATTCAAGAATTTTCCACGCGGTGGGCCGGAAGGCGGGGAAGCGCCCCATGGCACCGGCGATGACGCGGATGTCTTCTCGGTCGAAGGTCCATTCGGAGGGCATGCCGGTCCAATCCATGAACCGTTGACGGCGGGCGTATTCGAGCGTGAAGACCCTTTCCCGCAAGGCCCAGTTGCCGAGTTTTTCGGCGATTTCGTCTGCTTTGTTGGTGAATACGGCCATTTTGTGCTGGAGCAGGCGATCGTCGGTGAGGTGACGAAGGGCGATGTTGCAGCCGAAGATGCACCACCAGCCGTGGCTTTCGAGCCAGTCGCCAGTGGGGAAGTCTTCGGGATCGATGAGGTTGTCGAGGGAGTTTTCGATTTCCTCGAGGGCATCTTCCGGAGTGCGGAGGCCGAGGGTGACTTCGGCTTCGAGGATGCCGCCCTGACAGGTGTGGGCGATGCCGGAGTAGGCATCTTCTTTGAATTTTTTCGCCATATCGAGGTGGAGCCGTTGAGCACGGAGGAGGTCTTCTCGGGCGATCTCGGCGTAGGTTTCGGCTTCATCGACTTCGCGGGCGAGCATGCGTCTATGGCTGTGACCCCGAAGGTAGTGGGCGAAGGCGCGGGTGGCGAGGTTGAGGCGGTTGGCGGGTGGCTCGGCCTCATACTGGGAGATGAGGTTCTGGGCCATGGCGTTGGCCTCATCGAGATGCCAGAGGAGATAGTAGGAGTTGGCGAGATTGATCTGGAGGACGCGGCGGCGATCGACGGAGAGGCCGCGGATGCGAAGGCCGCGTTGCGTACATTCACGGGCCTGTTGGTAGCGGCCCTGACCTTCCCAACCGTTGGTTTCTCGAGTGCAGGCGATTGCTTTTTCGTCGCTGGTTTGGGCGAGAGCGGCGGCCTGTTGGGCGAGTTCGACGGCTTCCCGATATTGGCCGTCACGATGGGCTTTGAGGGCGGTTTTCTGGATGGCGTCGAAATCGCATTTTTGTTTTTCGGAGTTTTGTTCATCGCAGGCCGGGGCATCATTCCAGATGTAGGCGGCGACATCTTCGACGGCCCAGTCGAGGATGCGGGCGAGGTTCATGACAAGATCGAGTTTGGGTACGCCGCCATCGGGGATAAGACGCGAGGGGTCGCGTTTGAGCTCGGCGGCGATTTTTCTGAGACTCCAGCCCTTGTAGTTTTGGGCGAGATTGATGATCTGCACGAGACGGTCTCGGCAATTCGTTTCGTCCTTTTTCATTTTTACCATGGTGAACAGCCCTCCTTTGTAAAGGTTCACCCCCGATTACGATTTCCGGCTTCCCTCTTTCATGAGGATCCTCTGGAGCCGGGGTGGGAACATGCCAGAGGCATCCGGGCGACTGGCTTCAAGATATTCAAGGCCGGGGAAGGATTCCTCGGTAATTCTTGTAATTGGTTTCAGGCGAAGCGTTTGCATCGTGATTTCAGACCTCTTAGCCCCCTGAATCACGGGTATTCTATCCATCCATACGAAGCCAGGACGGAAGTGTTGCGTTTTGCCTACACTCCGGCGTTTTGCCAGTGGTGATGAAAACCGACATTTTTTCCGGGAAAGGGGTTTTTGTGGGGTATAAAACACGCGAAAAGGCCAAAAACGGCTAAAAATCAAGGTGCCACACACAGTTACACAGTTTTCTGAACTCCTCTTTACTCCGGAACCCCCACCTCTGTCGTAAAAATCCCAGGCCGACCCCCCTCCTCGGCCTCGGATGACAGAGAGAGGGGGTTCTCGGTTTTTGGGTGGTTTTATTTGGGGCGTTTATTTGCTTTCCGCGAAAAGGGTATTTCGCTTCTCGAGGATCGCGGAAGAATGGCCAGCACTTTCTCCTTTTCGGAGCATGCCGATTTTGGTGATTCGTTCCCAGGCGCTGGCGGCGTTGCCTTCGGAAAACTCAATGCCGATGGAGCGGCGCTTCCAGGCGCGGGCGACGGTGCTGGTGGTGCCGCTGCCGAGGAAGGGGTCGAGAACGAGGTCGCCTTGGTTGGAGCATGCCCGAATAACGCGCTCGAGGTAGACCTCGGGGATCTGGTTGTGGTGGAGGTGGCGGCGCTCTTTGTTGTTGCCCTGGATGCGGCCCCAGTATTTGCCGTACCAGACATCCATGGGGACGCGCATGCCTTTGTTGGTTTCTTTGGCCTGGGTGCGGGGATCGTTGTAGATGGTGGCGCGGTCGGATGGTTCGAGGATGGCATCCGGATTCCAAGTGCGCTCATCGGGGTCTTTGGCGAAGTAGAGGGCGTGGACCTTGCTCATGATGAAGGAGGAGTTGCGGTTCTGGCCGAAGCGGAAATGCCAGCAGCACCAATTGATCATGGTGAGGCCGCGGCGCTTGAGGTGGACGACGATCTCGGCGGCGGTGTCATCGGGGATGTTGACCCAAAGGGAACCGGTGGGGGAGAGGGCTTCGATGCAGCCGTCGAGCCAGTCGAAGGTGAAGCGTTCGTATTCGGCGCGGGGCATGCCATCGTGCCATTCTTCGTAAGGGACATCCCAGTTGAAGGGGGGGTCGGCGAAGATGAGATCGACTTTGCCTTTGTCAGGGAGGTTGGCGAGGACATCGCGGCAGTCGCCGACGAAGACGCGGGTGTCGGGGTCGGGGGCTTGAAAGGTGGGGGAGAGGGTGGGCAGGGATTGGGGTTGGTGGTGGGGGGCCTGGTCGCCATAGAGGTTTATTTTGGCTTCAAGGAGGGCGGAGGCGGACTTTCGTTGGACCTGGGTGGCGCCCTTGGGCATGGCGTATCCGCCGGGACGATTGAATTTGGTATTTTTGTGTTCGGCCATGATGGCTACGGTTGTAGCGGGAGGAGGGTTCAGGGACTGTTAAGTAGCAGGATATCCCGATAGAAAGGCCTACTGGGTGCCGAAAATGCGGTCTCCGGCGTCGCCGAGTCCGGGGAGGATGTAGCCGCGGTGGTCGAGTTGGCGATCGAGGGCGGCGATGTAGATGATGACTTCGGGGTGATCCTGCTGCATTTTTTTCACACCTTCGGGGGCGGCGACGAGGCAGATGAGTTTGATGTCGCGGCAGCCGTGTTTTTTCAGTTCTGACACGGCGAAGGAGGCGGAGCCGCCGGTGGCGAGCATGGGGTCGATGAGGAGGACGGGGCCGTCTGCGATGTCGGGAGGGAACTTAGCGTAGTAGGAGACGGGCTGGAGGGTGTCTTCGTTGCGGTACATGCCGATGTGTCCAACGCGGGCTTCGGGCATGAGAGCGAGGATGCCGTCGGTCATGCCCACTCCGGCGCGGAGGATGGGGACGAGCGTGACGGGGGTCGCCAGTTTGGTGCCGGTGGTTTTTTCGAGGGGAGTGTGGACATCGAAGGTGGCGGTGGAAAAGTCGCGGCTGACTTCGAAGGTCATCAGCCCGGCGATCTGATTGAGGAGGAGGCGGAAGACATCGGTGGTGGTGGTGGCATCGCGCAGGCGGGTGAGTTTCTGGAGGATCAGGGGATGATGGAAGATACGGAGATTGGGGTGATCCGGGTGGTGTCTGGGCATGGGGAGGGAGTTTTCGGTTGTCAGTTGTCAGTTTGGAGGTCCGTTCTTCAGGATGAATCCAGACCTCCATCAGTCGAGATCGCCGGTGGGATTTTGGAGGAGTTTGGTTTTGCGGGGGTCGGCGCCATGTTCGTCGAACACCAGAATTTCGTTTTCTGCTTTTTCCTTCAGCCAGGAAGCGGGGAGGTAGAGGCGGTGTTGGGGGCCGACGGGATCTCTGGTGGCGGTGGAGGTGAAATAGCGGCCGAGGTTTTGTTCGTTGAGGAAGATCTGGCCTTTGCTCAAGCCGGTGGTGTCGAACCAGAGGGGGGTGTTTGAGGTGGGGGAGGAAAAGGAACTGCGATACCAGGTGGGAAGGTTGTTGCAGGAGGCGAGTTTTTCTTTGGTGACTTTCTCGGGGAGGGGCGATCCGGATGGGGGGATGTGCCATTTCGCGTAGGACCAGGAGGCGTCTTTGGTGAGCGTTTCCACGCCTTGGTAGAGGTTCAGCCCCTCTTTCATGTTTTCAGCAGCGTTTTCCTGGCGGGGGTCGGGGGCGAAGCGGAGGACATTCTTGCCGCGTTTGAACGATTCGAGTTCAGCGGGATGGAGGGGGAAACGATCTCTGGTGGAGCCACTGACTCCGGCGAAATAGCGGATGGGGGTGTCGTTGAGGACGAAGGTGCCACTGGAGGTAACTCCATGAATATCCACGATGATGGGAGTTTTCCTCATGTGGCTGAATGACCACGAGGCCTGATGGGTGTCGCTCATGGTGTGGGTGGCCAGGCCGCTGATGAACTGGTGGAGGACGAAGGGATCCACGGGGGTATCTATTTTTAATTCACTCTGCAGGTCGGTGAGGGGTTTGACGGCATACCAGTGATCGAACAGGCCTTTTCGATCTCCATGATGATTGCCACCATCAAATCGACCGCGATTGTCCAGTAAGGATACGAATACCTGTTGGGGGCGGGTGGGGGGGAGTTCCAGAAGACCGGGATTGGCTCCCGGGCCGACTCCGAGTATGTCCAGAAGTTGGCCTTCGAAAAACAGGTGCATGCGGTCGGTGGCGCCGGGGCAGAGGATCAATCGTTTTTGAGAGGAGCCCGTGGGAATTGAGAGGCGATACCAGCCGTACCCTTCCCATGCGCCACAGGAGGCGAGGGTTTCAGGTCCACCGAGGGAGGCGAAGCGGGGGGATGTGCCATCGACAAAGGGGGTTTCCGGAGCGGCGGTCCAGGGGGAAAGGGTGAGCGAAGAAGGGGATTTATTTTGGGTGACAGTGGAAAGGGATTTGGAAGATTTCTTTTTTGCTTTGTCAACACCGGAGATGACGAGCATGGTTTTGAAATCGGGGGAAGGAATGGGTTCTCCGGCGCTATCGAGGCCGGCAGCACCGACATACACAAATTGGTCATCATGGTAGCAGGCGTCGATCTGTGTCTGGTTGCAGATCATGACGGTGAGACCCTGATGTTCGATGATGGTGGGGGTTTTCCCTTTGGGGACGGTGGATTCGAGGGGGGAGCCGTTGATGGAAAGGAAAACGGATGTTTTTTCCGGGCCGTGCAGAACGAGGATGCGGCGATTGACGATGGCCCAGGGACAGATGTTGGCGTAGTCGAGCCGCCCTGCGCCTTTGAGGTCGGCGTCGATAACGAACCAAGCGACGCTCTGGCCGCCGAGGTGAACGGGGAGACGGAGGCCATCGTCGAGGAGGAGGGTGGTGCGGTTGATGGCGCCGTTGCTGAAGACAAAGACGACACGACCGTTGGCACCGCGCTGGGGGACGACGGACATTCCGGGAACGCTGTTTTTATTTGTTTTCAGATCTTCAGAACTTCCATCCGTTTCTTCGAGGTCGAGCACGATGGGGTGATATTCGGGGTTGAGATCGGTGAAGACATGACTGAAGTGGTTGGCGAAGGTGATGATTCGCTTGAGCAGGTTGTATTTGTTTCCGCGGTTTCCGGCTTCGCCGAGGGCGGCGTGGGTGGCTCCCGAGGTGGTGAGGAATCGGTCTGATCCGCCGGGGGCTCGTCCGGCGAGGAAGCCAAAGTTTGTTCCACTGGAGAAGGGTTGGACGATGGGCTGGGCCCCGGCGGCCAGGGCCTCTGCGACACGGCGCAGTACGGAACCAGTGCTCTGGTCGTGGTTTATTTTGCTCCCCCAATACGAGGGGGATCGAGAGCCGCCCTGCACGCTGACGAAGCGTGGGGATTCGGGCTGGACGGCGTGCAGCTGGCGGAGGTGCACAAGGAGGTTGTCTCCTCCTCTCCAGGTGTGAATGGACTCTCCGGCGGATGCGCTGTCGACCCAGAGATCGTGATTATTGATGAGGGGAACGGTGATGCCGGATTCCCGCATGATTTTGGCCAGACGGCCCATGTAGCGTTCGGCTTCGGGGTCATTGCCACAGAGCCAGCGGTGTTCGATGGAGACGAGGATGATTGGTCCACCTTTTGTGGCCGACAAATCCGCCACCGTGCCCAGCATTTTTCGGAGGAAGCGGCTGGCGTGATCGAGATACGGGCCCCCAGAGCAGCGAAGTCCTTCAGGCGACTCATTTGAGACCCAGTGGGGGATGCCACCACCGTCGTATCCATCGCCGCAGAATGGTCCTGGTTGAAGCATGACGAACATTTTCTGCTCGGAGCAGAGTTCGATGAAGCGGCGAATGTCGGCCCGTCCGGTGAAGTTATATTTTTTTTTGCGGGGTTCGTGAATCAGCCAGGGGCAGCAGGTGCGAATGGTGTTGAACCCGGCCTGTTTTGCGGCGGCGATGCGATTCGCCCATTCTTCGGGAGTGATGCGGGCGTAGTCGATGGAAGCCCCGAGCAGCCAAAGGCGTCGATTGTCGATGGCGAGACACTGTCCGTTGTAGGTGACGCTGGGCATGAGGGGGTATGCAGAGGGAGGCGTTGGGGATTGATCCCGAAGATGGATTGAACCTTTATACTCGATTTCGATTCTTCTTAGGGGAAGAATCGGGGGAAATCAAATTTTTCCGCCTCCCGGACTCTTTTGGCCGGTAGGGTACACTGCATCATTCGTCTTTCCGTCAATCCCTTTGTTTTTATGAATCATTCTCAAATCAATTCTGTCGGTATTTTCAGGTTGTTCTCGATGCTGGCGGTCGGGGTCATATTTCTGGGGGGGTGTCAGGGGGGCATTGAGTCCATCGATTCCCGGGTCAATACGCTGATGAGCGAGACGGCGGCGGGGATCGGAGGGGGAGCAGTTTCACCGGAATATGGACATTCGATCCGAAGTCGGGCGGGGGCCGATCTGTATGTGGAGCGGCCAACGACGGAGAATCCTATGCCGGAGTCCTTGGAGTTTATTGCGGCGCCGCCTTCCGGGGCGAAGGAGGATGTGGCGCGGGTGATGGGGCGTTTGGAGCAGTACAGCCGGGTTCAAGGCGATGCGTTGGAGATGAATCTGGCGGCGGCTCTGGCCTACGCTTTTAAGCACAGTCGCGATTATCGCTTTGCGGAGGAGGAATTTGTGCTGGCTTCGCTGCGGCTACTGATCGAACGACATCAATGGGGGCCGCGATTTTTCAACGACACTACGGTAACGGCTTCGGCGGTGGGGGATAATGGACTGTTTGATTCTTCACTGCGATTGGTAAATGAATTTCGGGTGACACAGCGATTGCCGTATGGGGGGGAGGTATCGGCGAGGGCATTGGCGAGCGCTACTGAAGATCTTCATCAGGCGGTGTCAGGGGAAAAAGTGCAAACGGCGGACATAATTTTGGCCGCGAATATTCCATTGCTGCGGGGCGCGGGGCAGACGGCGCGGGAATCACGGATTCAGCAGGAGCGGAATGTGGTGTATGCAGCCCGGACCTTCGAGCGATTCCGGCGGGAGTTCATTTTTTCGATCGCCACGGATTTTCTCGATCTTATCGTGCGGCAACGAAGCATCGAAAATGCAGAGCGGCAGGTGGAGAGTTTGCAGGATCTGGCGGCAAGAGAGACGGCGCTATTTCAATCAGGGCGGAATACTCGGTTTGATGCGGCGTTGGCGGAACAACGGACGGTGGTGGCACGGGACAGTTTGAACAATCAGCGGGAGAACGATCGGCTTGCCGTGGATCGCTTCAAGGTTCAACTTGGGATGCCGACGGAGCAGGCATTGGTTCTGCTGGAATCATCGCTCAATCTGCCTACGCCGGAGATTGATATTGAGGATGTGGTGCGGATGGCGATGACCTATCGTCTGGATTTGCAGACGGAGCGGGATCGGGTGATTGATCGAAAGCGGGCGGTGCTCAATGCCCGGAACGATCTCCTGCCCGACCTGGACTTGAGTGGTTCGGTTTCCATTCCTACGGATGGGGGGAAAGATCGGGCGGGGTTGGATTTTGCTCCTGATGATACTTCTTTTACGGCGGGAATTACTTTCGGTCTGCCTCTGGATCGGGAAATCGAGCGGTTGTCGGTGAGGACAACCCAGATTAACTATGAGCGGGCGGTTCGGAACTACGAGGAATTTGCGGATAATCTGGCGGTGACGGCGCGGGCGGCAACGCGGGATATCGATCGGGCGCTATTCAGTCTGGATATTCAGCGGACGAGCATTCGCATTGCCGAGGATCGTCTGGCGAGCATCAAGGCGGCACCGGGGCGGGTGACTCCGCGCGATTCGAGCGATGCGGTGGACGATCTGAACCGGGCAAGGAATGACTATGACCGTGCGTATCGCGATCTTCAAGTGGCATTATTGCGTTATCTCTTGGAATCGGGGCAGTTGCGGGTGGATGAGGATGGGGCGATTCTGCCCTTGCGGGGGATGGAAATGAGTGAAACTGAGGAAAAAGAGTCTTCTGAGGCCCTCGATCGCAACCCGTGATGCGCCTATCTTTACTTTCCATAGGGAGTGTGTCTGTTCTGTTCGATTTGGGGCAATATGAGTATTTTTCGGCCGTTCTCAATCTACGCGATACTGAATCATTATGACAAAAAACATGCAGCAAATTCGATCCCGGCGTTTTGGAGCGACGGGCATTCTGGTGACCACGCTGATTGTGGTGATTACCTCGGGTTCCCTGTTGGGGATTTACTTCATTGGGGGAGGAGAAGCGGGGGATGAGAGCAAGCCGGATATTTATGCAGTTCATTCCGGAGGGTTTAAGATCACGATTCCGGCTTCGGGTGAACTGGCGGCGTTGCAGCAGGTGGAAATCAGCAGCGGGCTGGAAGGGCGGGCGGTGATTACGGAAATTGTGGATGAGGGGGTCATGGTCGAGAAGGGGGATATTCTGATCCGGTTGAACGACGAGGATATCAAAACCCGGATCGATGATTCGGAAAATGATGTGACCACGGCGGAGAATGCGCTGGTGGGGGCGGAGACGGTGCTGGAAGGACGCATGGAAGCGCGTGATTCTGCACTGGCGGAGGCCAATCTACGCATTCGCCTGGCGGAACTGTCGCTGGAGGGATGGGAGCAGGGTGATCTGGTTTCGCAACGGCAGCGACTGGCCCTTAATATTGAAATTGCAGAAAAAGATTACGAACGACTGCGTGATGTCTTTGAGCAGTCGGGTGAACTCCGGAAGCAGAATTTTATCAGCGAGGATGATTACCGGCGGGATGAGATTTCGATGATTCGATCCCGGGCGGCGCTCAAGGAGGCCAAACTGGCTTCTGAAGTGTATGAGACTTATACCTACGAGCAGGATCGGGCGGTTCGGGAATCGGAAGTGCAGCAGGCGAAGGATGAGCAGAAGCGAACGGCGAATCGTTTCGAATCCGAAATTCGGGGGGCGGAGAGTGCAGTCAATAAACAGAAATATAATCTGAAGCATCGGCAGGAGCGACTGGCCAAGTGGCAGCATCAGTTGGAACTCTGTGTTATTCCGGCGCCTTCTGCCGGATTGGTGGTTTATACGACGAGCATCAGCACGGGTGGTCACATGGGGCGGTCGAATCAGGATCCGCCGGATGTGGGGACGGAAATTTCCCGCAATCGGCCCATCATCATTCTGCCGGATACTTCGGTGATGGTGGCGGAGGTGAAGGTGAATGAAGCGTTGAGCGGCCAGATTAAACCGGGACAGCGGGCGACCATTCGTTCGGATGCTCTCCCGGACTCGACATTCCATGGAAAGGTTCTTTCCATTGGGGTGCTGGCGGAAGGCGGGGGATGGCGCGATCCCAATCGGCGCGATTATACGGTTCGGATACAACTTGAAGATATCGAAGGGTTGGGGCTGAAGCCGTCCATGCGTTGTCAGGCGGAGATTTTTGTGGGTCAGGTTGACGATACGCCGTATATTCCGGTGCAGGCGGTTTTTCGGAATGGCCCCACGGCGTTTGTGTATGTTCCGGAGCGGGGGGGATATGGGCAGACAGCCATTCATCTGGGGCGGGCCTCGGAATTGTTTGTGGAGGTGACGGAGGGCTTAGCGGAGGGGCAACTGGTGTTGCTTCGCGAGCCGGGATTGGAGGAAATTATGCGGAAACTTCCCGAGCAAGAGAACGCTTCACGAAGTGGGCGGGGGCCGGGCAGGGGAATGGGGAAGCCATCCGGGCAGAATCATCGGCCGTCCGGGAAGGATCATTCACGAGGGTCAAGTTCGGGACAGAAAGCGGATCAGCGGGCGTCCAGTCGTCCGGCCGAACGACACGGCAAGAAGTAATTTGGATCCAGCAAATATCGCTTTTTTCTACGGGGTTTTTCCCTGATGCCGCTCGGGTTGGAGGGGTTGAAGTTTTATGCTTCGATCTGGGGTCGGGCCTGTTCGGGCCAGTCGAGATGGAAGTGTTTTCCCCGGGGTTGATCCACGCGCTCGTAGGTGTGTGCTCCGAAGTAGTCGCGCTGGGCCTGGAGGAGGTTGGCGGGGAGGGTGGCGGAGCGGTAGGCGTCGTAGTAGGCGAGGGCAGAGGAGAAGGCGGGGGTGGGAATGCCCGCGGCGGCTCCGAAGGCGACGACCTCGCGCCAGTGGCTCTGGCGGTTTTTGATTTCGTTGCGAAAAAAGGGATCGAGCAGGAGATTGGTGAGGTTTGCGTTTACGGCGTAGGCATCGGTGATTTTCTGGAGGAAGCGGGCGCGGATGATGCAGCCCCCGCGCCAGATGCGGGCGATTTCGCCGAAATTGAGTTTCCAGTCGTATTCTTCCTGGGCCTGGCGCATGAGTTGGAATCCCTGGGCGTAGGCGCAGATTTTTGAGCAGTAGAGGGCATCGCGGACGGCATCGATGAAGCCCTCGCTGTCGGCCACCACCCCATCGGCGGTCGGGCCTTCCAGAACTTCGGCGGCTTCAAGTCGTTCATCCTTGAGGGCGCTGATACCCCGGGCGAAGACGGCCATGGCAATGGACTGGGCGGGAATGCCAAGATCGAGGGCATTGGTGGCGGTCCATTTTCCGGTACCTTTCTGACCGGCCCGGTCGAGCACGATATCGACAAAGGGGTTTCCGGAATCGGGGTCGCTCTGGCCGAGGATGTCGGCGGTGATTTCTATGAGGTAACTGTCGAGTTCGCCTTTATTCCAGGTGGAGAAGATTTGGGCGAGTTCAGCGGGAGCCATGCCGGCGCCTTTGCGGAGGAGATCGTAGGCCTCACAGATGAGTTGCATGTCGGCGTATTCGATGCCGTTGTGGACCATTTTGACATAGTGCCCCGCTCCGTTGGGGCCGAGGTAGGCGGTACAGGATTCGCCACCGGTGATGGGGTGTCCGGGTGTGGCATCTTCAAGGGGTTTGCCGGAATCGGGATCGACCTTGGCGGCGATGGATTCCCAGATGGGTTGGAGGCGATTCCAGGCCTCGGGGTCGCCGCCCGGCATGAGGGAGGGGCCGAAGCGGGCGCCGGTTTCACCACCGGAAACCCCGGAGCCGAAGAAGGTGAGTTTGCCGCGGTAATCTTTTTCACGGCGGATGGTGTCGGTCCAGAGACTATTGCCGCCATCGACGACGATGTCTTCGGGCTTGGCTCCGGCTTCGATCAATTGTTGACAGACGGCATCCACGGCAGGGCCGGCCTTGACGAGGATGATGATGATGCGGGGGGAGTTAAGGGCGGCGACAAATGAAGAGAGTGAATCGCACCCGACTAATGCACCTCCGCCGGAACCGAAAGAGCCGGGGGGATTTTCATTGATGAATTGATCCGTGACGGAAGCGGTGCGGTTGTACACGGCGACGCGATAGCCGTGATCGGCAATGTTGAGAACGAGATTCTGTCCCATGACGGCCAATCCGATGAGGCCGACATCACAATTATGGTTTTGATCGCTCATGGGGCTATGGTATCAGGCAGAGAAGATTGCTGGTGTTTTTTATTCCACATCCCTTCCGCTGATGACATCATCCATCTTCGGGGCGTCGTGGCGGGGGAATTCTCCGGCTTTGAGTTTGCGGCCGTAGTCGTTGAGGGAACGGACAGAGAGGAAGCCGAGGCAGACGACGATGGGGATGTTGGCCCAGAGCATGGCCCCGGTGCCGAGATCCATGAGGATCACCATGTCGTTTTTGCTGGAGATGAAGGCGGCGGCGTAGATGGCGCCGGCCAGGAAGACGAGTTTGTAGGGGAGGACGGACTTCTGGCCGAGCATGTACACCATGCCCTGCTCACCGTAATAACTCCAGGAGATCATGGTGGAGATGGCGAAGAGCCAGGCGGCGAGGGTGACGAGCCACTTGCCGAGGCCGGGGAACTGGCGATCGAAGGCGTGTCCGGTGAGGACTGCTCCGTCGTAGGTGGCGTGAACGCCCGGACTGGTCAGGGCGACGGCGGTGGGAGCGCCGAGCCAATCATCAGGATCAAGGGTGAGATTGCTCCATTCGATGATGAGGGGACGGGCGGCTTCGGGGCTGGATTCTCCATTTTGTTCCTTGACTTCTCCTTCAATCAAGACGAGGGTTTGCTCACCTTTCTTGTTGGTGGCTCCGGTAACCTCGGCGATGAGATAGAACTCAGAGCCCGCTTTCCACTCCCCGATGCGCATGGCCGGGAGATCGGCGATGTCGGTTGACGCTTCGACGGTCCAGGTGGGAATTGCGGCGGCAGAATCTTGAGTCAGGGTGATGGGGGAGCCGAAATCGCCGATGGCTTCGCGGTTCCAGGTTCCAGTGGAGATAATGACGAGAGCGGTGAGGGTGCAGATGCAGATGGTGTCTATGAAGGGGCCGAGACCGCCGACGATGCCTTCCCGGGCGGGTTCGCTGGTTTTAGCGGCGGCGTGGGCGATGGGAGCGGAGCCCTGCCCGGCTTCATTGGAAAAGAGAGCACGCTTCATGCCCTCCATGAAGACATAGCCCATGGAGCCGCCGACGAAGGCCCCGGTTGCCTCGGCGGGATTGAAGGCGCTGGTGATCACGAGTTTCAACATGCCGGGAATGTCCACGATGTGCATGGCGAGGACGGCGAGGGCGGAGAGGAGGTAGAGCACGCACATGAAGGGGACGAGTTTTCCCGCTACATTGCCGATTCGTTTAATGCCGCCCACGATGACCAAACCCACGATGATGGCCATGACGATGCCGGTGCCGATACGGGGGACACCGAAATACCCCTGGGTGAGTTTGGCGACATTCCAGGACTGGAACATGTTGCCGCCGGTAAAGGTGGAGATGATGAGGGTGATGCAGAAGAAGACGCCGATGGCCTTGGCGATCGGAATCCAGATTCCTCCTTTTCCCCCGATGACTTTATCCACCACCCACATGGCTCCGCCGTGGGGATTTTCGGGATCATCAGTATTACGATACATCATGGCGAGGGTGATTTCGACCGTTTTCAAGGCCATGCCGAAGACGGCGACGATCCACATCCAGAAGAGGGCGCCGGGACCTCCAGCGCCGATAGCGAGGGCGACGCCGCCGATGTTGCCCAGGCCGACGGTGGCGGAAAGGGCGGCGGAGAGGGCCTGGAAATGGTTGATGGCGCCGGGATCATCGGGATCGTCATATACCCCTCTCACGACGGCGAGGCCGTGGGTCATGGCGGTGAATTGGGTGAACTTCGTCCAGACGGTGAAGAGGATGCCGGCGGCGAGAAGGGCCCAGGGTGTCCAGGGTCCCCAGAGAAAGCCGCCGACTGTTTCCATAAAGTGCATGTTGGGTTCCTTGAAGAGACGAAGTGAGAGAGTTCGGTGTCGTTGAGAGGGCGATCAGTGAAAAAGCCCGTGGAAAATTTCGTTGGCGTCGATGATGCCCACTTTCTGCATGAGGACGACGACGACGAGGATGGGGGCGACGAAGCGGACGAGGATGAGCCAACCCCCGAAAATAGCCGGGGCTAAACCTTCGACTTCGGCTGCGCGGAGCCGTTTGGGCATGATCCATCCGGCATAGACAGAGATCAGTAGACCCCCTAGGGGGAGCATCCAGTTAGAGGCGAGGTAGTCCATGGTGTCGAAGAAATTTTTGCCGAAACTCGGCTCCCATCCCGACATGGCAAAATTTGGGTCGAGGGAAAATGCGGAGGGAATGCTGAAGAGGAAGATGGCTCCGCCAAGCAGCCAGGCGGCCCGATTGCGGGACCATTTGAGTTGATCGATGAAGTAGGACGCGACGACCTCCAGCAATGAGATGGCGGAGGTGAGGGCGGCAAAGACGAGGAGGCCGAAGAAGAAGATCGCCAGCAGCATGCCACCCTTGCCAATTTCGGCAAACGCCAGGGGCATGCTCATGAAGACGAGGCCGGGTCCGGCGGCGGGTTCCTGATCGTAAGTGAAGATGATGGGGAAGATCATCAGGCAGGCGAGCAGGGCGATGGCTGTGTCGAGCACGGCGATGATGATGGATTGCCCGACCAGGCCGCTTTTTGATTGCTGGTACGAGCCGTAGGTGATCATTGCCCCCATACCGAGGGAGAGGGTGAAGAAGGCGTGGCCGAGGGCTTCGAGGACGCCGCTGGCTTCGAGTTTGCTGACATCGGGTTTAAAGATGAACGATAGACCCTGCCCGAAACCCGGCTGGAACGCGCCATACCCCACCATCACCAGCAGAAGCACGAAGAGAGTAGGCATAAGAACCCGGCAGGTGCGTTCTATCCCCTTGGAGATGCCGCCGGAGACGATGAGGATGGTGATGAGCATGAAGAGGAGCGCCCAGAAGGTGCAGGTCCAGCCGTCGCCAGCGGTGGACAGGAAGGCGCCCTGCACGCTCTGGAAGATGGCTGCCCGGCGAATGACATCTTCAGCGAGATTGAGGATTTCTTCATCTGGGAGTGAGTCAAAGTGAGCTATCGCCCTCTCTTGTGCTTTCAGGCGGGCTGCTGCAATGTCAGGAAGTAGCGCCTCGGCCTCTTCAACCTGATCTCGAAGTTCTGGATTACTCAGCAGCCGTTCCCGTATCTCCGGCGTGTCACCTTTCGCCTGGATCACTGCCTGATATCTCGCATACCCTTCCCAAACCGAGGGTTTGGATTGATTGCGGATTCCGGATATTTCATTTTTTACCGAGCGAGTCGCATCGCGGTCAGACAACATGGTCCGCATTGTGCCCAGATCCGTCGTTGCCCGGTATTCCATCGCCTCCACGGTGGCTTTTTCGTGAATGGGGTTCGAGAAGTTGACGACGGACTTGAGGGTGTAATCCATGGCCCAACCGGCGACGACGATGTAGTACGACAGGATGATGAAGCCCGCGAGGACGCCCATCCAGCCCACCATAGACCAGCCGGTTTTCTTGCCCTGAAGCGTCTCGAATGCCCCCACCGGCTGTTTCTGCGCCGCCCGGCCGATCATGATCTCTGCCATCATGATGGGAATGCCCACCAATGCGATGCAGACGAGGTAGATGATGACGAAGAGTCCACCGCCGTTTTCGCCGGTGATGTAGGGGAATTTCCAGATATTGCCCAGCCCGATGGCCGAACCTGCGGCGGCGAGGATGAATCCGGCTCGACTGCCCCATTGCGCCCGTGGTGACTCCATACCAGTCCTTTCCGATGAAAACGCTTCCCTCCGCGCTTATCGTGGCTCAATCATAACGGATTGTTCCGCAATTCCGCAATTCGGTCGCATATTTACGCAATCCGTTTTATTTAACGATGTTCTTTTCACGGAGAGCCGCTACGATGCCCATCATGCGGGATTTTCAGTTGGATCATGATCTTGAACGAGTTGTCATTGATGGCTATGCCTTTCCCTTGGGCATTGTGCCGGAGGATCTTCAAGAACCACCGATGCAGGGATATACCTTGGATTATGTGACCGGCGAGGAGGATTCGCCGGATTTTTATTCTTTTCAGATCACGGTTTCGCACGAGCGATTGAAGTCGTTGATCCATCGAGTGTTCATTCTGTTGCCGGAGAAAGTTTCGGGTATTCTGGAGATCGGGTCGCGAGATGCGTATCGTTCAATGGATGTGTTTTTAAGTGAGGTGCCGATTCCGCGGGAGCAGTTTTTGGAGGTGTGGAAGCATTTCGAGCCGATTCTGCTGGAAGATGGGGTGATCGGGGCCGGGGCGAACAGCGAAGAGCCGTTCGTGGAGGTTTTTCTGGATCCGTGGAAAGGGTTGGCCATCCATGTACCGATTGCGATGCGGGATGAGATTGTGTCTTTATTGCATGAGGAGAAACTGGCGGAAGTCGAGGAGACCTGGCCGCAGAAGAGCAGCGATTTCCTGGACAAGGATCTCAAGGTGCGGCCTATTCTGAAGATCGACGATGAGTTTTCACCCGATATTGATGAATTGCTGCTGACGCTGCGGCATGCGTGGGGATTGGAATTGAATGTCGATCCTACGGTGAATACCGATGAAGCGGGACGGGAATTGGGTTATACGCTGTGGCATGCGGTGGTGATTGTGGTGGCATCTGGGGATGAAGCCACGGAGACGCTGTCTGGCTCTCGGAATAATGCGGGAACGATGGGACGCGGGGCTGAGCATTCCAAGGGGCGGGAGTCCCGGGAGGAAGATTCCGAGATTGCCGGGGGAGGGGCTTATTGTTCTATCTGGGCGACGGCGTCATCCCTCGATGAAATGGAACGATTGATCCGCGTTACCCTCGATGATTTTCCACAATGGCGATTCGAGGAGATGTATATTCTGGATCGGGTTGCCTTTGATGACCGGCCCGAAGGACTGGATTTCGAGCCGAGGCGGAATGAACCGGAAATGCACGCGATTGCCTTTGATCCCTGGCCACCCACGGGACCGTCGGTTTCCCAGGATGAAGAAGCGGATGAAAGCGATTCTGATGTCAGATGATGCGGATGATTCTATGAGTGAATCCGCCGAGCAGAGGGCAGAGTGGTACGCAGGGGGTTTGCGGTTTTCCTGCACTCAGTGTGGCAATTGCTGTACGGGTCCACCGGGGGCGGTGTGGTTTACACCGGAAGAGGGGCAGGCGATGGCGACCAAGGTTGGTCTGTCGGAAGATGCATTTTTGCGACGATTCGCCAGGAAGTTGGGTCGGCGGTTTTCACTGAAGGAGAGAAAGACCGAGTACGGGCTTGATTGTATTTTTCTCGACCGGGAATCGACCCCCGGAAAGGCAACTTGCCGTTTATATGAAGCCCGTCCGACCCAGTGCCGCAGTTGGCCATTCTGGCCGGAAAATCTGGAGTCGAAGGAGGTATGGGAGGAAATCAAGAAGGAAACACCCTGCCCGGGAATGGGGAGGGGGCGGCTGGTGAAGGTGGAGGAGATTCGGATTCAGCGGGATGCGACGGAATGAAATGAGGTGATGAGGGATTAGGGGTTTTCATTTATCGCCTGAGCGAGGAGACGGAGCATATGGTCTTGCATTGCTGCCATGTGATCACTGTCGGAAATTCCCTGGGGTATTTCCTGAGCAAACAAACCCATCAGGTATTGCTGGAGATCGTGATTCGGGTGATTGGCAGGAAAAGGTGGTGACTGGCGGGCGATGGTGGATAAATAATAGGTGTCACCATCCCACCAGAAAAGCCCATTGGCTCCATGAGCCATCGCGGGTGCGAGTTGGTCACGGAGGAATTCTTCATCGGGAATGAGTTGATAGGCGGGAGGAGTGGTGGGGGAGCCATTAGGATGGAAGCGGGGCCACACAAAGGGGATGATGGGTCGATTGCCTGCTATTTCACGGGTCAGGGAAAGGATGTCGGCGATGAAATCCCGCTGATTCTGCTGATACGATTCACCCCGAGAAGTTGGATACGCGTCATACAGGGACGGAGCGAACCAATCGAGTGCGGCCAGTAGTGATGATGGGGCTTTGGCGATCATCTTCTTTCCCTCAGTCCGCTCCCATTTGACGAGGGTGGGAATGGCGTAGATAGACCACTTGGCAAGAGGCCGGAGTTCCTTGCTTCGGTTCAGGGCGAGCAGAAGTTGCTCTTGGGCATGTTGAAAGTTTGGGTGACTGGGGTCGAGACGAAGATGCTGGATATATGGAAATTCAATATCGAGGCAGGCGAACCCCTTATAGCCATTCGGAATGTTTTGCTCGATCCAATTCGACAATCTGCTCAGATTTACCGTCCCGGTGTGATTCTGGTCAATGGTCCACTGATAAATGAGAATGGCTGATTGAGCTCCGATCTGAGCCGCAAGGGGGCCGACACCTTCCCGAAATGGGTTATTCGTAAGGATAAACGGGGTACCGGTATTTGAAGGAAGAGTAGAAGGAACTGGTGAGGGAGCACTTCCACCACCACCGCTTCCTCCTCCTCCTCCTCCTCCTCCTCCTCCGCCGCCGCCCCCCACTCCTAAAGACAAGCCCCCTCCTGTTCCGTAACTCGACTCGGTTGATGTTGCTGCGGGATAATCGGATGGAGGTGGTAGGGTGTCCGTTTCCATGCTCAGGGAGAGCAGGTCTCCTTTGGGGAGGGAAGGGAATTGGTGATTGAGCCCTGAGGCATCGGCAAGCGTTGAAGATGCATCCCGGGGCAGAGCAATTCGCCAGGCCCGGTTGGTGCGGAACATGATTGGTCGTCCCCGGGCCTCCGCCCAAGTGTGCGGCAACGCTCGACGCAGGGCCTGTTGTTCATTGACATCATTACTGAGAATCAAGAATTTTTCTGAGAACAGAACATCTACAATTCCCGTTAGCACCCCCATTCGATCGTTCCGATTGACACTATCTGGTGAGCGGGTCTCTTCGTGGGGAAGACCACGAATACTGAGAAGAATCTGGGGATGTGCCTGTTTCGTCTGCCGGATGACCTCAAACATCAGTTCGGTCATTGCCCGTTGGCGATTGCTGGCGGTCGGGGCCGGGTCAAGCACAATCAGCCGATGGGGATTCAACTGAGCGCGTTCGACAATGGTCTGAACCAGCCGAGCAATGTGGGCTTCGGCGGTATCGGCGTTTCCGGCTTCAGGGAGTTGGTCGGATATCGCACACGAGATGAAGATCGGCGGCTGGGTGGTTTGGATAACATACGCATTTGTATTGATCTGTGCGTCAAAGGGGATGCTGAGCAAAACGGCGATTACGAGGGAGGGATAGATCATATTCCTGATGTTTGTTGAATAGGTCATGATTCGACTCCGTTCGGAGGGGTGGCGTATATGGAGTGTCGAATTGGGAGTTCAGAGAACAAGGGAAAGAGGGAGAAAGGCAGGATTGGGGACACCCTAGAGTTATCTTTATTCTCCCATTCCTGAGGGAAATGGCAGGTGGTGTGCATTTATTGGCCCCGGGAAGAGGACTGGCACGGAAAAAGGTTACTGGACTCCCCGAAAATACCATCTCTATGGATCATATCCGGTGAATTGGGGATAGTGAATAATCGGGAGATTAAAAAAAAGAGACCCGGCGGGCGCGAACGCCACTGCCGGGTCCTTCCGGGGGTCAAAGTGAATGAGAATTATGGACGGTAAGAGAACCGCTGTCAAGCGGTATTCACAGAAAAAAGTAAAAAAAATGACCGTACGGTTTTTCCCAACAATTTACGCTGGACTGGGCACCGTTTCGAGAACCTGCTGAATAATCCGTCTTGTCGTAGCAGTATCCCCGGCATGCATGTAGGTCTTGCTGATGACCCGGTGGGCACAGACGGGGAGGACATTGTTCACGATGTCTTCGGGGATGGCATAATCTCGACCGTGGAGAATCGCCGTCGCCCGGGCGGTCTGGGAGAGGGCGAGAGAGCCACGGGGACTGAGGCCGACCTGGAGGTCATCGCTGTCCCGAGTCGCCGCGGCGAGAGCAATAATGTAATCCACCAGCGTTTGATCCATATTCACCGCATCGACCTGCTCCTGAAGAGCGATCACTTCTTCTGCTTCGAGTACCGGGTTGAGGGTGGTGAGGGTGGTGAGGGCGGGCTGCTGTTTGATGATGCGGCTTTCATCGGGGGGTGCCGGATACCCCAGATTGATCCGCATGAGGAAGCGGTCCAACTGGTTCTCCGGCAGAAAATAGGTCCCCTCAAACTCATAAGGATTCTGCGTCGCCACGACCATAAACGGCTGCGGCAACTGATGCATTTTCCCATCCACGGTAACCGTTGCCTCAGACATGGCTTCCAGCAGAGCCGACTGTGTTCGTGGCGTAGTCCGATTGATCTCATCCGCTACCAGTATGCTCGTAAAAATCGGCCCCGGCTGAAAATGGAACTGATGGTCGTTGCGGTTATATATCGTCACCCCGATTACATCCGTCGGCAGCAGGTCCGGTGTGCATTGCAATCGGGCGAACGGGCAATCGATCGACCGGGCCAGAGCATGAGCCAGCACCGTTTTCCCCACGCCCGGCACATCCTCGATCAAAACATGACCCCGAGCCAGCAGACACACAATAATGCGATCCACCGCTGCCGCATTCCCCATATACACGGCAGTAATGTTCTCGCGGAGCTTCTGAACGGGGGTGGGGGTGGGGGTCATATGGGCAATCTTAGCGGGATCAGGGCATTTTTACTTGGATATTTGAATCATGGTTCATTTATAAAAGGTCAATTGAGCAAAATTATTTCCTTATGCATGGTTTGGTGATTATGATGTGGTACCGGGATTCGCATTCGTGGACAAGGGTATTGTGCGTGGATAAATTGGTGATTCCAGATCGGTGGGGGGATCGTGTGGTTCATGCGGAGGTGTTGTGTCGTGCGTGTGGGTATATGTTGCGGGGATTGCGGGGGCGGGGGAAGTGTCCTGAATGTGGGTTGGATGTATGGGGGAGTCTGTTGCGGTCGGTGGATCCATTGGCTCAAGGGTTGCCGCGGTTGAGTAATCCCAAGAAGGTGGGGAATGGGTTGGTGGTTTTGACAGCGAGCATGTTTTTGTCGGCTTTATTGGTGGTGTTTCTGGTGGTCGGGGGGGATGTCCCGGTGGGTTGGAATTGGATTCGGGAGATCCATCGTTTGGTGTTTTTAGGCGGGGGAGGCATTGTGGGGGTGATTTTGCAAGTGGGTCTGTTACTACTCGCCCTGGGGGCGGCGTGGTCGTTGTGGCCAAAGTCAAAAAGCGGTATTCGAGCGGTGAAACGGGATGTTTTGCTGTTAATGGGAGGATTGGGGGAATGGGGGGCAAGCGTGGTGATTTTCCAGGGGTGGGGAGTGAGATTGGGAGTGGATGGGGACTTGGGGTTCGAGTTGATGGAATTATTGGGGGTGGTGGGAGCGGGAATGATTCTCTTAGGGCTACGGGGCGTGTTGGGAGTGATCGGGCAACGAAGTTTTGCGTACCGGAGTTCACAGAGTGGACGACAAAGCGTGGGGACGATGTTGGCGGCGTTGGTGGCGGGTCTGGTGGGCGAACTGATAATCGAGATCGTTCGTTTTTTGCCCGTAACAACGCTTACTCATCAAGTGGCCAGTCGAATGAATGCGGTGGGGGCGGTGGTGATCTGGGTGTGTATCGTGATGTTGTTGATCGGGTTGGCGTATCTGGTCATGAATGCATGGTGGGTGAGGCAGGCGATCCGACGCCCATTTCGTACGCTGGACGATGTTTTGCATGTACCCAGCCGGGACGAGACGATTCTGGGTGAGGATGAAACTCGATTTGAGGTAACGGTGAAGAAGGAGGTGGTAGATCGGTCACCTCCGAAACCGGGTGAGTGAAATAGGTGAGAGGGGCTGCCAGCTTGGCAGGCGGCAGGTAGGGGAGTTTGCAATAATGACTGTAGGGGAGAGAGAGAGGGGAGATTTAAATGGCGATAAATCATTGTCAGCAAGTAAATAACAGTGTTTTTGATCCAGGTGGTATTTGGCGCGGTCTTTGAAGTGTGTGATGGGTCGCAGTAATGCCGTCTCGCTCATCCTGCATGCTTGGATGTCGAGCGGCCGATTTGGATTTTCTGATTTTTCCCCGGACCAATACCCGGTTCCTTTGTGGAGACATGACTCATGGCCGTAAAAGACATTTGTTTTGATACTGACGCTCGAAAATCTTTGCTCAGTGGAGTGGAGAAGTTGTCTCGAGCGGTGAAATCGACGCTCGGGCCAAGAGGTCGAAGTGCCGTTATTGATAAGTCTTGGGGAGGCCCGACCATCACAAAGGATGGGGTGACGGTGGCGGAGGAGATTGAACTGCGGGACAAGGTGGAAAATATGGGTGCTCAACTGGTCAAGGAGGCGGCCTCGAAGACCAGCGACAACGCAGGTGATGGGACGACGACCGCGACGGTTCTATCCGAGGCGTTGTTCAGGGCGGGCTTGAAGCAGGTTGCCGCGGGAGTGGATGTGAATGCTCTGGTCCGAGGGATGAATGCCGGGGTCAATGCGGTGGTCAATCATATAGAAGGGATGGCGACACCGGTGGCGAACAATATTGCGGCGGTGGCGACGATCAGTGCGAACAACGATTCGTCCATCGGTAAGATCATGGCCGAGGCCTTTAAGAAGGTCGGCAAAGATGGGGTGATTACGGTGGAGGAGGGCAAGGGATTGGATACTTTTGTGGATGTGGTTGAAGGGATGCAGTTCGATCGGGGGTATCTCAGTCCGAATTTTGTTACGAATGCCGATGACATGAATGTGGTTTTGGAGAAGCCGCTGATTCTGATTCATGAAGATAAGATTGACTCGGTGCAGCAGATTGTGCCGTTTCTGGAAAAGGTGATGGGGGCGAAAAAGCCGCTGCTGATTATTGCGGAAGACATTACAGGGGAAGCATTGAGTACCTTGGTGATTAACAAGTTGCGGGGGGTGCTGCAGGTTTGTGCGGTGAAAGCACCGGGGTATGGCGATCGGCGGAAGGCGATGTTGCAGGATGTTGCGGCGTTGACCGGGGCCGATCCGATTATGAAGGACCTCGGGGTTGATCTTGAGGCCGTGGCTATCAGTCAGTTGGGGACGGCTAAAAAAGTTGAAATTACATCGGACAATACGGTAGTGATCGAGGGTGCGGGTTCGAGTAAAGATATTCAGGGGCGGATCGGGCAGATTCGGGCGGAAATTGACCGAACCGATTCAGATTATGACCGTGAGAAACTCCAGGAGCGGCTGGCGAAATTGACGGGGGGCGTCGCTCAGATCAATGTGGGGGCATGCAGCGAGGCGGAACTCAAGGAAAAGAAGGCCCGGGTCGAGGATGCTTTGCATGCTACGCGAGCCGCGGTGGAGGAAGGCATCGTTCCCGGGGGTGGCGTGAGTTTTCTGCGGTCGATTGATGCGGTGGCGAATGTTCGTAAATCGTTGAAACGGGACGCCAAATTCGGGGTGGATGTGGTGCTCGAAGCATTAGAGGTGCCACTGCGGGTCATCGCGGATAATGCCGGGGAAAAGGGAAGCGTGGTTGTGGCGAAGGTGCGGGAGAATACGGGTTCATTTGGTTTTAATGCACTGACTCTGAAATTCGCCGATCTTCTGAAGGATGGGGTGATTACTCCAGCCAAGGTCGATCGCACCGCATTGCAGAATGCGGCTTCGGTAGCGGGGTTGCTGTTGACGGCGGATTGTATTATTACGGAAGTGCCGAAGGATGAAGAGGATGAGGCCCCCGCCGGTGGCGCTCCAGGAATGGATGCGATGGGGGGCATGGGAGGCATGGGCGGTATGGGGGGCATGGGTGGAATGGGAGGTATGGGGGGCATGGGTGGAATGGGATTCTAAATTGATCATCGAAAATTGGGGATGTCAGCATTCCCGAAACTTCTCAGCAACACAAACACTCTGATTGGAGATAACAAGCATGTCCGTAAAACCACTTGAAGACCGCGTTTTGATCAAGCCGATGGAATTGGCGAAGAAGACTGATTCCGGCATTTTTCTGCCCGAATCGGCAAAAGAGAAACCCCAGCAGGGAACGATTGTCGCGATGGGACCGGGCAAGATGCTCGACAATGGGGAGCGAGTGAAGCCAGCAGTGAAGAAGGGGGACACGGTGGTGTATGGCAAGTATGCCGGCACTGAAATTGAAATCAAAAACACGAAGCACCTGATCATGCGTGAGAGCGAACTGCTCGGCATGCTCGATCGATAATCCTTGTTGACTCCACCAAGAGTCTAGTATTCCGGCGGGATCAGTTACGCGGAGCATTATTTACTCCACTCTCCTTCGCACTTCACCACTCTCTTTTTGAGAAGGCAAACTTCAATGACTACGAAACAGATGAAATTTGACACCGCAGCCCAGCAGGCCTTTGCCCGGGGCGTTCGTAAAATCGCCAAAGCCGTCTCGTTGACGATGGGACCGGCGGGTCGCCATGTGGTGATCGAAAAATCGTTCGGCGGGCCGAGCGTTACCAAGGATGGGGTGTCGGTCGCCAAGGAGATCGAGTTACCCCAGGCATTTGAAAGCATGGGGGCGAAGATGGTGAACCAGGTGGCCAAGAAGACGGCAGATATTGCGGGTGATGGGACAACCACCGCGACGGTTCTGGCAGATGCAATTTTCACCGAGGGATTACGCCATGTGTCCACCGGGTCGAATGCGGTGGCGGTGCAACGGGGTATCACGGAAGCGGCAAAGGTCGCCGGTGAAGCCATCGGAGCCATGGCGTGTGACTGTAAAGGAAAGTCTGATTTCAAGAAGGTAGCGACGGTGTCGGCGAATCACGATGGAGAGATCGGCGAACTGATTGCGGAAGCCATCAGCAAGGTGGGAGCCGAAGGGGTGGTGGAAGTTGAAGAAGGGAAGACGGCAGAGACGACGCTGGATTATGTGGAAGGGATGGCGTTCGATAAGGGGTATCTCAGCCCGTATTTTATGACCGATCCCAAGCAGGCGGAATGTGTGCTGGAAGATGCGCGGATACTGATTCATGAAAAGAAGATTTCCAATCTGGCAGATTTTCTTCCCATGCTGAATAAAACCGCTGCCGATGGCAAGCCGTTGTTGATTATCGCGGAAGATGTTGAGAATGAAGCATTGGCGGCATTGGTGGTGAACCGGTTGCGGGGAGTGTTGAAGGTGTGTGCGGTGAAAGCGCCGGGATTCGGGGATCGTCGCAAGGCCATGCTGGGAGACATCGCTGCTCTGACCGGTGGTTCCTTCTTTTCGGAAGATCTGGGTCGCAATCTGGAAGACATTGAATTATCTGAGTTGGGGCGGGCAAAGAAGATTGTGATCAACAAGGATTCGACCACGATCATCAAGGGGGCGGGAAAGAAGGCGGACATCGAATCCCGGGTGAAACAGATTACCCGTCAGATCGAACAATCGACCAGCGATTACGATCGGGAGAAACTGCAGGAACGACTGGCGAAGATGACGGGCGGGGTGGCGATCATCAGCGTGGGGGCGGCGACGGAAATTGCCATGAAAGAACGGAAGGACCTGGTAGATGATGCTCTGAGCGCTACGCGGGCTGCGGCGAAGGAAGGTTATGTGCCCGGAGGCGGGGTGGCGTTGCTTCGTGCACTGGATAAGGTTGAGAGCGCCCGGGCGAAAGCGAAGGGCGATGAAAAAATTGGCTTTGACATTGTGGCGGGAGCTATTGAAGCCCCGGCAAAGCAGATTGCCCGAAACGCCGGAGTGGATGGCGATGTGGTGGTGGAGAAAATTCGGGAAGGAAAAGATGGCTTCGGTTTCAATGCCGCAAATGAGCAGTATGAAGATCTTGTGAAATCAGGCATCATTGACCCCGCGTTGGTGGTGCGTACTTCGCTTCAACATGCGGCATCGGTTGCGGGTCTCATGCTCACCACCGATGTCATTATCACGGAACTCAAGGACGGTGACGATCCGATTGTGGATGCAATCAGTTGATTCAATCGTCTGTGCGAGGGGCCAGGGCCGAGTGAGGCGCGGTGGCGGATTTCCGTCGGGTGCGTTGCAGTCGGCTCTTTCCATGAGACAGGCGAAAATCTCCGATAGATGAAGACTATGCCCACGACGCGAGACTATTACGAAATTCTGGGAGTGTCGAAGGATGCTTCGGCAGACGATATCAAACGGGCGTATCGGCGCCTGGCGATGAAATTTCATCCGGATCGGAATCCTGATGATTCAGAGGCAGAAGGCAAGTTCAAAGAGTGCGCCGAGTCGTATGAAGTATTGTCTGATTCGGAAAAGCGGGCGGCATACGATCGGTATGGTCATGCTGGGTTGCGGGGGACGCCGGGGCACGACTTCCGGTCGATGAATCCCGATGATATATTTTCGATGTTCAACGATATTTTCGGGGGGGCGTTCGGAGGGGGCGGACGAGGTCGGCAAGCGAGGCAACGAGGGGTGGCCCGGGGATATGATCTGGAAACCGTGGTGGAAATCACTCTGGAGGAAGTGTTGAGCGGGACGGAGCGGGATGTCGAGTTTAAACGGCTCGATCTTTGTCAGACCTGTTCGGGGAGCGGGGCGAAGCCGGGAACTTCGCCGCAAACCTGTCAGACCTGCGCCGGGCATGGGCAGGTGGAGCAGGCCGGACTGGGGGGGATGTTTCGTATGGTGACGGCGTGTCCGCATTGTGGGGGTCGGGGACGGGTGGTGGTGGATAAATGTTCCGACTGTCGTGGG
Source organism: uncultured Isosphaeraceae bacterium (assembly GCA_964563005.1). GTDB lineage: Bacteria > Planctomycetota > Phycisphaerae > Phycisphaerales > SM1A02 > CAZLXE01. The sequence continues at coordinate 28,684 of CAZLXE010000001.1, forward strand.
CAGGGGCGGGTGAGTATGAAACGGTCGTTGTCAATTAAAATTCCTGCCGGGGTCCGGGATGGTCAGGCGGTTCGGGTGACTGGTGAGGGAGAACCACCGGGGGCGGAAGTCAGCCCAGATGGTTCGGGAATGCGGGGTGATCTGCATGTGGTGGTGCGTGAGCGAGCTCATAGTGAATTTGAACGGGATGGGGATCATCTGCTTTTGGCGGTGCCGACGGCATTTACGCAATTGGCGATGGGGGCGGAGATTGAAGTGCCGACACTCGATGGGCCGGCGAAGATTACAATTCCCGGGGGGACACAACATGGGGCGATATTTCGGGTCGAGGGAAAGGGATTGCCCAATTTGCGGAGCGGGAAACGAGGTGATCTGGTGGCAATCATTCAATTGGTGGTGCCTCGAAAATTGAACGACAAGCAGAAGAGTGTGCTGTCGGAATATGCGGAATTGGAAGATCATGTGGTGGGGAAAGGATCAGGAAGCGGGTCAATCTGGGAGAAATTCAAGGAAGTGATTACGGGGGGCTGATTGCGGGGGGGTTGTGTTTGGGAGTATGAAACCATGATGACGAAATCGAAGCATCGAAAAGAGAAACCTGATAAAGCAGGGGGAGAACAGAAGCCGTTGAAAATCGGTGAAGGGTCACTCAATACACTGGAGGTTTCGGAGGAAGTGGCGTCGTTGATTGAAAAAATAGAATGCGAACGGGATGAGGCCATTGAGGGAAGGAAGCGGGCCTTGGCGGATTTTGCCAATTTTCAGAAGCGGGCACGGGACAATGAGAAGCGGGCGTATGGAGAGGGTGGGGTGCAGACTGTGCGTACACTGCTACCGATGATGGATCATTTCGATCTGGCTTTGAATCAGGATGCTTCACAGGTATCGGGGGAGCAATTTGCCGAGGGGATGATTCTGGTTCGGCAGGAGTTGACGAAGGCGTTGGAATCGTGCGGGGTACGGCGGATTGCTCCACAAGTGGGCGAGGAATTTGATCCGAATGTTCACGAAGCGGTGATGCGCATGGAGCGGGAAGGGGTATTACCGAATCACATCGCCCAGACGATGCAGGCGGGATATGGACTGGGGGATACGGTGCTTCGGCCTGCAAAAGTTGCGGTTACGCCGCTCCCCCCTGAAGTTGATCCGGGGGAGGGTGTGGAAATCGGGGATGAACGCTCGACAGGTGAACGAGCCGATAGACAGGACAGCGACGCTTTGGAGTCATGAACAGCCATGCCTACCTACGATTATGTATGTGATGCGTGTGAGCACACTTTCGAACTGTTTCAACAGATGACGGCACCGGTCAAGAAAAAATGTCCGGCATGCGGGAAGTTGAAATTGAAGCGGTTGATCGGGACGGGGGCGGGAGTCATATTCAAGGGGTCGGGTTTTTATCAAACAGACTACCGCACGGATTCTTACAAGAAAGGTGCGGATCAAGAAAAGAAATCAAAAGAGGACACAAGTGCCAAAAAAGACAGCAAAAAAGACGACAAAAAAGCGTCAAGCGAAAAGAAAACAACCCCCGGGAAAGACACCCCCAGAAAAGACGCCCCCGGAAAAGACACACCCGGGAAGGACAAACAAAAAAAATGATTCGGGGGCGGTGAAGAATAAAAGCGGGAATAAAAGAGCGGCGGGATCTGGTCGGAATACAAATGGGGATGGGGAATCCGGAAAAAAAACCACGGGTACGCCATTATCATCGGGGGATGTTTCTGCCGCGTTGCCGAATCGATATCGGCATCGGATTCTGGAGCATCTTGCTCACTCAAACTACACTCCGGCGCGGCTGAAACAGGTAGCGCGAGACATGCAGGTACTGAGCGATGATCGGGCGTTGTTCGAGGATGCGGTGGGGGAGCTCAAGAAGGAGAATCGGGTGAAAGTCGGGAAAGATGATCTACTTCGATTGCCGCCCGTGGGGGATGAAGTGGTCGGCGTGTTTCGGCAGAATCCGAGGGGATTTGGCTTTGTGGTGCCGGACGATTCGTATGCGGAGGGAGATTTGTTTATTCCGCCGGGGAAATGCGGAGATGCAATTTCGGGCGATCGGGTTCGGGTTTCGGTGATGAGGGAATCGGGGCGACGGCAGCGGCGGGGGGGGAAGACGGATGTGACGGGGCGGATTGTGGAGGTTTTGGAGCGGGGTCGGACGACTTTTGTGGGGACGCTGATCAAGCAGAAGGGGCAGTGGCTTGTCGAGCCGGATGGGCGCATTCTGCTCGAGCCCGTGATCATCCGTGATCCTCAGGCGAAGAATGCCAAAGCCGGGGATAAGGTGGCCATCGAGTTATTGCATTATCCCGAGCGGGATTATTATGCTGAGGGAGTGATTACGCAGGTGATGGGAGAGGCGGGGCGGCCGGATGTGGAGACACAGGCAGTGATTGTGGCGCATGGACTCCGGACGGAGTTTCCGGCGGAGGCATTGCAGGAGGCGAAGAAGGCGACTGGGGAATTTCAGGAAACGGGGGAGGAGATCGGGGAGGATCGGGAGGATTTACGCGATCAGTTCATTTTCACCATCGATCCTCCGGATGCGAAAGATTTTGACGATGCCATTTCGATTTCCTGGAATGAACAAACGCAGGAGTGGACGCTGGGAGTGCATATTGCGGATGTTTCGCACTTCGTAAAGCCGGGTTCGATATTGGATGAGGAAGCGCAGGCGCGGGGGAACAGTGTGTATCTGCCCCGGTTGGTTATTCCCATGTTGCCGGAACTACTGTCGAACGGGGTGTGTTCACTTCAGGAAGGAGTGTTGCGCTACACAAAGTCGGTTTTTATCACTTTCAATGCCCGGGGACAGGTGAAGGATCAGCGATTGGCTTCCACGGTGATCGATTCGAAAAAGCGGTTGACTTACCTGGAAGCGCAGGCGATCATCGATGGGAATATGAAGGAAGCGAGGAAGCACGCGAAGACCTCAGCGAATTATTCGGATGAGCTGGTGGAGAAGTTGGGACAGTGCGATCGATTGGCGAAGACGCTGCGGAAGCGGCGGATGAAGGATGGAATGATCGTGCTCAATCTGCCGGAGGTGGACCTGGTGTTCGATGATGAGGGGCATGTGGTGGATGCGGTGCCGGAGGATGATGCGTTTACGCATACGATCATTGAGATGTTCATGGTGGAGGCGAACGAGGCGCTGGCTCGATCTTTTAATGAGTTACTGGTGCCGGTGTTGCGGCGAATTCACCCGGAGCCGTCCTTTGGGGATATGGAAACGCTGCGGATGTTTGCGGTGGCGGCGAAGGTGGGACTCCCCGAGAAGCCGACACGGAAGGATATTCAGCACCTTTTGGAAGCCACGAAGGACACGCCGGCGGCGAGGGCAATTCACTTTGCCGTGCTGCGGACCTTGACCAAGGCGGAGTACAGCCCGGCGGCGATCGGGCATTTTGCGTTGGGTTCTGATCATTATGCTCATTACACGAGTCCGATTCGGCGGTACCCGGATTTGATGTTGCATCGGGTGATGCAGGCCTATCTGGACTTGACGGAGAACGGGAAAAAGATTCCCGGGGGGAAGAAACGGCACGGGCTGGGGGGGCGAGTGATGGAAGACCCGCGCGTTTTGGATGAGGGGATGTTGATTGAAATGGGTCGTCAGTGCAGTGACCGGGAAGTAGAAGCCACGGCGGCAGAACGGGAACTGCGTGATTTTCTGGTCATGCAGTTTCTTCAAGAACATCATCTGGGAGAGGTTTTCAAGGGGGTGGTGACGGGGACTACGGGGAAGGGCGTTTTTGTGTCGATCAATCGATTTCTAGTGGAGGGGTTGGTGAAAACAGAGGATATTTCTACCCATTCTTCAGACAAGAAGGAAAATGCGAATAGGGAAAGGGAGTTGCGGGGACGCTCTGGAAAGCATTCAGGGGGTGGGGGATGGGAGAGGAACGATCAGACGGGTCGCTTGACGGCAAGGCGGGGGCGATCTTCGATCGGGTTGGGAGATGTGGTGGAAGTGAGGATTGACCGGATTGACCTGGCGGCGAGACAGATGGAGTTGGCGATGACAGGAAGGGGTTGATTATTTTAGAAATGTTGGAGAGGGGAAATGGAATGGATGGGGGCATATGATAAATTCGAGGGTTGATAGAAATTAACCTCGAATTTTATGCCGATTCCGGTATCCGGTCTCTAAGAATCATATAAATGATGTGCGGTTATGGATGAATCGGAGGTTGACCAGTGGACACTACAAAGGCATATTGGCTATTCCATTATGGATTGTGATCTATCTTGTTGAAATCGTTCTCGGCGAGGGCAGCGCGAAGAGGAGCGAGATGTGCGGCGTACTTCTGGGAACGCCCGATGGAAGAGGAATATACGGGGCGCGAAACCTGGTGATGGCTTAGCGTCATAACAGTGCGCCCGGTCTGATGAAAGTCCAAGCAAGAGTTATCCCAAGGCAGACCGCAAAACTTAATTATTTTTCTGATTTCCTGATCAGAGTTGGTAATCAGAGTTTCATAATTCACTTCAAGGATTGGAATATCCAGGACGCTTCGCCAGTGATTCATCAAACGGTCAACTTGGCGATAGACCATACCAAGATGATGTAAATCAGAAGCAAAGGGGTACATTCCCTGATGAAATGGGTTCATATAGATTGAGAGACAGGTGTCGAGGGGGTTTCGAGTACAATGAATGATTCTCGTATGGGGAAAAAGCAAGGCAATAAAACCTAAATGACGGAAATTTTCCAGATTTTTATTTATCACTCTCTGGATTTTGTCATCTCCCAGTGAGAGTAACCGACCAAGATAGTTCTCAGCCAATTTGTCAAAATGATTGGATGTTAAATTGGGAAGACAGTCTGGATATGGTATTCCCGCACCAATGGTGCGAGGAAGATCATCGCGCATCCTGTCTATGTCTTTTAGCTCACCGGCACCGAAGGCGATAGGGTGGGCATCAATTATCTGCTCCACGAGGGTGGTTCCGGAACGGGGCATGCCTGCAATAAAAATGGGCAACTCAGAGGTGTTTGTCGAATGGGCGAGAGCGTTTTCCCCAGATACGGAGAAAAGTTCAATCATTTTGTCAATATTGTGTTTGAATTCATCTGGTTGGAAGGAGGTTGGCGTTTGTCGGTGAGCCAGCTGTATGACTTGCATGGCTCTGTTTACATCGTCGAGTTTGTCGTACGCCTGACCAATGATGAATGCCAATTGACGGCGGATGGCAGGCGAAGTTCCCGGATCATGGAGAGATGGACCTGCAATTTCCAAGACTTTCTGAAACTGCTGTTGTCTTAGTGCCAGGGTGCTGCGAATCAGATTTAGCTGAGGCAATTGTAATCCCATGTTCACCAAATCTGCAATATCTGCCTGCGCCTGGTCATATTCTCCTTGCCGTTCGTGGATTGATGCCCTGAGGACGCTGGCATCGGGAAATAGGGGCTGAATTTTCTGGGCTTCCTGGAGGTGGGACAGCGCTATCTCCAGATCTCCCCGAGAGAAAAGAGAGCGGGCAATGAGGAGAAGAATTGTGGCTTCTTGGGGACGGAGTGAAGCGGCACATGAAAAACTGGAAATTGCATCGTCATACAATCCTCTGAAATGGGCTATGGAACCCAGAAGCAGGTGGGCATCGGCATTGTCGGAATCTTCCAGGATTAATCGCTGGGCAATTTTGAGGGCTGAGGTAAGATCTCCTCGAGCAAAAGCTTGCCGAGCCATGGTGAGTGGAAGTGTGGGGTTGCCTAGTGGATTTGTCATTGGATCATTTTAATAGGTGCACTCTGCCTGACAACTGAACCCTGCCCCAAGCCGTAAGACTTAACTAAATTTCATCAAAATAATTGACTGTAAGAATGTGTATGATGAATGTTAGTTGACGATGATCACAAAAAACCGGCTCGCCTAGACGAGCCGGTGGTTCAAGATTTTATTGATGAATTCAGCACTGTGGTGCTGTATTCAAGTGCTTCAGGCGCGACGACGACGACGGGTCGAGAGACCAGCCAGGCCGAGGAGGGCGAGAGCACCGGGAGTGGGGATGACCCATTCCACAGAGATGGTGCTGCCAGCATGCCAGAAGCCATCACCACCGAGTACACCATCATCGTATGATTCAAACATGGTCAAGGTCAACATGCCATCGCCACCGAGAAAGAAACTGAGATCGGGATTGGTGATCGGTCCAGCAGTCTGGAAGTTGAATCCACCAGTGTAATTTACGATGGCACCGAGAGGTTGAGTTTGGACACCATTGGTGTTGAAAGAGACGCCATCTGGGATAGCGTTCGTGTTCTCCAACGCAATACTTGCTTCGGAAGCCCAACTGGGACCGAAGGTTTCCAACTGAACATCAAAGGTAGCACCGATGATATGCGCGCCAGCTCCAATAAATGTAGAGATCACATCATCCGGTAATCCACCGGTGCCACCAGTTACATGATTGCTGATATCAATGACCGTAATGGTGCCTTGAGCGGCGGTGCCGATGAGGCCGAGAGAGGCCACAGCGGCGAGAGCAA
>CAZLXE010000001.1:35279-44416 GCA_964563005.1 uncultured Isosphaeraceae bacterium
GTGCCTTGAGCGGCGGTGCCGATGAGGCCGAGAGAGGCCACAGCGGCGAGAGCAAAAGTTTTTGGTTTCATGTCTTCATATCCTCCGAGAAAAGAAACCTGAGATTGAGAGAAATTTGTCTGTTCTGTTGTCTGTTCGGTGAACGCAAAATTTCAACCCCCCCTCCACGGGAGAGGGGAAAACGACGAAGTCAGTCTCTCTCTTATTTGGGCAGTCTGATCACGAAATCGTGATAGACCAAGAGATTGGCTATTCTCAATCTTTTAATTTACGAGAAGTGCATTCTGGTAAAGGAAAGAGAGCAGGCCTATTCGTTGCCGTACGCCGGCAAGAGGCGCTCTCTTTCAACTTACCTCGAATCTCCAGCAGGCCTTCCTACGGGAGATGCTTATCAGTATGCCATGATAATCAGGCAATGTCAAGAAGATTATCGGTATTTTTTATTTTTATTCAAAAATGGAATAAATTTTATAATCTATTGAAGGTAATGGAGTTATGGAATGGAATGGACAATACTCCTTGTTTTGTTTGGAAAAAAAAGATCAAATTGAAAAATTTGGGTGGAATTGTATGAAATGTGGGACAGGTAAAATGATAAAAAAGCACCGGGAGACACATTGCTACCGGTGCTTGGGGTGGGATCAGATTGGAGGGAAAATCAGACGCGGCGACGGCGTCGGGGCATGGCAAGCCCGGCAAGGGAGAGCAGGGCCAGGCAGCCGGGGGCGGGCACGAAGTACTCGATGGTAACGGTGCTTCCGGCGAGCCACATGCCGTCAGGGGCGGGAATGCCATCGTCGAATGATTCGAAGAGGGTGGTGACGAGCATTCCATCGGCGCCGACGGTGAAGTCGAGGGTGAGGCCGATAAGATCAGTGATTCCCCCTGAGGAATACGCGGTAGGAGCGGCCAGGGGCGCGGAGGTATTGGCGCCGGGGGTTACAAAGACGAAGGGAGCGGCGGTGTTGCCCATGGCGATGACGGCTTCATCGGCCCAGCTGCTGCCGAAAGTTTCCAAGGTGACATCGAATCCCATGCCGGTGACATGGGCGTTTGCCCCGATGAAATTGGTTAGGACCACATCGGGAATCGAGTCCCCACCGGTGGACAGGCCGCCGATGTCAATAATCAGGATGTCCGCATTTGCGGCGGTTCCGAGGATGCTGAGGGTTGAGATGCCAGCGAGGGCGAAAACTTTCTTCTTATTCATGCCAATTCCTTTCAAGGAGAGAGATAATTTCAGACTAAAATGAGAATGATTTTTACTCCCGCAAACGAAAATGGGGTAAAAACCAGGTGACAAATTGTCTCTCTCTCAGAAAAGGGGTGTGCCGACGCCATGGGGTACACAATGACGGCGCGGGGACACCGGCAACCCGCGATGGCGTGTGCCACATTGCGGGAATCAGGGGCGCGATAATCTGAAAATGATTATTCGCTTGGTGCACCAGAAATTAATGCCGCTGGTGCAATACGGTAGATTCGGTTATCCGTTTTCCTGCTTAATCCTTAAAGGGATTGAACATGACGATCAAACCAGGGACGAAAGCCTGGTATCCATGAGACACGGGTATGGAATCACTTTCTCTTGCTGCATGGGGAAACACCATCCTTCTGTTCTTTCTACAACTCTGCTCGTAAATCACTCAATTGAATGAAAAGAGCACACATTCTCTCTGCCGCAACGCCGGCAACTTACGCCATCTTCCTTTCAACCCACAATCGTTGTAACAATTCGATCGCTACAAGTCAAGATGAGCAGAGTATGACCCGATAACATGATCTTGTCAAGGGAAAAAGGGTAAAAAAATCAAAATAATTTAATCTTGTTCCTGTTGCAACCACGCTATACACAAAGACATATGATCAGAGATGACTTAGGAGGGGATTTGGAACCCATAAATGAGCATTTTGGATAAAAACAGGAAATATTGGTGTTGAGGGATATTATTTATAATCACTGATATGGAATCCCAAAAATTTGTAAGTTCTGGGAAAATATTCAGAAATCCCGGACGCAACTCCTGAATACAGGCACAAAAAAGCACCGGTCGACACATTGTCAACCGGTGCATGGGTGTGGGGCCAAAATTATGAGTGGGTCAGGCGCGACGGCGGCGGCGGCGGGTGGTGATCCCAGCGAGAGCCAGGAGAGCCAGACTGCCGGGCGTGGGTACGAGGGAGTACTCAACCGTAACTGTGCTTCCGGCGAGCCACATGCCATCGGGGGCGGGAATGCCATCATCAAACGACTCGAAGAGTGTGGTGACGAGCATGCCATCAGCACCCACGGCGAAATCCAAGCCGAGGCCGACGAGATCCGCGATGGGGGAGGCATATGCAGTCGGAGCGACGAGAGGGGCGGAAGTGGTGGCGCCGGGAGTTACAAAGACGAAGGGGGCGCCGGTGTTACCCACAGCGATGACGGCTTCGCTGGCCCAGCTGGAGCCGAAGGTTTCGAGGGTGACATCGAAGCCGATGCCGGTGACATGGGCGTTGGCGCCAATAAAATGGGTGAGGACGATATCGGGAATTGAGTCCCCGCCGGTGGCCATTCCACCAATATCAATCACCAGGGTATTCGCGTTGGCGGCGGTTCCGAGCACACTGAGTGCCGCGATTCCGGCCAGAGTAAAGACTTTCTTCTTCATTGCACAATCCTTTCAGCAGAGAAATAGTTTCAGACAAATTACCGAGAATGACTCTTACTCCCCTCCTCCTCGAAGGGAGCAAGAGTCGGGTGACAAATTTATCTCTCTCTCAAAAAGGTGGCTGCGTTGACGATCAATCGCAGCAAGTGCGGCCGGGGCTGGTGGCGCAGGCATGGCGCTGAACCGAATCGGTTTCTGATTCGGGAAGCACGATGGAATGCAGGGGTCTGCTCGCGCGGAGGGCACCGGGGATTCTGTTTCGCCATCAAGGGCGAATGGTGCTCTCTCTCTTCGCGTCTGCTTCAGCGGGGAAACGCCAAGCAGGACTGTTCACACCATGCGCGATGAATGAAGAGAGTCAAGTCCGAAGTGCCTGAATTGCTGTAAGTTCCGGTTATCGCCACTCCATAGTTTCGTTATAGGATGCAAACTCCGGAATATTCTGAAGATTGGTCTGAGAATAAGTGGGACTGTGATTCAGGAATATTTCAATTGAAAGGGAGAGGCAATTCCGAGGAGAGGTATTCCAAGAAAATGAATCCTACGGCCAGGTGCAATTTCGGAATCTGAATAGGCATGAAAACCGATACACCATGTTGAAATGGTGGAAAAAGTTTTAGATGATCGTGATACTTTGTGCGCGGGATGGTGTAGGTGCGATAACGAGATGCAGGGGGTGAGGTTTCTGGTGGAGACAGAATCAAGTAGGATGGACATGGCGGGAATGTCGAGGTGGCATCAACTCGTATATGTGGAGCATGAAACCAATGAAGAGCGGCGTTGGATTGTCCTTGAAACAAGCGATCGGAATGCGGGATGAAGGGCGGATCCGGGAGGCCGAATTGCATTGTCGGGCTATTTTGAAGAAGAAGCCGCGTAGTCTGGGGGCCATGCAACTCCTGGCCGAGATTCTGGGTGGTCTCCAGCGGTTCAGTGAAGCAGAGGAGATCGCTAAAAAATGTGTGGAGATCAGGCCGAGCGATCCGGTCTGCCATATCTCCCGGGGACGGGTGTTTCAGGAGCAGATGGAGCTGGAGGAGGCCATTGAATGTTACGATCGGGCTTTATCATTGCAAGGGGATCATTCTGTAGCCATCGCCGCCAAAGCCAGTGCGTTGGAGATGCTGGGACGAAGAGAGGAGGCGTGGGCGTTGATGCTGCCCGCTCTCGAGAGTGGAGCGGAAACCTCACATGTGGCTGTGTACGCATCCCTCGTCGCTTCAAAACTTGGTTATTCCGAGGAAGCGCTTTCGATTATTCAGCGTCATGTGGATCACGCTCAAGTCAACCACCAGTGGCATCTGCTATTTATTCTCGGGCAGATTCATGAAAAGGCAGGGCGCTTTGAAAAGGCGTTTCAGGCATTCCACGAGGCCAATGAATTACGGCCCGGGATTTTCAGCTCTTATGAATATCGTCAGAGAATTGACGAAATGATTCGAACCTTTTCCAAGGAACGATTGCCCCGCCTGGCTCGTGCAACCAACTCTTCTGAAACTCCGGTGTTCGTGGTGGGTTTGCCTCGATCGGGGACTTCATTGGTGGAGAAGATCATTTCCATGCACTCAGGAGCATATGGGGCAGGCGAATTGCTGGATGTGTTACAAATGTCAGTCCGATTGAATGTGACTCTGGAATCAGACCTGACTTATCCGGAGTGTATTCGTCATCTGCACGAGACTACGGCGGATGAACTGGCGGAACAATACTTGAGCCGCACCGCTGAGATCAGTGGAGGGGCGGATCGAGTGGTTGATAAAATGCCGCACAATTTCGAGCACCTCGGCTTGATATCCCGGTTGTTTCCCAAGGCCCGGGTGGTTCATTGTCGGCGCGATTCTGTCGACACCTGTTTTTCCATCTTTACGCAAATGCTGAATCCTCAAACTCATGGCTACAGCACTTCCTTGGAAAACATTGGTGTTTTCTGCCGGGAATACAAACGGCTCATGGATCACTGGCGGGAAGTGCTCGACATTCAAATGATCGAGGTCGATTACGAGAAATTAGTGGAGAATCAAGAGGTGGAGTCGCGGAAACTTATCGAATTTTGTGGTTTGGAGTGGGATGACCATTGCCTGCGATTTTATGAATCGCAGCAAACCACTTATACCCTGAGTTACGATCAGGTGCGGCAGCCCATGTATAAATCGTCGATCGGTCGGGGACAAAAATTCGAGAAGCACCTGGGGCCGTTGATTGAGGCATTGAAGGGTTCGGCATCGCGATAACACATTCGAGGATCATGGCTGGTACACTGGCGAGGAGTATTTCTCCTGGAGCGTGAATTATGACCACTCATGATCAGAGCAGCGTGGCGATTGAATCAGTGTTGACCGAGGATCGTCTTTTTGATCCTCCCTCGGGATTTTCGGAAGCGGTGGGGGGCGCTCATATTTCCTCAATGGAAGAGTACCGGGAGTTGTATGCACGATCCATTGAGGATTCGGAGGGATTCTGGGAGGATGCGGCATCGAAACTGGACTGGTTTGAGAAGTGGGAATCTGCGTTGGTTTGGAACCCGCCGGATGCTCGGTGGTTTGATGGGGGAAAGACGAACCTCTGTCACAACTGCGTCGATCGTCAGATCGCGAGTGGGCATGGCGATCAGGTGGCGATCATCTGGGAAGGGGAGCCGGTGGGGCGGGATGGGATGCCGGAAATTCGGCGATTGACTTATGGTGATCTCAAGAGCGAGGTTTGTCGTTTTGCCAATGCTTTGAAAGAACGGGGAGTGAAGAAGGGGGATGTGGTTACTCTTTATATGGGGATGGTGCCGGAGTTGGCGATCGCGATGCTGGCCTGTGCCCGGATCGGGGCACCGCATTCCGTCATCTTCGGGGGATTCAGCGCCCAGGCGATTGTGGATCGGGTGATAGACGCGGACAGTCGGGTTATTGTTACCTGTGATGGAGCATGGCGGCGGGGGAGTATTGTGCCGTTGAAGCAGAATGTTGATGAGGCATGCGCCGAGTTGGAGAAGCAAGGGCATACTCTGGCGAATGTCATTGTTTTCAAACGGTGTGGGAATGATGTTGATTGGGTGGAGGGACGAGATATTTGGTGGTCGGATGTGGTTGAGGGGGTGAGTGATGGATGCCCGTGCGAGCCGATGGACAGCGAAGACATGCTGTTCCTGCTTTATACCTCGGGATCCACGGGGAAGCCAAAGGGGATTATTCATACGACCGGGGGGTATATGGTCTATACCTATCTGACCAGTCAGTATGTGTTCAACCTGGTGCCCGATCAGAATCAGGTGTTCTGGTGTACGGCGGATATCGGATGGGTAACGGGGCATAGTTATATTGTTTATGGCATTCTGCCCAATCGCGTGCCGACGGTGATGTATGAGGGGGCACCGAATCATCCCGATCCCGGTCGGTTCTGGGATATTGTTGAGCGACATAAGGTGACGCAGTTCTACACTGCACCAACGGCTATTCGAGCATTCATGAAATGGGGCGATGAGTACCCCCGAAAGCGGGATCTTTCGAGTTTGAAGGTATTGGGGACGGTGGGGGAGCCGATCAACCCCGAGGCGTGGATGTGGTACCGTCGGGAAATAGGCAAGGAACAGTGCCCCATAGTGGACACCTGGTGGCAGACAGAGACGGGAGGGCACATGATTACGCCTCTGCCCGGATGCACGCCCACCACGCCCGGCTCCTGTACCCAGCCGTTCTTCGGTATAGACGCAGCGGTTGTGAATGAGGGGGGGGAGGAATTGCCGTCAAACACCGGGGGTTTGCTGGTCATTCGCAAGCCGTGGCCGGGCATGTTGCGGGGAATTTATGGCGACCGGGAGCGATTTGTGGAGACATACTGGTCGAGAGTGGAGGGCATGTATCTGGCCGGGGATAGTGCCCGGCGGGATGAACAGGGAAATTTCTGGATCATGGGGCGTATTGATGATGTGATTAATGTATCCGGTCATCGGTTGGGGACGATGGAAGTTGAATCGGCGTTGGTGAGCCATGAGGCGGTGGTGGAGGCGGCGGTGGTGGGAATGCCGCATGAAATCAAGGGGACGGGGATAGCGGCCTTCTGTACGCTGGCGGGGAAGCAATCACCCAGTCCTGCGTTGAAAGAAGAATTGAGGGCGCATGTGGCAGGAGAAATTGGGGCGATCGCCAAACCAGACATGCTTCGATTTACGGACGCACTGCCCAAGACCCGGAGTGGTAAAATCATGAGGCGGCTGTTGCGGGACATTGCCGGGGGGAAGGCAAAGATCACCCAGGATACGACGACGCTGGAGGATCTCAGTGTACTCGCAAAACTTCATGGAGATGAAGAAGCGTAGAGGTTGTGCACGATTGGTAAATCAGTGAGGAATGATAAATCCAAATTGAGTATGTTTAAACCGTGAAGGACATGGAATCACTCTTGAGGGGTGGCGCCCGAGCGGTTTTGGGGCTTGCCCCCACGGTATTAAGTTTGGGGAAGAGTCAGGAGGAAGAAGAGCGGTGGGTTGCTCTGGTTGGCCGCGTGTGCGATCGAGGATATTTCACTCCGGAGGAAGACGATCTGGTGCGAACTCGATTCGCGGCTTATTTAACTGCCCGGGCGGCCTTGCAGGAAATCATAGTAGAGTTGTCTCCGATTGCTTTGGAACCGAGTCGGGCCAGAGATGAAGAGACTCAGATCAAGTGCTTCGTGCTGGCGTATTCAGCGGCGGGATTGCTGGTGCATGCGGCGAAGTTTCTTACGGAATCATGGGCGAATGATCCGGTGATCGCCCGAAAATTGAATGAGCCCGCACCGCGTTATCGCATCCCGCGTAAACAATACACGGCGGTGTATCGATCCCTGACCAGCCCGGCCAATGCGTGGCGGTTGGCTCAGGCGCAACGATTTGCAGCGGCTCATCGGGATGACATTGATCATTTGCAGTCTGATCCGGTGATGGGTTCGGTGGTGGAGATCCTGAAGATGGTCGAGGAGGAAGTGAAAGTTGATGCGGGACACGCGGTGCTGGGGAGGGTGAACTTTCGCTGGCATTCGTTTCGGCGGAGGCGGGCTTCGGCGTATCAACAGGGTCTATTCTGGATACTGGAGACCTTCGGACGGAGAATTGCGGATATGCGTTGGAAGTGGCGAAAGCACCGAGTGCAGCCGGTGTTCAAACGGCTTTCCCGATTGCTGGAGCCGGGCGATGTGATTGTGGCGCGGCACGATCGGGCGATGAGCAATTTATTTCTGCCGGGCTATTGGCCGCATGCTGCACTTCATATCGGAGAGGGATCGGTGCAGGATCGGATGGAGATTGTCGTAGATACGGAGCGGGGGAAGCGGTGGGACGCCACCAAGAGGGTGCTTGAAGCGAGGAAGGATGGGGTTTTGTTTCGGGAACTCTCTGATACGCTGGCCGTGGATGCAGTGGCGGTGATCAGGCCGGAAATCGGGGAACGGGATATTGCCCGGGCCCTCTCTCGCGTTCTCACTCATGAGGGAAAACTCTACAACTTTGATTTCGATTTCTTTCGGACCGATCGTCTGGTGTGTACTGAAGTGGTGTATCGGGCGTATGACGGGATCGGGGGGATGGAGTTCAAACTGAAGGAACGGGCGGGGCGGCTGACTTTTTCTGCTGAGGATCTGCTGGATATGGCGGTGGAGGGAAGGGGATTCAAGCCGGTGGCGGTGTATGGGGCGCCGAACTGTCGGCGACGGCTGAAGACGGGTGCGGATGCGATGCCGGCGTTGATTGGGAGTTATCGATGAACTTCGGTGAGGCATGGGACGGGCATGAATTGTCTCGAGGGCCTACAATCTCAACAGTTATGCGAGGTGTATTATGAAATGGCAAGATCATATTGAACAGAATCCCGAAGTGATGTGTGGCAAGCCGGTCATCAAAGGAACCCGGATCACGGTGGAGTTGATTCTGGAAATGATGGCAGCGGGATCGTGTCCCGAGGACATTGTTTGTTCCTATCCACATCTGAATGTCGAGCAGATCCGAGCAGCTATGGAGTATGCCTCGAAAACGATGTCCAGAAATTCATTCTTCTTTCTGGATGAAGCGGGCTGATGAATATTCTCGCCGATGAGAATATTGAAGGGTTGATTATTGCGTGGCTTCGAGAGAGGGGACATGATGTTGAGTCAGTTTCGGAGAAGATGCGGGGGAAACCGGATATCCTGCTAGCGGAGTATGCTCTTGAGCAGGGCAGAATAGTACTGACTCGGGATCTTGATTTTGGTGATATTGTTGTTGTCAATAATAAACAGGTTCCGGGCGTCGTCCTGCTTCGAAATTTTGCACCTACGGCTGAAGAAAGGCGGGATCAATTTTGTGATATTTGGCCGACCATCGAGCAGAATGTACAGGGCAATTTTATCGTGGTATCTCAGAACCGAATTCGCTGTCGCAAGATATAGTTGAAGGTGTTGTTGTCGTTCTATTGCATTCAGAAATCTACATTCCATGACCACCTTTTCCTACATTGCGAGAAATCCTGCCGGGGAGCGGGTTACGGG
>CAZLXE010000001.1:44516-75662 GCA_964563005.1 uncultured Isosphaeraceae bacterium
CCATGACCACCTTTTCCTACATTGCGAGAAATCCTGCCGGGGAGCGGGTTACGGGTCGCTTGGCGGCGACGAGCGAGCAGGTGGTTTTGTCGGAATTGCACGCCCGGGATCTTTCGCCGGTGAAGGTGGAGGAGATTCGAGAAAAGCGGGAAGGGGGGCGAGGCATTTCTACACGGCATATGGCTACGGCATATCGCCAACTGGCCGATCTTCTGCGGGCTGGAGTGCCGTTGCTGCGAGGATTGCGGCTTCTGGGGCGGGGTAAGTCTAATCCGAAACTGGCAGGAGTGATGGCAAAAATTGCGGAGCAGGTGGCGGATGGCATGCCTCTGGCGGATGCGCTGGAGGAGCACAAATCGGTGTTCCCCACCATTCAGGTGGCGATGATACGGGCAGGGGAGCGGGGCGGGTTTCTCGAGCCGGTACTGCGGAAGACTGGTGAGTTTCTGGAAAAGCAGGCCGACATGCGAGGCAAGGTGGCGGGAAATCTGATTTATCCCTGCCTGCTGCTGGCGGTGGGAGCGTTGGTGGTGGTTGGGGCATTGGTGGTGCTGGTGCCTCAATTCGCCGAGTTCTTTGCTCAGATGGAGTTGCCTCTCTCGACGCGAATTTTATTGGGGACTTCGGATCTGTTGATTCAATGGTGGGCTGGCTTGATCGGGGCAATGGGTGCCCTCATTGTATTTATTCTCTGGTTGAGACGGCAGCCGAAGGTCAGACGAATGGTGGCGGTGGGGCAATTGCGCATTCCCGTGGTCGGCCCATTGGTGCAGGGAATCGCGACCGGTCGGTTCACCCGCATTCTGGGGACGCTGCTGGGGAACGGCATTCCATTATTGCAGGCGATGCAGATCAGCCGTGACGCTTCGGGGCATGTATTGCTGGCGGAGTCGGTGGATCAGGCGGTGGAATCGGTGAGGGCGGGGGAGACTTTGACGCGACCTCTGGAGGAGAGCGGTTTGTTCGGGGAGGATATTATTGAGATGATTTCTGTGGGGGAGTCGGCGAATAATCTACCGGAAGTGTTGATGACTATCGCGGATACGATTGAAAAGAGGGTTGATCTGATGCTGGGCCTGTTTGTGCGGCTGATGGAGCCGATTATTCTCCTCTTGCTGGGTGGGGTGGTTTTCTTTATTTTCCTCGCCCTCGTGGTGCCGATGATGCGGATGAGTTCGGCAATATAAAGGTGACTGCGACGGGGACCGGTTGAAGGGGTATCATGGTTTGGATGAATCATGATTGCTTCAAGATAAGGAACGGATTGATGAACCCAAAAACACAAAAACGAACCAACGCGGCCGCACGAAGGGGCTTCACCCTGATCGAGTTGCTGATTGTCATCGCCATTCTCCTGGCTCTGGGGGGATTGACCCTGCAGAATTTGCTTTCACGGAAAAAACAGGCGGATGCTGATCTGCAACGGGCCCAGTTTGACATCATCGACAGCGCCATGAAACAATTTCAACTCGATATGAGCCGGTGGCCCTCGGACGATGAAGGATTATCTGTGCTTTGGAAAAAAGAGGATCTGGAGGATGAGGATGAAGCCGTGAATTGGCGCGGACCCTACCTGGAAACCCCTGTCGTTAAGGATCAGTGGGGGAGCGAGATCATTTATCAGGCGGAGAGCGAGACTCGGGAGGGATTTTACGAACTCCTCTCCTGGGGACGGGATCGGGAGGAGGACACGGAGGATGACATCACGAATCTGGATCGATTTAAGAATGATGAAGGGGAATTGGATGAGGCGTTTGACGACTTTGCGGAACCCGAACCGGAGGGGGGATCCTGATTTCCGGGAGAGCTGGAGTCCCGGATTATGCGCCGCGGATTTTCTTTGTTGGAGCTGATGATCGCGCTGGCGGTATTGCTGGCGATGGGAGGACTGGTGATGCCTGCGCTGTTGAATTCTCTACGGGCGCGATCGTTCGAGCATGCGGCGGATCTGGTGGCTCATCAATTATTGTTAGCCAGGGCGCATGCGCAACGGACAGGGAAGCCGGTGGAGGTTTTGTGGGTGCGGGAGCGGAGCTGGATTGAAGCGAGATATTTTTCTCTCAATGCGAACAAAGAGGACAGGGGGGAGAATTTTCAGGATGAGGGAAGCGATTCTGAGTTTGATGAAGAGATCCGGGAACCGTGGGGGATACAGGGAATTTCTTCGGAGATACTTTTTTCTCGCCAGCCGCCGGATGATACGGGTGAGACAGGGGATATGCGGGAGGAAGAAGATATTGAGGAGGAATATGAGATTCGCCTGGCGGTGCTCTGGCCGGACGGGTCGGCGTGGCCTGCAGAATCGTTGTGGTTGAAAGATGAAGGGGAGCGGGCGGTCCCGGTGATCATTAATCCGTGGACGGGAGAAATGATGGAGGAACAACCCCCGGAAATGGAAAGTGAATATAGCGAAGAGGAAGATTCGGGAGACTTGGAGGAACCGAGATGAGGCAGCATGGGGCGATTTTGCTGGAAACGCTGATTGCAATGGCTTTGTTCACCGGGGCGGCGGCGTTTTCGTTGGTGGCGACCCGGCAGGTGTTCGACGGGTTGGACAAAGCACGGCGCACGCAACAGGCGTTGGATATCGTGCGCTCCAAATTGGCTGAACTGGAGGCGGGTTTGATTTCACTGTCTGAGTTGCGGACGGGTGAGGAAGTGGATGCAGTGGGTTCACTGGAGGGATCGTTTGAAGAGGATGGCGGGGATTCATCAGGTTTTATGAATTCCGGGAGCGGGGATTCCGGGGGCGGGCGTTGGGTGTTTGGGATTCAGACTCAGCGGACGGCGTTTAATGGATTGTCTCTGGTGCAGTTGACGGTGCGGGAGGAGAGTGAGCGACCGGATCGGGTGTGGGTAACAATGCGACAACTGCTGCCGTTGTCGGAGGAGGAAGTGGCGCAATATGAGGTTGATGAATTGATCGAGGATTTGCCACCCCCGGAAGAGATTCCGAATGATGTTCCGGAAGATTCTCCTGAAGATATGCCGGGGGATGATTTTTCTTCACCATTCGGAGAGCCGGAGGATGAGTCATGAGGCAGCGCGGGTTTACCCTGTTGGAAGTGATGATTGCGTTGGGGCTTATCCTGGCTCTGTTGGCGGTGATGTTCGGTTTTCTGTCCGATGTGCAGGGCAGCCGGCGGCGAGCACTGGCGTTCACGGCGCGGCAGCGGGCGGCGACAACGCTGATCGATCATCTGGAGCGGGATCTGATGACTTGCGTTGTAGAAGATGATGAGGGTGGCGCGGGGGTGGCGGGGAGTGAACGATCGTTGCGTATTCTGTCGCGAGGGGTGTTGATCCGTTCCAGTGGGGAACCGAACGCGGCGTGGAGGGATATGCAAATATCAGATTATGAATTCAGGGAGGGAAAAGGAATAGTAAACATGCGACGGATGGCCGTGGGGGAGGGAAGCGGGGCGAGATTCTATCCTCTGGGAGGGAGGGTGGGGCAGGTACGGTTCCGGTATCACGATGGGAATCGGTGGATCGATTCGTACAACAGCGCCGATCAGGGGCATTTGCCTCGGGCGGTGGAAGTAGCCATATGGTTTAATTCCCCGGATTCTCATGATTCAGAGATGAGGGAAGAAGAGAGATTAAGCGATTCTGGACTCCAACCGGAACGAAATACTTTTGATGCTACGGCGGGATTTGATGAGGAGGCGTTTGCGTTGGAGAGCGATCTGAAAGAGTTTGCTGAGCCATCCCCGGATCGGATTCGGGTGATTCTGATTCCCGATTCAGAAGTGGAGGATGAAGAGGGGAACGAGATGTTCTTTGCAGGAGATCCGGAGGATGAACCATGATGGAGCGGCGACGGAGTACTCGCACGGGGTTGGTGCTGGTGACGGTATTGGTGATCGTAGGCGGGGCGTTGCTGGTAACGACGGGGATGGTGTTCATGGTGCAGTCAGAACAGGCAGGGCTGGCTCAGGCCCAGGATGAGGCACAGGGGCGGGCGATGGCGTGGTCGGGGGTGCGGGCGGTGATGAGCGTGCTGAACGATCAGCGGGAGCAGTTGTTGAACAGCGAAATGCCGGCGTTGCGAGATCAGTACACGCTGTATGAGGTTGGAGGTCGGGCGGGGGTGGTGCGGTTGCTGCCAGTGGGAGGAGAGGGGCGACGACTGGTGGCGGAGTCGGCGAAGATTGATTTGAATCGGGCGACGAGCGCGATGCTCGAAGCGACCGGACGGGTGGAGGGGGGACTGGCGGAAGAGATTGTCGCCACTCGTGAGGGAAGCGCCTCGGGGGTGTTTCAGAGCGTGGGGGAACTGCTGGGGGTTGAGGGGATGACGCCGGAGATTCTGTACGGAGTCCCAGAAGCCCCGGTTGGTGATGCCGATTTGAAGGATGGAGAATCAGCGACAGCCACCGGCTTGGCATCGGTGGTGACGGTGTATGGGGTGGAGCCAGCGTTACAGCGGTCGGGCAAGTTGCGGATTAATTTGAATGTGCCGTGGTCGGATGAATTGGGGAATCGGGTGACGGAGCGATTCGGTGATCAGGCGGCGGCAGGTTTGAAACAGGTGTTCGAGGGCGGGACTGCTTTTGAGGATGAGGCCAAGTTATATCAGGTGCTACGGTTCTTCAATGTGACTCCCGGTGATTGGCCAGATGTGGTGGATACTTTTACGGCGGCGGAGTGGAAATATCATTACGGACGGGTGAATATCAATGTGGCTTCGGAGGAGGTTCTGTTGGCATTGCCGGGGATTACGCCAGAACAGGCGTCGGGGTTGGTGCAGATACGGGATGATCTGGATGAGAATGAGAGAAACTCGGTGGCCTGGCCCGCGATTCAGGGGGTTGTGAATCCAGAACAATATGATGATCTGGCGGGTTGGCTGACGACGCGATCATGGACTTTTCGGCTGCGATTGATGACGGGTGAAGTGGATATGGACGAGCCGGATGGGCCGCTGCGGCACCCATTAATCTATGAGGTCGTGATTGATCTGGCCTCGCCCCGGCCTCGGGTGGCGTATTTACGGGACATCACCATGCGGGAGACGGCCGAGCGTTTCGCGTTGGCGGAGATTTCAGAAGAGGGCATAGAACCGGAATCAGAAGGGGATGAAATGGCTGAATTTGGAGGAGAAACGGGGGAAATGCTGATGAATGAGGAGGAAACCGTGGGGGAGGCGAACTCGGCGGAGGCCGGACGCATAGCACCGAGGCGTATCGGGCGATGGCGGAAGGTTTCTCAGGAAGGCGGGAAATGATTCGGGCGATCCGTCGTTCTTCATGCGGCAGCTGGTTCAGGATGTGATTCACCATGGCAGGACGGGCGAATGCAGTCATCGAGTTTGGTCGCGAGCAGTTGCGGGCGGTATGGGGCGATGTGCCTAAAAATCAGGATGCGCTACTTGAAATTCAAGGAGTGTTGGTGGAGGCCTATCCAGAGGGATTGGATCGAGATGACCCGAACGCAGTAGGGGAATGGGCGAGGGATCTCTTGCAGGCAGGGACATTCCCGTCTGGTGGGACAATTCGATTGATTCTGGCCATCGGGCGTGAGTTGGTGGGGCTGAAGTGTATGGATTTTCCGGGAGCGGATGAGGATGACCTGCCGGAGATGACGCGACTGGCGATGCGGCGGGAAATGTCATTTGATGCGGCGGATGCGGTGATTGATTATATTCCAATTGAAAATGGAGAGAACGCCACAAGAGTGCTGGGGGTGGCGGTCCCGGCGAGTGTGTTGTCGTTCGGGAAGGATGCGGCGGGGGTGATGGGGTTGTGGTTGGAACGGATCACGATGCGAAGTATGGGGACGGCTTCGGTGGTGGGTGGAGGCGGAGCCACCATGCTGGCGATTGATGTGACCCGGGGGGCGGTGGATTTCTGTATGGTCGAGAATGGAGTGATTCGTTTTTCGCGAGCGGCGGAGTTGGAGTATCACGATGAGCCGGGGGTTATTGCGGAGCAGGTGGTGACAGAAACGCGGCGTACCTGGATGAGTTATCGCATTACTGAGGAGACGCGGGGGGCGGGGCGGGTGGTGCTGCTGGGGGACCGTCAGGTGATCGACCACGCCCGGGGGCCGATCGCAGACATGATGCGACTGCCTGCAGAGGTGGTGGAGGGGCACAGCCGGGTGCGGGATGGTGGATATGATCTCGGAAGTGTGTGGCCACTGGTGGGACTGCTGCTGGAGTCGAGGGAAGAACGGGCGGGGATTAATTTTCTCAAACCGCGTCAAGCACCCGATCGTGGGGCGGGCAAACGACAGCGTATTCTGGTGGGAGTGGTTCTATTGATTCTGACCACAGTGATGCTCTGGTGGATGGGGCAGGGTGAATTGAGCGATATGAATGATGAACTTGCTGATCTGGTGAAAACGCAGAGATCTCTTCAACCGAAATATACGGCATTTCATCGTCAGCGCTATCAAATTGAGCATTTAAGGCAATGGGAAACCGCGTCTCCAGATTGGCTGGCTCATGTACAGAAGATCGGGGTACTATCGCCGCCGGTGACGGAGATGGTTCTGGATTCCTGGACGGGGGGGCTGGAATTTCGGGGTGTGAAGTTCGACAAGAAAACAAAGAAATGGTCTGCTCCGAAACAGTTGAGCATTGTGATCGATGGTGAGGCAAAAGATCGGGCAACGGCGGATGCTTTTCGCGCGATACTGGTGAAGGAACATGGGTATGTCACGAGTTCATCGGGGAGCGATGCGGGAGGAGGAAAGCGATTGCCGGTGGGGTTCACTTATCGACTCCGAACGGATGCGGTCATTCCTCCTGTGGATGAGAAAGCCAACGAGGCGAAATCGGGTGATGCGGTTGAGGAGGAGTTGCCATGAGTCGCATGAGAATTGTTATGGCGTGGATCATCACCTTGGGGGCAGTTTGCTGGATAGGGTGGATGGGATTCAACCAATTTTATGGGGATGAACATGGTGCCCTTCAAGACAAAATCGATACAGCCCGAGAGCGCGTTGAGAAGTACCGAAGTACCCTTCAATCATCCGCACGACAGAACGCCGAAATTGAACAGTTCGTTGAACGCGCTTTAGGCGGTGATGTGGAGACGGTTGATCATCGGCTGCGTTCGCGATTGAACCGGGTGCGAGAGATGGTGGGTTTAGAGAAGGCGACAGTGGGAACCGGGAGTCCATCGGTGAAGCGCACTCCCGCGCAGTCATTGTTCAAGGGGAGTCGGAATCGGGAATTGCGGGAGCAGACGGATTTTGTCGAATTGGAAGCGTGGGTGTCGGGCGAGGGTTCGTTTGCCCAGGCGGTGGAGTTGATCGATCGGATTCAAGCGGAGCCGTGGATCAAACGGATCACGCGGGTGAAACTGGATCCGAAAGGGAATGCGGAAAAATTTGAGGTTTCGGTGCGCCTGGTGACACTGTTTCTTCCCGGTCGAAGAGGGCATGAATTTGAGGAATTTCCCGAATACGATCAGGCGAGGTTGGATCAGTATGCGGGACTGATTGCAGCCAATCAGTTTCGCCTTCCTCCCCCGCCAGCCGCGCCGGTCGTGGTGGTTGAGGCAGCCCCGGCGCCCCCGCAATCGAAGCCGGGGTTTCCTTATGGACAATGGGTGCTGACCGGGGTCGCGGAGAATCAACAAGGGGTTGAGGCGTGGCTACGGAACCGAAAATCGGGAGAAACCCGCTTTTTGGGGGTGTCAGAGCGGATTCATGAGGCGGTTTTCCTGGCATCGCGGGTTGATGCGGCGGAGTTTGAACTCAACGGAAATCGGTTTCTGGTGGCGGTAGGGAGCACTCTTAAAGACAGGAAGCCGATGAAACAGTAGGATGGGGGAGATCCTGGATACCCCATATTTGGGGAGGTTTAAATCATGTACCCCAACAAGTTGTGCTTTCTGATCGTAACGGTGATGTTTTTGGGGGTTGGGAGCGTAAGTTTAAGGCAGCCCGTTCTGGCCTCGCCTGATGACCAGGGGGAATCCGCGCCCACTCTGATTCGGTTTAATTTCAAGGGTGCGACCTTCACACAGGTGATCGACTTCTTCTCCCGGACAACGGGATTGCCGGTGGTGTGGGAGGCGGGTGCACCGGAAGGCACGCTCGATTTTCATGCAACCGAGGCATATGAACTGCCCGAGGCGCTGCGAGTACTGAATATCATTCTTCAGGCGAAGGGGGTGATGCTGCGGGTGAGCGATGACATGCTGTATCTGCAGAAGTTGAGCGAGATGGGAAAGGAAGATGTGCCAACCTTTATCGGTCAATTGCCGGAGGAGTTGACGGACGATCAGATCATCACGGTGGTGCGTCCGCTTACGGCGGCGCTGGCGAAACCGCTGGCGGAAAAGCTGGCGACGATGGTGGCGGCGTATGGTTCGGTGACGGCGCTCGAACAACAGAACTCGATCATGATTGTGGAGACAGCAGCGCAGGCACGGCGACTGCTCAAGATTCTCGATGAACTCGATCGCAATGATCCGGAGGGGGCGGTGGAAATCGTCAAGATTATGAACGCCCGGGCTAAGGACATCATGGTTCCGCTCAAGGCGTTGCTGACGGTCAAGGTGAAGAAGTTCGTCATCAACCAGCAGGGCAAACAGACGGAGATCGAAGAGAACTCCATGCCGGGATTGAATATTTCGGTGGATACCCGAACGAACTCGATCATCGCCAAGGGAGCGCAGCATCGACTGGACAA
Organism: uncultured Isosphaeraceae bacterium; assembly: GCA_964563005.1. Classification (GTDB taxonomy): domain Bacteria; phylum Planctomycetota; class Phycisphaerae; order Phycisphaerales; family SM1A02; genus CAZLXE01. The sequence goes on from CAZLXE010000001.1 coordinate 53,167, forward strand.
ACTGAAAGAAACGATCGCTCTCCTCGATGTGCCTGCGTCGGACGGTGGGCGATCGATGCGCACATTCGTCCTGGCCACGCTCAGTGCGGTGGATGCTTCGGGAAAACTGGAGCAACTGTTTGCCAAGTTGCCGGAGGCGGATCGTCCCACGGTGCTTGCGTTGGGCGAGGAGAACAAGGTAACGGTGGTGGGGCGGGACGCAACGATTGTGGAGGCGGCATCGCTGTTGAAGGAGATTGACGGGCTATCCGTAAACCCGGAGTCGCCGGAGCGGACGATGACGGTGGTGGCGCTCAATCACGCCGATCCGGGTGTGGTCATGGGGACAATAAAAGGATTGCTAACGAGGCGGCAGACGGAGGCGACTCGGCTGGCGGCGGGGCCGGATGGTCGATCGCTGGTGGTGGCGGGGGTCGATGGGGAAGTGGATCAGGTGAAACAGCTGATTGAGGCATTGGATTCGCCGCCTCGGATGGAGAAGCAGGTGCGGTTGCTTCGGTTGGATGCATCTGATCCCGGGCAGACCATCAAACAGGCGTACGGGTTGTATGACAAACAGGTGGATGGGGGAGATCCCGCGATGAAGCTGACGGCTGATTTTGACGAGCATTCGCGGTTGCTTACGCTGGCGGGTTCGAGGAAAGGGGTGGAGTTGTTTTCTGAGTGTCTTCGGTTGGCGGAGAGTCATGCCGTGATTGAGCGGGAGACGCGGCAGGTGAAACTGAGCCATGCCCGACCGGGGACGATCGCGGGTTCGCTGACGGCCCTGGCCGGGCAATTGCTGGCTCCGCATGACGGGTCGAAGTTTGTAGCGCCGGTGATCGAGCCGGTGGAGCAGCTGGATCTTTTGGTGATTACGGCGACGCCGGAGCAATTCGGGGTGATTGAGTCATTGGTGGAGACGCTGGATCGGGCGCGGGCGGAGGATTATCAATTCCGGGTCATGAGGGTGCAGACGGCAGATGCGCAGGCGTTGCAGGAGAAGACGAATCTGGTGTATGAGCGGATGGCACAGGGGTTGGAGGAAGATGAACAGGCGCCACCCGAGGTGGAATTTGATGCGTTGACGGGGAATCTGCTGGTGTCGGGGCAGACGGAATCGGTGCAGCGATATGAGCGGGCGTTGGCGGAGGCGCGGCAATTGATGCCGCCGGACCGGTCGGGGCGGATGATTGCATTGCGGCAGGCGAAGGTTGAGGATGTGGTGGAGCCGTTGCGGGCATTGTTGTTCAAAACGGCGGTTCCGGATGGAGCGAGGTTTGTGCCCGAGCCGACGATGGAGGCGATTGAGCAGACGAATTCGTTGTTCGTGGTGGCGGAACCGGCGCAGCATGCGGCGATTGAAAAACTGGTCCATCAACTGGATACTTTTGAATTGTCGGAGTTGCCGCCGCTGCGGATTCTGCAGGTGCGGGCGGCGGATGCGAATCAATTGGCGGCAATGCTGCGGAAACGGTACGACTCGCGTCCGGCGGAACAGCGACGGGAGAAGCCGGTGGAGATTTCAGCCGATGCGGGGACGAACACACTCGTTGTGACGGCACACCCGGAAGTTTACGACGAGATCAAGCAGTTTGTGGAGGGGGTGAATCGATCCGGGGAATCGAATGCCAAACGGGAGACGATGATTTTTCCGTTAAAGCGGGCGCGGGCGGTGGATGTGGCGACGGCGATGGACAAACTGTATCCGCAGCCGCCGATGCCCCGGGATCGTCGGGGTCGTCCGATGCCTCATTTGCAGAAACCCAAGGAGGTGCATGTTTCAGCGGATGCGGCGACGAATACGCTGATTGTGGAGGCGCCGGTGGAGCGGCGGGCGTCGTTTGAGGCATTGGTGGAACAACTGGATCGGGTGGAGATGCCGCCTACGGCGCAATTGCGGACTTATTACATTGACCGGGGCGATCCCGGGCAGATTGCCCGGACGCTGAATGATCTGGCCCGGCGGGGCGTGTTGAACGCGCCGCCAGCAGATCGATCGAAGCCGGTGGAGGTGCTGATTCAGGCGGAGCCGGTGTCGCGGACGCTGATCGTGGCGGGGGATGAAGTGACTTTCCAGAAGGTGGAAGAGGTGCTGGAGGATCTCAAGGCGGTGCCGGTGAAGCGGGAGTTGCGGGTGGTTGAGGTCACGGGGGCGGATCCGCAGGAGATGGCGGATCGGGCGTTGGCTCTGTATGAGGAGCAGACGGCGGAGGTTCGGGATGCGGGTGAGGTGAGCGTGGAGGTGGATCGCAACTCCTCGGTGTTGTTGGTGGTGGCGGATGCGGAGGCGATGATTCGTTTCTCGTCCATTCTCAATCAACTGCAGGCCACGGTGGGGCCACAGCCGGATGTACGGCTGATGGCGATTGAGTACACGCAAGCGGAGGATATTGTGTCCATTCTGGAGGACTTGACGCGGCAGCATATGGAGACGCTGGGGCATCCGGGAATGACGCCGCCGATTTTTCAGGTGATTGAGCGGACGAATTCGATTCTGGTGGCGGCCCAACCCGAGCAGCACGACATCATCCGGACGCTGATTCAGAATCTGGATCGGCCGGAAGAGCAGGACATGCCGCCGTTGCGGATTCTGCAACTGAGGACGGCGGATGCGCCGAACCTGGCGAACGCGCTGATGCGTCAATACAGTCAACGGTCGGCGGAAGAGCGGCGGGAGAAACCGGTGCATATTTCGGCGGATGTGCAGACGAACACACTCATGGTCGCAGCTCACCCGGACATGCTGGCGGAGATCACGGGAATTGTGGATGAACTCAATAAGTCGAATCGGCAGGATTATGAAGGTCGGGAAATCCGCATCTTTCCTCTGGTGGTGGCGCGGGCAGAGGAACTGGCCAAGACGATTGATGAGATGTATCCCGAACCGCCGATGCCCCGGGATCGTCGGGGTCGTCCCATGCCGCATTTACAGCAGCCGCGGGAGGTGGTGGTGCGGGCGGATCCGCAGACGAATTCGCTGATTGTGGATGCGCCGGTGCAGCGGATGGCAGGGTTCGAGAAACTGGTCGAGCAACTCGATCGGCAGCAGGTACTGGATGAGACGGAGGTGCGGGCGTATCACCTGGTGCATGCAGATCTGGCGGCGGTGACGGCGACGCTGCAGCAACTGGCGGGGAACGGAAGTTTGACGGAATCGGGGCGGGATCGACGGGTGGGGATTACGATTTCATCGGAGCCGGTCAGCCGGACGGTGGTGGTGTCGGGGCCGCAGGAAATTTTCACCCGGGTGGAAGAGGTGTTGGAGCGGCTGGACGGGAAGCGGGAGGGGATGGAAAGCACATTGCGATTTATTGCTCTGCGGCATGCTCGGGCGGAAACGCTGGCGGTGGTGGTGCGATCATTGCTGGAAACCAGAGTACGGGAATACATTCCTGATCTGGGGGATCAGGTCGAGCAGGCGGTGAATGTTTCGGCGGACGGGCGGACGAACACGCTCATTCTTTCGGCCCCGCAAGCCGTGATGGGCATGGCAGAGCAGACGATCCGGGAACTGGATGCGGATCCGGAGGCGGGGACCTCGCAACGATCGGTGCGGGTGCTGGCCATTCGCAATGCGGACGCCTCGGAGTTGGCGGTCAATCTGGAGGCAGTGTTTGGGGGCGAGGAGGCGACGGATCTTCCCCCGACGATTCGGGTGGATCGGGCGAGCAACACGCTGCTGATCCGGGGGTCGGATGAGCAGTTTGAGATGATCCGGCAGGTGGTGTCGCGGATTGACGAGGCGACGATTGCATCGACTCGGCAGATGCAGGTGATTCCCGTTGATCCCTCCCGGGCGGATGCGGCGGAGATTGCCCACACACTCCAACGGCTGCTCGATCGAAACCGGGCGGGCACGGTGGAGGTGATCACGCTTGAGGAATTGATAAAAAGAAAGCAGGGGAAGGATGCTGCAGAGGACACCCCACCCCCGAAGGGTGCTTCATCCATGCTCCCGATGTCACTGCCACATCAGGTGGTGAGACTGGCCCTGGCGACACTGCAGGATGGTGGTCGTTTTGATTCGCTGTTTCAGAAGAAGTCCGTGGCAGGTGATTCAGAGGTCAGTGATATTACGATTGCGGTGGATCCGGACACGAACAACCTGATTGTGGTCGGGTCGCCGCGGATGGTGGAGCGGGCGATGGAACTGGCCCGGCAACTTCAGGATGAGATTCCCGCCGCGCCGGGCAAGATTCGGTATATCCCCCTGCCCACGGGGATGGATGCTTTGAATATCTCCCGCCTGGTGAACCAGGTATTGTCGCAGATGACGCCGCCGGGGGGTCGCCGGGGAGACCTGAGGAGAAGGGTGGCGGTCTTGACGGATCGACCGGCCAACGCCATCGTAGTTACAGCGAGCGATCATGATTTTCGGATGGTGGGGGAATTGATTGCGGCGATGTCGCAGCCCGCGGCGTCGGAAGAGTTTGTGGTGAAGGTGTATCCGCTCCAGTCCATCACCTCGGATCGGGTGCTCAGTAGTATTCAGTCGTTGCTGGGGGCTGGCACTCAGCCGCGTCGGGGTCGGCAGCCCCAGGGAAACCGGGGGTTGGGGAACATTGCGATGCGTCTCTGGGGTGATGCGTTTTCCAAAAAGGCGGAAATTGACCCCAAGCGGATTCGGATTTCCAGTGACAGCCAGAATAATTCGCTGATGGTCATGGCTCCGGCGGAGAGCATTCCCTTCCTGGATCGGTTTATTTCCATGCTGGATCAGGCCCCGGTGAATGTGCAGACGACGCTCAAGATGTACGCTCTCCATCACGCCAAAGCCACGGACCTGCGGCGGACACTGCGGCAGGTGTTTCTGGCCCGGTTTCGCACCTTGCAAAGGCAGGCAGGGCGAAGCGGGGTGATTCCCATCCAGCCGGAATTCGCGGCGGATGATCGTACGAACACTCTTCTGGTGACGGCCGCGCCCGAGCAGTTGGGGGAGATTGATGAATTGTTGTCGGATCTTGACGGTGAACTGGGGAATGATCGCCAGCCGCTGCATGTAATCGAACTCAAGGCGGCGCTCCCTCGACAGGCGGCGAGCATACTTAATAAGGTCGTGATCGGATCGGATCAGCAACGAAGGGCGGAGACGCTGATTGTGCCGGACGATCAATCGGGCGTGCTCATGGTGCGGGCGTCGGATGAGGTTATGGGGGAGATCAAATCGGTGCTCTCAGAGATCGATCGGGAGGCGGCGCGGGAGTATGAGATTCGGACGATCACTCTGGAGCGGGCGGATGCGGGCGCGGTGGCTCAGGCGATCCAGCGTTTCTATGATGATCGGGCGAAGATCGCTTCTTCAGGAAGGGGGCGGCGGGCGCAGACGAGGCGGGTGTCTGTAATTGGCGACCCCACCAGCAACACTTTGATGATCGCGGCGTCGGAGGAGAAGTTCGCCGAAATTCAAACGCTGGTGAAGCAGTTCGATACACCGCAGGCGAATCAGTCGTGGACTTTCCGGGTCTATCCCCTTGAGAACGCCAAGGCAACGGAGATCGAGCGGACCGTGCAGCAGTTGTTGAACGACCTCACCTGGGGCCAGGGACCGATCTTCTTTTTCGGTGGTCGGAATTCGGGATCAAATTCCAGAAATCGCGGGCAAATTGCAGTGCGGGCAGATGCCCGATTGAATGCGCTGATCGTGACGGGGGGGGGAGACAAGTTTGATCTCATTGAAAACTTGATTGAAGTGTTGGATGCAGCCCCGGCTGTGGGAGAGGAACGGCTGGTTCGGTTGTATCGGGTGGATCATGCCAACCTTAATATGGTGGCGGAGGTGGTGCGGGAATTGTTCACCGATACCGGGCAGGCCCGGCGATGGTGGGAGCCGGCGGATCCGCGTGCAGTTAAAATCCGCACGGATGCGGCCAGCCGTACACTCATTGTTTCGGGTACGGGAAAAGAGCACGCAGACATCGCCGCTTTGATCAAAGAAGTGGAAGGCCAGATCGCGCCGCCGGAGCAGCAGATCGAGGTGCTGGCCCTCAAGTTCGCCCAGGCCCGGGAACTGGCCCGCACGCTGGTTCGCTTTGTGGATGCCCGGGCACGAGTGACAAATCAACCGAGGGGAATGGTGACTATTTCGGCCAGCGATTCGGCCAACGCCCTGATCGTTTCGGCAGCCCCGGATAATCTGGCCATGCTCAAAGAGATGCTCGCCAAACTCGATCAACCGGACGCGACGGGAGAACGGGTGATCGAGATCATCGCTCTGGAAGACGGGGATTCGGCGGAGGTGGCCCGGATTCTCACTCAGCAATTCGGGCGGCGCGGTCGGGGACAAGCCAGAGTGGTCGTTACGCCGGACGCCCGCACAAACAGTCTCATCATTAATGCGCCGCGTCAGGAATTTGCCCAGGCGAAGTTGCTGATCGAGCAACTGGACGGACGGGGGGCGGCGGATGAAACCATTATCCGCACCTACGCACTGGCCGGGGCGCAGGCGGACGAGGCGGAACGCATTCTCCGAGAGACGCTGCAACTGGACGCCGGGGGGAAGACCACGGGGATCACCATTAAACTGGATGACGATCCGGATGCCGTGCCGGTGGAGGTCAAGGCGAAGATTGTGAGTGATCGACGGTCAAACAGTCTGATCGTGACGGCGACGGCGGAATCGTTTCCGGTGATTGAATCGCTCATCAAGCGGTTGGATACGGTGCCGGCGGTCAATCCGGTGGAATATCGCATTATTCCTCTGGAACATGCGATGGCAGACAGCGTGACCTTTACGCTGGAAGAGATGTCGAGGGGCATGCCCCGCGATCAACGGCCGCAGATCGACTACAACCGTCTGGAAAATCAACTCATCATCGCGGCGACGGCAGATCAGTTTGAGCAACTGGAGAAAATTATTACGGAACTGGATCAGCCCCCGACCAAGGAGCGGATTACTGATTTTGTCCCCCTTCAGTTTGCGGAGGCGAAGCAGATTCGGGAAGCGCTGTCCGTGTTTTACGGCTCTTTTGCCCCGGAAGCGGATACGCCGGAGAAACTCAATGTGCGGATCGTGGCGGATCCGGCGTCGAACAGTCTGGTGATCACCGCGGCGGAGGAAGAATGGGCGGGGATCCGGGAACTGCTGGCCAAGCTGGACAGCGAAGAATATGACGCCTCGCTCCAACTCCGGGTGATGCCGTTGCAGTTTGCGGATGCGGCATCGGTGGCCAAGGCGATCAACGATGCCTTCGCGGGGACGATTGAGCGACGGAATCGGGGGGAAGGAAAACAGCCGCAGAACAATGGGGGACGCGATGGGGGAGAGAATCGTCGGGACATGCAGACGCCGTCGATCCTGGTGGAATCGAAAGAGTGGGTCCGGGCTTCTGCGGAGGACATCACCAATTCGGTGGTCGTCTCTGCGTCTCGGAAGAACATGGGGAAAATCGAGCGCATTGTGGAGGAGATTGATGTCAAGGATTACGCCACAATGCCACCACCGCGTCTGATTCCGGTGAAGACGGGCGACCCGGTGAAATTTGCGGAGACGCTGCGGGGATTGTATGCACAGCAGCGGGGGAGCCGGAGCGGTGATCGGAGGGCGAAGGAAATCCGCATCATGGGGGACATGCACTCCAATACGATCATTGTGCGGGCGGCTGATGAAGAGTTCGCCCAGATCAGCGCCCTCGCAGAGGCATTGGAACAGGAGGCGTCGAGCCAGGGGTTGTCCGTGCAGGTGCTGACGATCGAACGGGTTCCGGCGGCGCGGGTGGCGGTGGCGATTCGGGAGGCGTTTGCTGCCCAGGCCCAGCAGGCGGGACAGCCGCTTTCCATTCAGGTGGACAGTCGGGGCAACACGCTGGTCATTGCCTCAACAGGGGGATTGTTTGAAGAAATCAAGGAAGTGGTTGCCGAACTTGACGCTCTGTCTCCTCCCCGGGGACAGGGGATTTTCATCATTGAACTGGAAAACATCTCGCCGGAGAAAGCAAGGCAGATGATTCAGACGATCGGGCTGGATCGCCCCCAACCGGATGACTCAACCTCGAAACTGGTGACGGAGCCGATTCGGATTTCTGCGTTGACCGGGCGGAACGCAGTTCTGGTGGTGGCCAATCCGGCGGACAAGGAAACGATTGTGGGATTGATGAAGGCGCTCGATGCCGCCCCGGATCTGGCCGAAGCGATGGTGCGGGTGGTCCGACTCAAACATGCGGAAGCAGGAGCGCTGGCGGGGCTGTTGACCCGGATGTTCAATCCCTCGGATCAGCAGTCCGGGGTGGATCTGGCCAAGCAGGTGGCGGAGCAGGTGCGTCGACTGGCCCTGCGTCGGGACGGTCTGGATGAACCGGATTTGTCCCTTGATCTGACGATCCCCATCCGCATTCTTCCGGACACCATCGCCAATGCCCTCATTATCAGTTCCTCGGCGGATAATGTGGGGGTGGTGGAAGAGATGGTGAAACATCTGGATGAACTGCCCATTACGGATTCGGTGACGGTGCAGTTCTTTCCTCTGGAGAATATTGCCGCGGATCAGTTCGCCCGCATCGTGAATGATCTGTTTGCTCAGGGCAAGAAACTGGGTCGCGTGCCGGGGACGAATCTGCGGGGGGTGCCCGGAGGGATGGCGGGGAAAGCCCTGCTGGACGATATCGCCTTGACGGTGGACGAGCGGACAAACACGGTGATCGTGGCGGGGAAGGAGGAATCAGTCGCTCTGGTGGAGGTGCTGGTGCGGCGGGTGGATGCGGATGTGGTGATGGGGTGGGTGGAACCGAAAATACTCCCCCTGCAATATGCCGACGCTACAGACCTTGCAGAATTGCTCCGGGCCATCGTGGTGGAGGGGTCAGACAATCTGCCCCAATCGTCACCCCTGCAACGACAGACGGCCCGGTTGCGCATGGCGAGGATCAAGGAGAACGGGGGGCAAGTGCTGGAGTCCGAGGTGTTTTTCCCGATGACCCGGCTGATGATTCTCCCGGAGCCGCAACTCAACGCGCTCATTCTGATGGGGACACCGATCAATCTGGAGATCGTGACGGAACTGGCGGGGATGTTGGACATTGAAGCAGCATCGCCCAGCGCCACGGTGCGGATTTATCCGGTGGAGCATGCTTCCGCCGCCCGGTTGGCCACTATTCTGGAATCGCTGTTTCAGGAGCAGGTGAATTCCAAGGCGATTCGGCCGGAGGATCGGGTGATTGTGAAATCGGATGATCGGTCAAACGCCTTGATCGTGACCACCAGCCCCCGCAGTTTCGCGGTGCTGGAGGGCTTGCTGAAAACGCTGGATGCGGAGATTGCCCCTGATCTGCGGGCGATCCGGCGCATTCCGGTCATTAATGCATCGGCCACCCGACTGGCCCGCCTGATTCAGCAGTTGATGGATGCCCGCCTGGAACGCTTGCGGAAGGTGCAGCCGGAGACGGCGGATCTGGAACGGGCGACCGTGATAGCCGACCCACGGACGAATTCGCTCATCATCGCGGCGGGGAATGAGTCGTACGAGGTTATTAAACGACTGGCGGAAGATCTGGATGAGTCCAAACTGACCGACACTTCGCTGGTGCAGGTGATTGTATTGGAGCACGGAAACCCGGATCGAATTGCGGATGCGGTGCAGGCCATCATGGAGCGGCGATACGCTGATCTTCCCTCGGAACTCCGTCAGTCGCAGGCGCCGCTGATCCTTACCGACCCCCGTACGAACAGTCTGCTGGTGGCGGCGAATCCCGAAGACTTTTCCGCCATTGAAGACCTGGTGAACAAACTGGAGCGGGCGGAAATGAATCCTGCCGTGGGCCTGCATGTGCTGGCATTAGACCCCACTTCCAGTGCGGAGCCGATGGCGACGAAAGTGCAACGGCTTATGAGAGATCGCGAGCAGACCCTGGGTGATTCCCGCACGCCATCTGATCGGGTGACCATCGAACCGGATGCGGCAAGTAATTCATTGATCGTGGCGGCGAGTGAAGAGAATCTCCAGGTGGTGCGGGATCTGATTCGGGTGCTCGCGGCAGCAGAAACCGAGGCGGCCACGGGACGGGAGGTTGAAGTGTTGTCTCTCGCCACCAGTCGGGCTCCTGACATCGTGGATATGCTGAATGATCTGTATGTGGATGAGGCGAACCGAACGCGGGGAACGGGCGTGGTGCGGGTGACGGCGGATGAACGACTGAACGCGGTGCTGATCAAGGCCCCGGGCCGCGATATCAAGGCCCTGCGCCGTCTGGTGGCTCAACTGGACGGAGCGAAGCCCGCCACGGTGGTGGAGATCAAGTATGTGCCACTTAATTCTGCGAATGCCCTGGAAACGGTGAATCTGATTGAGGATGTGCTCAGCGGTCGGGGGATTGGCCCGAGACGGGGACGGCGGGGGCAGCAGGCCACCATTCTGCGCTATCTGCGTGAGATCACGGGAGAGGATGAATTGGGTGATGAAGAAACCGGAGGGGGTGAAATTGAGGTGAGTGCGGCGATTCGGGAGGCCATTACGCTTACGCCGGATCTTCGCACCAATACGGTGATCGTGTCCGCCCCGAGGGAGTCGATCGGGATGATCGAGAAGATGATCCGCGATCTCGATTCCTCCAGTATCGGAGCGAAGAACATCCGTATATTCAAACTGAAGAACGCCGACGCTTTGGCGATGGCGGAAATTCTCACCGATCTCTTTAATCTGCGACAGGGGAATACGCTGAATGTTTTGAAACCTCGAGAGGCCCCCGGAAGACCAACCCCGGGTGCTGAGCCCGGTGCTGGTGGAGCGGAATTCGATTCTTCCGGTTCCGGGGGTGGAGGTTTGGGGGGGATTGATCTCACGACGATTCCCGATGAGCGACAGCGGCTCTCGATAACCGTGGACAGCCGAACGAACAGTCTCATCGTTTCGGGATCGCCGACCTATCTTGATCTGGTGACGCAGGTGGTGGATGAGTTGGATGAACTGGATGCCAACGAGCGCGAGGTCTTTGTGTATCAACTCCGCAATGCGGTGGCGGGGGAGGTGGCGGATGTCATCGGGGGGTTTGTGCAGCAGGAGCAACAGAAACTCATCAGCACCCTCAGCCCGGATCAGATTGGTTCTGCGGCCCGTATTCTGGAGCGGGAGATTACCATTCAGGGCGATGACAATTCCAATACGGTGCTCGTGAGCGCCTCGCCCCGATATATGGACACGGTGAAGCGGATGATTGAGGAGTTGGATATTGATCCGCCGCAGGTGTTGATTCAGGTGATGCTGGCCGAGGTGACGCTGGACAATACGGATGAGTGGGGGGTTGATTTCAAGTCCCGGGTGCGGACGAGCGGGACGAATATTCTGGGTGACTTCGGGCTGGCCAGTGCGTTTGTCGGCGGGCTGGGGGTTCCCAGCATGACCATCGCCTCTACTGATTTTCAGATGATCATTAAGGCCATGGCATCCACGGGACGGCTGCAGGTGTTGAGCAATCCCTCGGTGATGGCCGCGAACAATGCCCCGGCTCGCATTCAGGTGGGGGAGACCATCCGTATTCCCTCCAGCACTTCGGTTTCCGATGCGGGACAGACCAATTCCACGGTGTCCCCGGAAGACATCGGGGTGATTCTGGAAGTGACGCCGTCTATCAATCCCGATGGCTTTGTGCGGATGGACATTCGTCCGGAAATTTCCAGTCTCAGTCAACGGACGACGCAGATTTCCGAAAATTTTCAATCGCCCATCATCACCAAGCGCACGGTGGACACCACGGTAACGGTGTATGACGGGCAGACGATTGTGATCGGGGGGTTGATCTCCGATCGTTTTGAAACGCGGTTCAACAAGGTTCCTTTGCTTGGGGATATTCCGCTGCTCGGTGGTCTCTTCCGCAGCGAAGTGACGGATCAGGCGAAGACGGAATTGCTGATTGTGTTGACGCCGTATGTCATCACCAGCCCGGCAGAACTTCAGCAGGTGGGATCGGTGACGGACTCCCTTATCAATCAGTTGTCGGTGCCGGATGAAGTGAAGGAGAGCATTCGTAACACCATTCAATCCGGGCAGGGTGGCTTGTTTGACTCTGAAGGAAATCGGATTGATGGGGTGTCCCCGGCTGATCCATCTGTGGTTCCTCAGGATGCATCTGAAGCACCTCCCGACCATCCGCGTCCAACGACCGATCCGGCGAAGCGAGACGCCGCGAAACCGAAGGATGGGGTTCGTTTCAATTCGCAGTATGACGATGAGGTGATCTTTGACCCTCCATCCCAACCCTCGGAACAGCCCCCTTCCCAATGAGCGAATCAGGCGGCATGACATGAACAGGTTGAACCCGCTTCGTATTTTTCGACCCTGCAGAGGAAGCCGGGTGGGGTATGGGGTTCTGCTGGTGCTGGGGGGGGTGATGGGCTGTGAGAGCACCACCCGAATTGTTACCAGTGATGGTCGGCCGATGCCTTCTCGTTCGCATCAGATACCTGATACTCCGAAGGGGGTGCGGGCGAATCAACTGGCGTTGCTGGTGTCTCCCAAGCCGGAGGACAGCAATGGGAATGGGTATCCGGATCTGATTCGCACCACGGTGTATCTTTTTTCGCAGCCCCATCCGGGGTCTATTGAGGAGGCAGGGGATCTGGTGTTCACTTTGTCGAGGCCGGGGCGGAGCGGGGTGGCGGGGGTTGCTCCTCTGGGGGAGTGGCGAATCGAAGCGGAACAGATGGCCAGTCATCGGGGGCAGGCGGCGTTCGGGCCTGGGTATCAGGTGTCGCTTTCGCTGCTGACGCAAATCAATGACCGGATGCCCGTGACGAGAGCGGATCTGGTGTGCCGCTTCGAGCCGGCGGATGGGTCGCCGCCGATTGTCTGTCAGGGAGTGCGGACGATTCAGATCGGGGGAAGGATGTAGAGGCGTGGAGTTCGCCGGTGGGGGGAGTTTATGGTGGGTCCACCAATTCGGTGAGCAGGTCGTGGAGACGATGATTCAGGGTGTGATTGTCGAATTCCCGCTCGACCATGGCTCTCCCCTGCTTCCCCAGAGCAGGCCATGTTTCGGGTTGATCCAACAGTTGGGCAAGGGCATGGCTCAGGGCATCTTCATCCCGCTCGGGAATGAGATAGCCGGATGTTCCATCGTGGACTAACTCGGGGATGCCGCTGTGGTGGGTGCTGATGACGGGGAGGCCCATGGCCATGGCTTCCATGATGACCACGGGAATGCCTTCCTGATCGCCATCTTCAGCGGTGACGCTGGGAGCGAGGAGGATGTGCGATTGTTCCAGACAATCCTGAACTTTGTCGTGGGGCTGCGCTCCGGGAAGGGTGATATGCCTCTGCATGTCGAGTGAGTTTACGAGTTCCTGCAACGCGGGCCTGAGGGGACCATCGCCGAGGATGACATAGTTCAGTGGTCGTCCCTGGGCGATCAGTTTCGCCACGGCCCGGATGGAATATTCCAGTCCCTTTTTTTCCACGAGGCGGGCGATGGAGAGCAGGTTTGTGGGGCCGCTCTGGGATCTGGTTCGAGATGCGTAAGTCAGTTTTCGGGGATCGATACCCATGTGATGGACGATGGTTTTGTCGGGGGGACAGCCGAGTTCTATCAGTTTTTTCCGCCAATGGTTGCTGATGGGGAGGAACAGGTCGCCTTCGCGGAACAGGCGGTCGTAGGCGGTGGGGCCGTGCGTTTTCAGGTGGCGGGTCATGTCGAAGCCGTGGAAGACGGTGACGATGCGGCCTCGGATCAAGCCCGCCTGACGGAGGCGGCAGGCGAGGTCTCCGGTGGGGCCGTAATGACACAGGATGACATCGAAGGTGGGGTGGCTGAGAAAGGGGATCAGGCGAAGGGGAGAGATTGGCTGGCCTCCATCCCGGCTGAGGGAACGCAGGCATCGGATCAATGCCCCTCGCTGCCTGAGGCCGTGGAGGGCGCTGAGAGACGCTGCCTTGAGGAGGCGGAGGGAGGATGGGTGAGGGGAGGAGGGGGGATAGTGGGTGGCGTTGAGCAGGTGGTATTGCTCGACGATGGGATGGTGGGTGGCGGAGGGGTTCGGGTGGGAGGGGAAGATGTCGAGGTGATGGTCGGCGTCGATCAGCCCGGCCATCTGGTTGAGGATGAAGGTTTCGGAGAGGGTGGGAAACGCGCCGACGATGAAGGCGAGGTTCATGAAGCCGACTCCTCAGAGTCCGGGCGCTGGGCGACATAGAGAAACTGGTGGGCGAGCCAGGGAGACCAGAAGCGGGCCGCGGGCAGTTTGAGGGGGGCGTGTATGGTGGCTTCAACGGGGGGAGAGGAGCCCAGGGCGTGGTTCATGGGGATGAGGCGGGTGAGGGTGAACCCGGCATCGGTGAGCAACTCGGTGATTTCGTGAGGGGCATACAGTCCGCGCCAGTCCGGGTGAATGAAGGGCTTTTTTCCGCGCAGGCGAGGCCAGAGGCGGGAGAGGTGCTTCAGGTTGAAATAGGTGGCGATGAGGTGGCCGCCCGGTTGCAGGCGATCGCGGAGGGTGCGGAGAAACTGGGGCAGGTTTTCCAGGTATTCGAGGATGCCCGAGCAGACGATGAGTTCTTCGTGGTGGAATTCATCGGGGAGGGATTGGGAGTTGAAGTCGCAGGCAATGAAGGGGAAGTCGGGCGGGGTGTCGGGGGAGACGAAGTCGCAACCCCGATAGTTCACGCCGGGACAGAGGGTGCGGAGGATGCCGGTGGCGCAGCCGAGATCGACCATGTGGGTCGGGGAGCATTGCTGGACCAATTTCGCCACCTGGCGCAAACGGAGGTGGGGCTGGTTGTATCGGGGAAGGGCTTCTTTCCAGCCGACGGGGTCGCTCATGGGGTGGTCTCCGCTTCTGCCTGAATCACCGGAGCGACGACATCGAGAATTATCTTTGCCCTGCGTCCCATGTCATCCAGTACGCCCGGCAGGTGTTGCCTGATGTCGGGAATGTCGACGAGGAATTGATCTCCACATTGAATCCAGGCGGCACTGTCTTCGCGGAAGTGAACCTGATAGTCATCGAGTTTCATCTGGTGGAAGATTTCCGAGGTTTTGTCTTCGTAGCCCAGGCCCAGAGCGGGGACGCCTCCGAGCATGGACAACAGGCAGCCGTGTAGTCGCATCCCGATGAAGGCATCATATCGGCTGAGGGCGGCGATGAGTTCGCGCGGTCCGTGGTGGGCGGGATCGATGGTGCAGCGGGCGTGGAGGTCCGGGGAGAGTGAGGCGACGATTTCGTGAGCGAGGGTGGAGTCGTCGATATAGCCGGGGATGCCTTGACAGGTGGAGATGAAACCGAGGCGGCGGTTTGGGTCTTTGAGCAGGTGCTGACAGAGGGCGACGGCTTTGTGGATGGTTGCCTGTCGGGAATCGGCATCGTGCAGGGGCCAGGCCCGGAAGCACAGGGCGATCTGGTGGGTCGGTTGATTCTCGGTTGGTGGCTGATAGAGGTCGGGGGCGAGGGAGCGCCAGAGGAAGGCGGCGTCGGCGGTCTGGTGGATCAGTTCGGGATTGACGCCGCACTTCGTGAGATGCTCGACGGATGCGGTATCGCGAACGCAGATGGCGGAGAGGCGGTTGAGCACCTGGGGGATGCGGCGGAGGGATGCTTTTTTCCAGAAGGGGCCGATGGACTGGCCCAGGATGACGACGGGCTTGCCGAGGTTCAGCCCGACTTCGAACCCGCGGAGGCGATCTTCGATGGGGTAGTGGTCGTGGAGGAAGCCGCCGGGTGCGGAGGCGATGAGGTCTGATTGACGATAGAGGTCGAGGATGCGTTTTCTTCCCGGGTTGGGGAGGCAAGCGCGAAACATTCCTGCCATGCGACCATTTTTATCGACCGGGCGCAGCACTCGTTGAAGTTGGTGGGTCAGGGCAGGCAACACGCCGGTTTGGGTTGCGAACTCCAGATCGGATTCGAGATTCAGGTCGGGGAGGTGATGGCGACAGCGGTTGACATCGCGGCAGAGGACGGTGATCTGGCTTTGGGGCCAGCGGATGAGCCACGATTCCATGATCGCCCGGAGCAACGCCTCATCGCCTCCGTTGAGGGGAACGGTGTTGGTGAGCAAGACCTTCACGCGGGGGATGCTTTCGATCTTCGGGCGATGATGAGATACACCGCGGCGTTTCTTTGTCTTCCTTTGGTGGTGCAGAAGCGGTCGAGGAACCCGCTGAGGTGTTGGGTGAAGGTGGTGAAGAGTATGCGCAGGGGCCTGGGAATGTGGGGGGCCAAGGCGTCCTGAAAGAGCATGATGGAGGTGGGGGCGAGGCCGAGGATGCCGGTGAGTTCTACGGTTTCCCAGCCGTGTTGGGCGAGGAGTTTGGTGAGGCCATCGGCGGTCCAGCGCCAGTAGTCGGTGGGGTCGGGGTGATAGGGCCAGAAGCCGTGGGTGGAGAGCATGAGGAGGCCGCCCGGACGACAGATGCGGTGGGCCTCGGTGAGATAGGCGTTGGGCGATTCCACATGTTCGAGCACCTGAGTGGAGATGATGAGGTCGGCGGATTCTCCTTCGATGTCCACCTGGCCGGTGGTGGCGTTGATGGACAATTCGGCCTGGGGGTTTTCGGGCAGGTCGGCGCCGAGATAGCGGGAGACGAAGGGGGTGAACAGGGGTTGGTAGGGGAGGGTTCCGCAGCCGAGATCGACGGCCATGACTTCTCGGGAAGAAGCGGTTTCGCGGAGGGGAGCGACATGTTTGGCG
The DNA here is from genome assembly GCA_964563005.1 of uncultured Isosphaeraceae bacterium. Lineage (GTDB taxonomy): Bacteria > Planctomycetota > Phycisphaerae > Phycisphaerales > SM1A02 > CAZLXE01. Next base: position 69,755 of record CAZLXE010000001.1, read on the forward strand.
ATGGCGTGCTTCATGGCCTGTCGGAGTTTGACGAGGCCGGTGTAGCGGTGGTCGGTCCAGCGGGGTTTGAGGCGGGAGCGGTTTTCTGAAGTAAGGTGCGCAAGGTGCGCAGATTCAGGGGGTGGGGGGGGTGCGGAGTTCATTTGATCCACATCCGTCCGGTGTAGTCGAGGCGATGGGGGAGGAGGCGGAGGTTGTGGGCGGCCATGTATTCATCGGTGGCCTGCCGCGCTCCCTGCCAGTGGCCGTAGTCGTCGAGGATGAGGATGCCTCCGGGGCTGAGGCGGGGGAAGAGGTGCTGAAGTTCGTGGCGGGTGGATTCGTACCAGTCGGTATCGAGGCGGAGGAGGGCGAGAGTGGGGGGGGCGGATTGGGGAATGGTGTCTTCCACGCGGCCTTTCTGGTAGATCAGTTTGTCTTCGGGATAGCCGGTTTGCTTCATGGTGGCGCGAACTTCATCGAGGGGGGCGATGCCGGACTGGTCTCCGGTGGGGTCCAGTTTCTCCAGCACATCATCGGCGGACTGACCTCGGAAATCCACATCCTGGGCCTGGGGTGGGGTCATGCCTTCGAAGGTGTCGTAGAGATGGATGGTGCGGGTGGTGTCGTGGAGTTGCAGCAGGGTGAGGGCGCAGAGCATGGTGCTGCCTCCGCGCCAGACGCCGCACTCGATGAGGTCGCCGGGGATTTGGTGGTGGACGATATAACGCACGGCCTGGTAGAGGCCATACATGCGCTCGATGGAGGTCATGGTGAAGGGTTGGCATCGCTCGTAGAGTTCCATGAAGGACTGGTCGCGGCGGAGGTCGCTGTGCATGGTTTCGGTGATCGAATCTCGCCAGGTGGCGGAGACGAGGGCGAGGTTGCGACGGGCGAGGAAGGATTTGACCAGCGATTTAATCATAGAGGGCCTGAAAGTTTTACCACAGAGCACACAGAGGGCACAGAGAAATACCCGGAGAAGGAATTATAAAATTTGATTTCAAGCATTTTCCGGACTGAACGGATATGGAATAAGAATCTTTCCTCCTCTGTGATCTCTGTGATCTCTGTGGTGAAAATCTTATAAGGTAGGAATTCATGGTGTGCGGAGGTCTTGGGTGAGGGCGATGACTTCGCGGAGGATGGTTTTTCCCTGGGGGATGACGAGCCAGAAGGCGAGCAGGGCGAGAGTGTACACCACGGCGTCCTGAAGGAAGGAAAGAGGGAGCCAGTGGGGCGAGGGAAGATAGCGGTGGGCGAGGTCGAGGGTGAAGCCGGCCATGATGGCGGTGAGGGCGGGTCGCCAGAGCACGCTTCCCAGGTGGGCGAGGGTGAGGGGGGTTCCCCGATAGCAATAGAGGATGCCGGGCAGTTGCAGGGAGCACATGGCGATGCTGAAGCCGATGGCGACTCCCAGCACACCCCAGTGCAGGCCGATGATGAAGGCGAGGGCGGTGATGAGGGAGGCGAAGATGGCCCAGCGGAACAGGCGATTCGATTCTCCCCGTGAGAGATACACCCAGCCCATCGCCACATTGAAGGTTCCCACGAAGGCGGCGGGAGCGAGGGCTTTGAAGATGGGGACGGCATCTGTCCATTGCTCGCCCAGCACGAGGAGGATCACTTTTTCAGAGGCCACGAAGAGAAACACCACCGCAGGCATGCCCACCATGACCAGCAACTGAATGCCCTTCAGGTAGAACAGGCGATAGCGATCGGGATCGTTCTGGAGGCGGCTGAGGGTGGGGATGGCGACATTGGTGAGGGGGTAGTTGATCTGCTGCAGGGGGAGGAGGAGGAGTTGATAGGCCTTGGCGTAGAGCCCCAGTTGACGGTCGCCGAGTTTCCAGCCGATGAGGACATTGTCGAGGTTGCGGATGAGATAGGTGAGGAGGTTGGCTCCGGTGAGGTTGCCGCCGAAGGCGAGCATGGGGCGGACGCCGGAGTCGCGCTGGGGGGCACCCGGTCGCCAGCGGCAGATGATCCACACGCCGAGCATGGTGATGAAGCCGGTGGTGAGTTGCATGACCACCAACGCCCAGTACTTGCGGTTCTCGAAGTACCACTGGGCGGTATAGATGGCGACGATGGTGCCGAGGAGCAGGGCGCTCACCTGAATGGCGGCGAGGGCGGAGAAGCGCATGCGGCGCATGAGCAGGGCCTGGTGCTGGGTGGTGAGGCCGCCGAAGAGGAAGGAAAGGGCGAGGATGAGGGTGATGTTTACGAGGCGGGGATCGTCATAAAACCAGGCGACGGCGGGGGAGAGGGCGCAGACGAGCAACGCGATGAGTCCGCCGAGGGCGACATTGATCCAGAAGAGGGTGCTGATCTGTTCGTGGGTGACTTCCTGGCGTTGGACGGTGGAGAGGGCGAGGCCGAGGTCGTTGAAGAGGGTGGCGAAGCCGATGAGGACGATGACCATGGCGATGAGGCCGAAATCTTCGGGAGAGAGGAGGCGGGCGAGGAAGGCGGTTCCCCCGAGGCCGATGATGAATTTGAGGGCCTGGGCGATGAGGGTGATGGCTCCGCCGCGAACCGACCGGCCTTTGAGGTCGGGCTGAAGGTGGTCGGTGGAGAAGGGGTGGGGAGCGTCGGGGGGCATGGAGAGGCGATCGGGGGAGGCCTGAATGAGGGAGGAAAGACCCCCTCTGTATCGGTTCATTCAGGGGATTCCCGTGCAGGAAGGGGGTTTTACGCGAAGGAGAGGGGGGAAGTTCGGGGGGGCGCAACCGGGGCGAGGGGAGGGGAAACCGATAACCACTTCGGGTGGTCGGGAAAGTTCGGGTGGTCGGCAAAGTAAGGTGCGCAAATCTCCAAGGGGGGTTTTGCGCACCTTGGAAATGCGTTTGGAGGGGGGAGATCGGGGGGGTTGTTTCCAGTAGGGTTGGAGAGAGAACCGATAACTCCTCGGGATGGGGATAATTTGGGCTTGCCGGGCATACACTGTGGGGGTGGGGGGCATGATTGGGGGCTTTGGAGTTTATGGATGATGATGAATCGCTTTTTAGATATGCGAAAATGGGTCGGGGGATTGCTCGGCTGGGGGATGCTGTTGGGTTCGAGTGTGGCCTGGGGACAGGGGCCGGCGCCCATGCCGCTGGTGCCGGAGCGGGTGGAGGGGCATGCGTTGGTTCGGGCGACGCTGGATCAGCCCTGGTGGACGAAGGAGGAGCGGTCGGAACTGCGGGTGTTTCACGGGGTGTGGGATGAGCGCGATCTGACTTCGCCGTTGGTGCGGGCGATGGTGGCGATCAATGCGGGGGATGAGGGCAATTCTGTATTCGAGGATCAAACGGTGCCGTCGGTGTGGCGGGCGGAGGCCCGGTTGCAGGCGGGCGAACTGGAAGAGGCCCTGGATATTCTGAAGGAGGGGGGAGCCGGGGGAACCGGGGAAGCGGCGATGGCGGTGCGGATTGCGGCAGAGGCCATGGAGGGATTGGGAAGACACGATGACGCCCGGCAGGTGGTGGGGGAGTTGATTCGCCAACTGCAGCAGAATCGAATTGATGAGGCCAAGGCGATGACGGAAGCGGTGCGGGCGATGATGGTGCGGGCACGGTTGCAGGGGCAGCCCGCCCGGGATTTTCAGACCATGCTCGACCTGCTGGGAAAGGCCCGGCTGGAAATGGATCGCCTCTATTGGCCCGCCTCGCTCACCGAGGGAAAACTCCTGTTTGAAAAGAGCAAGATGAAGGAGGCGGTTCAGGCGTTGCACGAAACGCTGACCCTCAATCCCCGCTCCGCCGAGGCGTGGTTTCTGCTGGGGCGAATCGCTCTGCGCCGGTTTGATTTCGATTCCGGAAGAAGGGCGGCCGACACCCTGCGCCGCTTCAATCCCCAACATCCCTTGGCGGATCTATTGCAGGCGGAATCGCGATTGATTCAGGATGACCCGGAGGAGTCGCTGGAAGTGCTCGATGAACTGCTGGTGCGTCGTCCCCATTCGCGGGCGGCCCATGGGTTGCGGGCGGCGGCGTTTGCTCTGCTTTATGATGAAAAAGGATTGTCGGAGGCGTTGGCGGAGTGTGATCGATTGTCGCCCGGGCAGGCGGCGGCCTATGCCACGGTGGGACGCTTTCTGGCGATGGATCGGCAATATGGAGCGGCGGCGGTGATGCTGCATAAAGCGATTGATCGTCAGCCCAAGTGGCCCGAGCCGCAGATCGAACTGGGGTTGCTGGAGATGCAGTCGGGGCGGGATGCCCTGGCCCGGGATGCGTTGTCGCAGGCGGTGGAACTTGATCCCTTCAATGCCCGGGCGGTGTTTTCGCTCAAACTGCTGGAAGACATCGCAGACTATACGGACATCGAAACCGAGCATTTTATGATTCGTTATGAATCGGGAATCGATGCGGTGCTGGCCACCATGATGCCGGCCACCCTGGAGCGCATTCACGCCATCGTGTCGGAGCGGTTGCAGTTTGAGCCGGATCAGAAAACGGTGATCGAGGTGCATCCCAATCATCAGCGGTTCGCGGTGCGGATCACGGGCATGCCGGGCATTCATACGGTGGCGGCGTGTACCGGGCCGGTGATTGCGTTGGAAGTGCCTCGGGAGGGATCGCCATCGAAACACCTGGGATTGTTCGACTGGCCCCGGGTGTTGCAGCACGAATATACCCACACCATCACCCTCGCTCAGACCCGCAACCGCATTCCCCACTGGTTCACCGAGGCGATTGCGGTGCGGATGGAACTGTCGCCGCGAGAGTATATGAACTGCCTCATGCTCGCCCGGTCGTTGCAGAGCGGCACGCTGTTTACTCTGGAAGACATCAAGTGGGCGTTTGTGCGGCCGAAGCGGAAGGGCGACCGGGGCAAGGCCTATGCGCAGGGGGCGTGGATGGTGGAGTTTATGGAGGAGCGGTTCGGGTCGTCGTCGGTCATTCGCCTGCTCGAGCAATATTTCGAGGGAGCCCGCGAGGAGCAGGCGATGCCCCTGGCGTTGGGCATCACCCGGGAGGCGTTTTTTCAGGAGTTTCTCATCTGGGCGAAGGAGCAGGTGAAGCAGTGGGGGCTGGATGCGAAACCCGCCATGACCGAACTGAAGGATGAACTGCGAGCGAAGGATCCCCGGCTGGTCCGCGCGATGGAGGCGTCTCGCAAAGCCCGACTGGAGGTCATCGTGAAGCACCTCGCGCAGCAGGTGGGGAAGCCCCGAAGGAACGATCGCGAAGCGGGACTGAATGCGAGCGACTGGCCGCCCCTGGTGCGTCCGCCGGTGCGCATTTCCGATGATCAACTGGCGAAGTGGCGAGAGGACTATCCCGATCATCCCGATCTCCTCAAACTCGATCTGCAACGACGGCTGGAAAACAACGAAGGGGCTTTGAAGCAGGATTGGGTGGAGGATTTTTCCCGCCTGCTGGAACTCTGCCCCGTCGATCCCTGGCCTCACCGCAAACTCGCCCAGTATTATCTACAGGCGGGGAATGGGGCGTTGGCGGCGGAGCATCTGGAGCCATTGGATGCGCGGGAGGACAAGTCTGCCGTGTTTGCCCTGGAACTGGCCCGGATCTATCGGGAGCAGGGCGAGGGCGACCGGGCATTGGCCAAGGCGGAGCGGGCGGTGAACCTGAATCCCTACCACGCCCCCTCCCGCGAGCAGGCGGCAGCAATCGCCCTGGAAGACCATCGCCTCGACCTGGCCAAACGACACATCCTCGCCCTCACCCTGCTGGAACCGGATCGCCCGAGACACCAAAGGCGACTGGCGGCCATCAAGCGACTGCTGGAAGAGTAGATCGGGATTCACCCCGACGAATGGGGATTTGCAAGTCGCAGGGTAAGGTGCGCAAAACCCCTCTTGGAGATTTGCGCACCTTGGGGTATTGGGCTGAAAACGGGGGTTGGGTGGGCGAGGGTGGTTGGTGACGATCGGGGGATTCTGTTCGGTGGTTGCCTTCGGGTGCTGTTGCTTCTCTCT
>CAZLXE010000002.1:0-43691 GCA_964563005.1 uncultured Isosphaeraceae bacterium
ACTCCTCCCCACAGGTCATCGCCCCACTTTTCAACGTAGGTGCGTTCGGTCCTCCAAGGGGTATTACCCCCTCTTCAACCTGCCCATGGGTAGATCACTCAGTTTCGCGTCTACTCCCTGCGACTCGGCGCCCGTGTAAGACTCGGTTTCCCTTCGGCTACGCCGGGATACGGCTTAACCTTGCCACAGAGAGTAACTCGTCGGCTCATTATGCAAAAGGCACGCCGTCACCCGCACAAGGCGGGCTCCGACAGCTTGTAGGCATACGGTTTCAGGTACTTTTCACTCCCCTAATGGGGGTGCTTTTCATCATTCAGTCACCTTACTGGTTCACTATCGGTCGTTGAGGAGTATTTAGCCTTGGAGGGTGGACCCCCCATGTTCATACGGAGTTTCACGAGCTCCGTACTACTCGATGAGACCACTCGGCTTCACAACAGCTACGGGATTGTCACCCACTTTGATTGCACTTTCCAGAACATTCACTGTTGCTCCACTTCGCGTTGTCTCCCCGGGCCGAAGCCCGGTTTGGGCTGTTCCGATTTCGCTCGCCGCTACTGACGGAATCGCGTTTGCTTTCTTTTCCTCCGGCTACTGAGATGTTTCAGTTCGCCGGGTTCGCTCCCATACCGTATGCATTCGGGTATGGGTATCCCAATAAATTGGGATGGGTTTCCCCATTCGGAGATCCCGGGATCATAGCTTAGTTACCAGCTTCTCCGGGCATATCGCAGGTTCTCGCGTCCTTCGTCGCCTCTCAACGCCAAGACATCCACCGTATGCCCTTGCCAATCTCGTCGCGCCGACCCGACCCCGATAAAACTGACCACTGAAGATCGACTGATCTCCAGTGCTGCTATTCCATCCGAACCGAGTCATTGCAACACATTTTCTATTGACGCTTGATGACCAGCCATTCATCCCGCTGCCGACTTAGCCGAAGCATTGTCGACACTAAGGTCAAACCACTGGTCATCGAGACATTTCGATGAGTTTCTCGATGTGATGTCATTCACCGTGCTGCTAGGGTGCTGCCACGGTAAATTGACATCCAATTCCAACTTGTCAAAGAGCAATTATGCCGCCTTGCACAAAAGCACGAGGGCATACCCATACCGCGAATAAACTCACGAATTTGGGACAGACGAGGCAGGATACCTTCTCCACCACGCCTGTCAACCACCTAGAGGAGGAATTTTTACTTTTTTTCGAGAGGATCGGACATTAACTTGATGAAGCGACTGCTTTGTTGGCTGCGGCATGCCGTTTCAGTCGTCCTCGCTCTTTGTCAGAGGAGTCTACCGCAGGCAAATGGAGGCGACTCAATTCACCGGTGCGGATATTCTGAAGGAGCACAAACGCTGCATAACCATCTCGGAGATCATTTTTGCCAGGGTCTGTATCTTGAATGATATCAAGGACATACCACTCTGTTCCGAAGTCAACGCTGGTGTTTGCATCGGCTGATTGACCGGAATATGATCGAAGTTCACCGATTCTATCTCCAGGTTCAACCTTGAAGGTTTTCCCCCACCATCTGCCATTGGAGAACTTATATACCTCCACTTCGGCCATGCCGAGATCCGCGCTGACTGCAGGCCCACCCACCAGTCGTTGCCCGGGAGCTCGCGCTTTGGTAATGAAGAATTTGAGTGACTCTTCTACGGTTACTGGCTCAGTCCACTCGCTGGCAAGGGAAGTAATGGCCAAGTTGTCGGCAAAGTGCTGCTGTTCATCAAGAAGATGAATTTTGTGGGTAAAAAACGGGTTGTATACCAACACCTTAAAACGATAGCGAAAGGTATGGCCGGGAGTAATATCTATGTCGTGAGCCCATATCTTCAGGATGTCGTTCTTGAGGGGGTTCTTTGGCTCACTGGGATTTTCAGGATCATCACCGATATAACGGGCCAACCGGGCCTGGGCTTCATCCCGCTGCTTCAAAAGGCGATCTCGCTGCTTGGTGAGCCGTACTCTTTTATTCCATCCTTTTTTATCGTTGTTTTGCCCACCTCCTCCTCCACCACTCAACCCACCGCCACCGCCTAATCCGCCCCCACCACCCAAGCCGCCACCTCCGCCGCCCAATCCGCCGTCCCCACCACCCAATCCGCCTCCTCCACCCAAACCACCATCATTCCCACCACCTCCACCACCGGGTTTCCCACCTTTATCATATGCTTCCCCACCGGCATCCTCGAGTTCTTTTTCTTTTCTCTGGAGTCGGTTTTCTATACCCTGCAATCTATTCTGAAAGTCGAGAAGTATTTCATCTACGGGCTGGGTAGGATCATCCGTATTCAGTTCCGGAGGAGTCCACTCATCACCGTTGATCGTGGGATAAAACGCTGGTTGAATAACCCACATTTGCTTTTCCGGCTCACCCAGTAATTCGAGAATCTCATCACGACTTTTTGCGGCAATCCGGCCGTTTATTCTTTCTCGCAATGAATATTTCTTCCGGCCAGGAAGAACCGGTATTCTCAAATGATTTTCCCACGCCCCGTGCAAATATTCTTCCCGTTCAAGAACCACATCAAGCAGGAAGATATGCCCGTCGTAATGCCATTTTTTAGGAATTGCGGATGAACCGGCGGGAGCACTTCGAAATTGATCCTGAATGCTCTTTTGATTGAAACTTGCGGCAACGGTAATCCAAGTGATGTCATGAGGCGGTTGAGAAAATTTCTCTGGCAACGCATCCACTTGCTCGATCTTGTCAATGTCTATGGCGTCATGGTATTGGAGAACAGATAGATGCTGAGGAGAATTCACAACCGGCATCTGGTACTCATCTCCCCTACCAACGACACCGATTCCTTCCTCGAGAATTGGCTTTGGGGAATGAAATGCCAAATGATCTTCAGCCGCAACATTCTGATTAAGATGACTGAGAAAATCATCGTGTATAGTCGAACCCCCCGTCATCGGTATGGGAGAAGATGCTTCCGGATCGAGTTTATCACGAATGAGTTTGGCTTCTGATTCCACAAACTTATTCACCTCTGATGCAGAAATCATTTTTCCGCCAACTTTCGCCGAGTTGGGATCACCCACAAATTGAAGGGCGGTCATCGCCACAAATGCGACGACGGCTATGAGAAGAATGATGTATTCCAGATAATGCTCCCAGAGGGGAATGCCTTTGATCTTCATGATTTTGATCCTATGTATTCTTCAATGACATGTGACAAGTTCTTATGCTCAGCCATTGTTGGTTTTTGGTGCGTCCAGAGGGATACCAATCGCTGTTTTAAAATCGTCCGGCATAAACGGTATGACCCAAGGACGCAGCCAGATAAGCTCGATTTCAAGTGTGAGCAAACTGACCGGCTCTTTGCCGTATCGGAATCCTAATTTTAATTCCTGATACACATCCACGGGCTGCAAATCGATGTCCAGGATGGTGATAAAATTTTGCTGCGAAAGGGCGTTGATGATTTCTGGAATGCGATTTGTTTCGGCAACTACTTCCAAATTAATGTGCAAGACATCGTAGAGTGCATTTGTCTTGCGCCCGGTCAGGGACACCCCAAAGTCGAGGGGAACATCCGCAGTTGGATTCGGAGCAGAGCCGGTTTTTGGATCACTTGATTCCGAAGAGCGACCTCCTGATGTGCTTCCCCCACCTAGCCCGCCTCCTCCCAATCCGCCGCCCCGAACCCCTCCTCCTCCAAATCCGCCAGTGCCAGTTGACGACGATCTACCGATCGTCGGTAGTCCGGCAATTGATACATTGAGCAATTGTTTGACCGGCGCGCTCAAGACCGATGTACTCTGAGCATTGGCTCCCGCCAGGGCATGCATGACATCCTCACAGATCCAGAATTGCCACTGCCAGAGAAACATTTCGGCGGGAGAAGGCATGTAGTCGGTTTGCCATTCCGGGGGGTGAATGGTCTCAAGGTTTGCATAGAATTTGATTTTTTCTGCCGCTTCCCGGTAGCGAGCCATCCTCACATCGGTGAGTCGGCCTTCGAGGGTATTTCGTTCTTCTTCAGTCAATTCATCCTCGGACTCTTTGGCGGCCTGGGCGATGAATTTTTCACGCTGCCTGTTGATTTCTTTTTTCAGCTCGAATTCATCAGGCGGATCCCCCGCCTGAACTTCGGCGAATAGTTCGCGATACGCCTGCATGAGGGATTCATGAAAACGCTTCGGAAGCACTTCCTTCTTATACTCTGCCATTTTGGGAAACACCTTCTCGCCACCGGCTTGAAGGACGGTTCTCTTTTTTTGGTTGTGTTCCAAGGCCGCGGTATAAACTCTTTCGGCATCGTCAGTGATGGCATCGGTGATTGAGCTGTATTGATCGAGTAAAGTCTGATTCACCAGCACAGACTGTGCTTCATTTGATCCAGGCGGTGTGACGGAGGTCTGGATTTGATCCAGTTCCTTTTTCTTGTTCGCCCTTTTATTGACCTCTTTTTTGACATCTTCATTCATGCTGGACGCAACGATGGGCATTCCCACCATTGCGGCAATTACCAGCACGAGAGCAATAACAATGACGAGATTGGATTTAATCCATTCCAAGATTCGACTCATGATGCTTCACCTTCATTTTGGCTGAAAGCAGCCGATGCGGTGGATTCCCCGCCAGCGTCTTTCCTGGGAGTTAATATTTCAACAACAAATGTAATGGGGACTCGAAAGAATTTGGCGCCGCTGGGATAATATCTGGGAGCATCAGGCACAGGGGCGACCTCATCCAGATTGAAATCGGGAAATCCGACATCTTCCGTCCCATGGTCATCTTGATTCGAGTCACCACCGAATCCACCACCTCTTGATCCACCGCCTCTGCTTCCACCACGGGGGTTCGATGAGGGAGGCGGATTGCTTGTTCCGCTATTGCTGGTCGATCCAGATTTGGACCCCTTCCCGGGAGCCACAATCCCGCCAGGCCCGGCCAGCCGCCCTCCCCCCATTTCCCCGGGAGGAGTCGTTGGAGCGGAAGGTCTTCCCGATCGGGGGGGGCGTGTGCCGGATGGCCTTCCGGATCCTCCTCGGGGAGACGATTCCTTCCCTTCTTCGCCAATGACAAAGTCTTCTCTTTCAGTGGGATTGCAGGAGATGGAATCGATCAGAATGCGATAAGGAGCATTGGCACGATCCCCTTCGGGTTCGGCATGGTCTCGGAGCCATTTTGCAACATGACGATTGAGAAAAACATCCGGCCGGTCGTGGCTCAGTTTAACCTGCATGGTCACGCTGAGAAGACGCCGTTTTTCATCGCCTTCCGGAGGCACATAATCAACATTTAATGATTCCAGTTCGATAAGGCGGCGATCTTTGGGATCGATTTCCAGAATGGCGAGCACATTGTCTCCCAGCAGTTCGGACTGCGGATCGGTCTCCAACGCAAGCGCGGTATCACTGACCAACCACGAAAAAATCTCTCGGTGATCGAGCAGACTCATCATGTTTGTAGCTTTATGCCCTATTTGGCTGTATTTTCGTTCCGCCTTGGAGAACTCATCCTTGAGACGCTTCCCATTTTCGATGGTATTCGACACCACGCTGTCAAGTTGATTTTTCAGGAATCCCTGGTCCCGCATTGGTCGAATGAGGAGCGAGGCCGCGGCAAGAATCAAAATGGCTGCGGCAATTCCGAACCATTTGGTTTTAGCGTGCCACATCTGCTCGCGTAGGGCTTTGACGGGAACCAGATTCGCATCGATGGGGGCCAGACCGACTCCCTGCAACGCAAGGCCATACGCACTCGCCAAGTTCACAGCACTCTCGGCAAAGCTGGCGGCTTCGCGTCCGGTGACGGCGATGCGTTTGTATTCATCCAGCCGCATGACATCCATCTGGAGTTGCTGGCCGAGGAATTTTCGCAACCCGGGAATGCGGAAGGTCGAACCCAGGCCAACCATCAATTCGAGGTTGGAGTCGTGGTGGGTGGATTGGTAATACCCGATGGATCGCTGAAGATCCTGCAGGAGGTCGCTGAACACAGGACGCATGGCCTGCATGATCTGCCGGGCGTATTTGCTGGTGGAGGCCTCGAGTTTGAGTTTTTCCGCCTTGCCGTAACTGAGCTTGAAGGCACCAGCGATGGCTTCGGTGAAATGGGTTCCGCCGAGGGGGAAGGTGCGGATCCAGACTCGTCCCTGCTCTGCCACAATAACATCGGTGGCGTTGGCGCCGATATCCAGATAGAGAACCGGCCCACTTTGGGCATTGTTTGCGTGGTCATAGGCAACCGCGTTGGAGACGGCGACCGGGCTGAGGGTCAGCCGTTCCGGAGAGATTCCTAATTCGGAATAGACGCCCAACATGTGTTGCACGCGGTCGCGGGTGATGGCGAAAATGCCCACTTCCACCTCCGGGGAATCCGGATCGGTGAAGGTCTGGTAGTCCCATTCAACATCCTCAATGGGGAAGGGGATCTGTTGAACCGCTTCAAACTTCACGATATCGGGGATTTTCTTTGGTTCGACCGGGGGCAGTTTGGCGAATCGGGCAAAGGCACTGTGTCCAGGGACGGACATCACCAGATGCTCGCCTTCCAGTGAATGTTGACTGATGAATTGCCCGAGGGTGAGGCGAATCATCTCGTCCTGATCGAGATCAGGGGTCGAGAGGGGTTTTTTGTGAGGAATAACGGCGAAGTCCGTGACCTGGACGACTTCACCTTCCCGCTCCAGACGCACGGCCTTGATGGCGAATGCGCCAACTTCCATACCCCATGCAGATTTTGGATGTGCCATAGTAATTCAGACTCCGAAGGAACTTCATACACCACCACCCCCGGTACCCCGGCACCCCAGTCCCCCATCCACGACAGGGGGTCTTGGGAACAACGAATACTGCCAAGATAACGACCATACGCAGAAAATACAGGGGGCGTTGCCATAAAAACGGACAGATTTCCCTGAATCGGCATTCTAACGACTTGAGGATGGGATACGATGAGGTAATGTCAGATCCTTTTTGCTATCGCATCACAACCCTGGGGTGCCGGGTGAATCACGCCGAGGCGCGGGACATCAAGGACATTCTGCATACTCGAGGACTGATTCCAGCAACGGGATCTCATCCGGCCGATCTGGAGGTCATCCACACCTGCTCCGTCACGCATACCGCGGCGGCGAAGAGTCGGCAGGCAATCCGGCGGGCGATCCGGCGACAGCGGGAGGCGTCCCCTTCTCCTTCTTCCCGATCTTGCCTGTCTTCACAGGATGCAGGTGAGTTGCCCGAAATTATCATCACCGGATGCTACGGCGGGACCAACGCTCGCGAAGCCGCCGCACTGGTGAATTCACCACACCAAGTCATCCCCCATCAAGGCGAGGATGATTCGACGATGATCGAACGGTTTGCCCGGCAAATAGATGAGTGGCTTCATCGGAGATTGGATGATTCTGCCGATCTTGATTCCTTGCCGATTGAATCCGCCGAACCTGATAATTCCCGGAAAAACGGCATTCTGCCCCTGCCTTTCGTCGGTAATCCCGTCCACATGGGCAATTCTGGGGTTGGATCGGCTTCCGGACGCTATTCCGGGGGTCATGTGAGGGCGGAATTGAAGATTCAGGAGGGATGTGATGCTCATTGTACATTTTGCATTATTCCGAAGATTCGCCGGACTTTGCGGTCAAAGACAATTTCGGATGCAGTTCGGGAAGCGGCGATGCTGGTGGATCGGGGGCATATGGAGATTGTGCTGACGGGAATTTTTATTGGGGCTTATGGTCACGAGACGGCTCTGCGGCGGAAGCAGAAGCATCGGGACGCTCATCCTCTGGCGGATCTTCTGGATGCAGTTGCTCAAATTCCGGGAGTGGAGCGGCTGCGGATCAGTTCGATGGAGCCGGGCGATGTGACGGAGCCGCTGCTGGATGCGATGATCGCCAATCGCCCGGTGGTGGTGCCGCATCTGCATCTGCCGTTGCAATCGGGTTCGGATGCCATTCTGAAGATGATGAACCGGCAGTATCGGGTGGGAGATTATCTCGATATGATCAACCGGGTGAACGAAGCCCTAACGGAAGATGGGTTGCCGCCTGCAGTTACGACCGACATCATCTGCGGCTTCCCGGGGGAGACGAATGCCGATTTCGAGCAGACTGTATCGGTGGCGGAGCGGGTAGGATTTCTGCACATGCATGTCTTTCCGTATAGCCCCCGAGCCGGAACCGCCGCCGCCCGCTGGTCCGATCGGCATCTGGCCCCCCCACTTATTAAATCCCGGGTGCGGCAATTGATCGAGTTGGAGGAAAACCCTCAGAATGGCCTATCCATCCGGTATCGCCAACGCCTGCTCGGCCGCACCGTCCGGGTGATTCTTGAGCAGCCGGATGGGGATAACCAGAGGGGGGAGCTCCCCCTGATGACCGGTCGCTGCGACCACTACGCCCTTATTCATGTCCCTTCCAATCGGCCCCGAGGCGAAATGGTGCATGTCCATATCACGAATGTAACCTCTGATTTCATTCGGGGAGAGGTTGCTTCATCGCCGGTGACGCTCCCGGTTTTGTCTCAGGGTTGATTTGATCGGCCACGATCATCATTTCCCACTCCACGATCGCCGCCGACCCACAGAACCATCGAAGAAGGTACAATACAATCCCAGCCCTAGGTTCACCCAAGCCCATCCCACCAACTTCCAGCGTGCCTCCCATGTCCGACCCCCAAAACCAATCAACCCCCGCCCCCGGAAGCTCAATCGACCCCGGAAGCTCAAACCCTGATCCGGGAAATGCCCCCGGAAACCAAACCCCGGAAGCACAAACCCCGGAATCACCAGCCCCGGAATCACCAGCCCCGGAACCAGGATCGGTCGCCGAACTTTCGGCCGGGCTGGAAGCCGAAATCGACATGGCCCTCGGCGACATTTCCATCGAAGACCTCCTCGATACCCCGGTCACCCCGACTTTCGGGAAAACGACCCCAGGAACAGCCCCTGGAACAGCTCCCAATTCACCAACCATACGGAGAAAACCTCCTCGTACTATGCCGGGGGCTGCACCCGCAAAGATTTCCGGACCGACGCTGGCAAAGCCGCCCAACACCCGATCCGGCACCATCGCCGCGGTCTATGGCGATGATGTCATGGTGGAGTTCGATCCCCGCACCCAGGGGGTGTGTAAGTTGGCTCAATTCGGCGATGAAAAACCCGTGCTCGGGGCGAAAATGGATTTCATCCTCAGCCGGTATGACAAAGATGACGGCCTCTACATCCTGACTCGTCGGGGCAAAGTAGTGAAGGCGGAATGGGAATTGCTCGAGGTCGGCCAGATCGTCGAAGCTCGTTGCACGGGTGTCAATAAGGGGGGACTGGAAATGGAGATCGCGAAACATCAGGCGTTTATGCCTGCGGGTCAGGCCACCCTGAAGCATATTGATGATCTCAAGGTGTTCATCGGGGAAAAGATGCCCTGCGAGATCATCGAACTCGATACCCGAGGCCGGGGGCGCATTATCCTCAGTCGCCGGGCCATTCTTAAGGAGGAACGGGAAGAACAACGAAACCGATTGCTGCTCGATCTTGAGGTGGGTAAAACCCTTTCCGCCGTGATTACCTCTGTGCAACCTTACGGTGCCTTCGCCGACCTCGGTGGTATTGACGGGCTGATCCATATTTCTGATATGTCACATGATCGTCTCAAGCACCCCTCGGACAAGGTTAAGGAAGGGGATACCGTCCAAGTTCAGATTCTTAAGATGGAATCGCCCGCCGAAGGTGGAGGGAAACCGAAGATCGGGCTGGGCATGAAGCAATTGGAGGAAGATCCGTATAAGGCAGCAATGGCGGAAATTGTGGAAGGGGCCATCGTGTCCGGCCGCGTTACTACCATCAAGGAATTCGGAGCTTTTGTGGAACTCGCTCCGGGTCGGGAAGGATTAATTCACATCTCCGAACTCGACCACAAACGGGTAGACAAAGTCTCCAGCGTGCTCAAGGAAAACGAGATCGTGTCGGTGAAGATTCTCAGTATTGAGCCGAGCAAGAACCGCATTTCCCTCTCCCGCAAGGCCACCATCGAAGATTACTCGGCGGCGGGTGATGGAGGACAAAGCGGGGGTGGACCTCGGAAGGGATCGGGGAAAGGATCCGGGGGTCGAGGTAGAGGTCGGGGTCGAGATGCTGAGCCGCAGCCCGCGCTTCGAGATGAAGATCCTCAGATGCGAAAACTCAAGGCGATGCTGAATGATAAATTCGGCGACAACCTGAAGGGCGGCATAGGGTAAACGAGGACGCCACGATGGATGAAACCATCTTCGACCGGATTCTGGCGGGAGATATACCCTGCCATAAAGTGTTTGAGAACGAGTTTGTGCTGGCCTTCCTCGACATCGGCCCGCTGAGCGAAGGTCATACGCTGGTGATTCCGAAGGAACGAGCGGCGTTTCTCCATGAACTTTCCGATGAGTCAGCCGCGGCGATCGGACGAGTGATGCCGCGAATCTGCCGGGCGGTGGTGCAGGCGACAGGGGCAACGGATTACAACATTCTTCAAAATAATGGGTCGCGAGCGCATCAGGAAGTCATGCATGTGCATTTCCACATCATCCCAAAACCCCCGGAATCTACCTCTTTGCAAGGAAAAGGCCTGGGGATTACCTGGCCCGCGGGATCACTCAGTCCGGATAAGGCGGAGGAACTGGTGAAGAAGATACGGGAGTTTCTGAATTGAATAATGTTTGGGGATGTTGGTGGTCTGGAACTATTCCGAACCAACCGGCTCAAAACAGACTCCATCCTGTACGATTCGGGCGAACCAGCATTCGACCGATTGGATACCGGTATGCTCCCGAACCAGAGCCGCCGCATAGGCGAGGTCTTCGTGTTGCATATGCTCACGCTCGGAACCGGTGAGTTGCAGCCGCTCGGTGTAATAGGCACAGCCGTCATGGGCAATGAGGACAACCCGCTCCAGTTGATGGGCGTTGACGAGGAAGCACAAGTCTTCAATCACGCTGTTGGAAGTTGGGTTTGGTTCCTCTTCAGTGGGAATCAAACCCACGGGTCCGCCAGGGAGCACAAGGCGATCATACCGGGGCAGCCCCAGGCCCTGCTCCAAAAATTCATCGAAGTGCTCCCCGAACCGGCCATCGGAGCAATACACGGCGGCGGCGTGAATCCGCACCGGCTCGAAGGGGATGCGGCAGTCGTAGGCGGTGTTTTGGCTAAGATGACTGGGTTTCATATCTCGATTCTGGTACTCGTTTTGGTGGTTGGGGGCAGATGTCTGAGATTGATAAATGTGTCACAGGTCATCAGGGGAACACGCCGCGCATGTTGTATACCTTGCCGATCTGCTCGATGGCGGCGCAGTAACTGGCGGTGCGGGCGTCGCACTCGTACTTAATGCGGGCGAGTTTGACGCGGCGGGCGGCGAGGATCATGTGTCGGTTGAGTTGTTCATCAACCTCCTCGGCGGACCAACTGGTGCTGGTCTTGTTCTGCACCCATTCGAAGTAGGACACGGTGACACCGCCTGCGTTGCAGAGAATTGCGGGCAGGACTTCGATGCCTTTCTGCATGAGCACCGCATCGCCATCGGGAGTGGTGGGGGCATTGGCACCCTCGGCGATGACCCGGGCGTTGATAAGGGTGGCTTCCTTCGGGGTGATCATCTGCTCCATAGCAGCGGGAATGAGGACATCGGTTTCCAATGAATAAAAATCATCGGTGGAGATGCTTTCTCCGTTTTTGTACCCCATCACACCACCTGCTCCCGGAACGCCGTCATCACCTCCTGCGGCAGGAACGCCATGCACAAACTCATACAGGTCGAGAGCTTTGAGACCTTTCGGGTTATAAATTGCACCGGTATGATCGAGGACGGCGATACACCGGGCGCCGTGTTCTTCAAGAAGGCGGGCGGTCCAGCCACCGACATTACCGTAGCCGATGAGGGTGAACGACATGCCTTCCAATTCAATACCGAGTTCGGGGAGCATCTCGACGAGAACATCCACCAAGCCCTGCCCGGTGGCTTTGTCTCGGCCGAGGGATCCCCCCATTTCCGGCGGCTTGCCGGTGACGATGCGAACGGTGTCCTGTCGGGTGTGCTCGGGCATCATCTGCTGGTAGGTGTCGGCAAACCAGGCCATGATCTGGGCGGTGGTACCGACATCGGGAGCGGGGATGTCGTAGTCTGGTCCGATCTGATTGCTGATGGCGGAACAGAACCGCCGGGTGACGCGCATCAATTCTCCCTGGCTCAATTCCCGGGGATTCACTTTCACACCCCCCTTGCCGCCCCCGAAGGGAACCCGAACCAGGGAGCACTTCATGGTCATGAGTACGGCGAGGGATTTGACATCATCCAGTTGGACATGCTGGTGGAAGCGGATACCGCCCTTGTAGGGGCCAAGGGCGTTGTTGTGCTGGACCCGGTAGCCCTTGAAGAGTTGGTGGTGGCCATCGTCCATGAGCACAGGAAAATGAACCATAATCTCGTTCTTGGGCTGGGCGAGGATGATCTGCTGATGGTGGGGCAGGCCCACATGCTCGGAGGCAATCAGAACCTGCTCGATGGTCTGATGATAGAGATTGCCAGCATCACGGACGATCTCCAATTCTTCGAAAACCTTCTGAGGGAGATGGGGTACGGCGGAGACAGGGGCTGATTCTGGAGTAAGGATGGTTTCAGTCATGAGTTCATCTTGAGGAAAAGGAAGGAAAACAGGGGTAATAAAACCCCGATTAATCAAAGAGGATGCATGATATCGAATGAGTGAACCGAGGGGGGGATGAAATCTTGTGTGTGTCGAGAAACGGCATCACACTCTGGTTTATTCCCCATCCGTCAACCAGACCGCAACGGCATCCACATCAGAGAGATCATCCAGAGCAAGGTCGGCGCCCGCAGCAATAAGGTCATTTTTGCTGGTGTATCCGGTGGCGACGCCAAGAGCACGGCAGGCGTGGGTTTTTGCGCATTGAATGTCGTGAATGGTGTCGCCGAGAATGGTCGTGTTCGCAGGCGAGGATTGAATATTTTTATATCTGGAGATGGCGACAGGGGGGAGATCATCGCGGTTGAGGGAGTCGGGGACATCATCACCAAATGCGCCGAGGACAAACACTTGGGGGTTTATTCCGGCAGCGGTGATTTTGAGGCGACCAGTTTCGGGATAATTGCCGGTAAGCAGGCCCAGGGTGACTTCCGGATTTTTATCCAGGCGATCGATCAGTGATGCAATGCCGGGCAGGAGTTGGACGCCGGGACAATCGGGATTTGTTCTCTCCTGTTCGAGGATTTCTTCGAGATGATGTCCATAGTGGGCGCGGAATTCATCGTGCATTGACGCAGCATTGAGAGCGCCATCCAGATTAAATCGCACAGCATGATTGTGGCATGCCGCCCGCCATATCCAGGGGTCGAGACGACCGGCGAAGTCGATGCCTTCCATGGTGAACTCATCGCCGAGCAGATCGCGCCCGGCCAAGGTCATGGCCCGCAATCCCGCCCGGTCAGAAGTGAGCAGGGTGCAATCGATGTCGAACAGGATGAGCATGGATCACCCGACTGCGGAGCAGACTTTCCGGGCCGCGTCTTCAAGATCAGTGGCGGTCTGCATGGTGGGGAGATCGGGCTGGGCGGCTTCAAGAATGGTGCGGGCTGCATCGACATTGGTGCCTTCGAGTCGCACGACGAGGGGGACGGTGAAACCGATTTTTTTAGCTGCCTCGACGATGCCGCCGGCGATCTTGTCACACTGCATGATGCCGCCGAAGATGTTGACCAGCACGCCTTTCACCTTGGGATCAGAGAGGATGATTGAGAACGCTTCGCGAACGGCCTCCTCGTTCGCCGAGCCGCCGACATCGAGGAAGTTGGCGGGATCGCCACCGTGGAGTTTGATGATGTCCATGGTGGACATGGCCAGACCGGCTCCGTTCACGAGGCAACCGATGGCGCCATCGAGGGCGACATAACTGAGGCCAAATTTGTTTGCTTCGAGCTCGGCGGGATTTTCCTCGGTGGGATCAAAGAGTTCGGCGAGTTGCTTATGCCGGAACATGGCGTTGTCATCGAAACTGAACTTGGCATCGATGGCCATAACCCGCCCATCGGGGAATTTTTCTTCGGGTTTGGTAACAATTAATGGGTTGATCTCGGCCAGTGAGCAATCACTCTGGGCGAACAACTGGGCAAGTTTTATCATGATCGATGCGGCCTGCCCCACCTGTTTGCCCTTGAAACCCAATTTGAACGCCAGATCCCGGGCTTCGAATCCCTGTAATCCCATGAGGGGATGCAGCGGAATTTTGTGAATTGCTTCCGGCTGATCGTGGGCGACCGTTTCAATCTCCACCCCGCCCTCCGAAGATACAATCAGGGTATTGGTGTTGTTTGTACGGTCGACAGTGAGTGCAAGATAATACTCGGCGGCGATATCCACTCCCTCTGCGATCAGTAACCGTTTGACTGCCAGCCCCTCCGTCCCGGTCTGCGGCGAGACCATCCGGTTCGACAACATCCACTTCGCGGCTTCGCGGGCTTCGGCCACCGACTTGACCAGTTTGACAAATCCTGCCTTGCCTCGACCCCCGGCATGAACCTGGGCCTTCACCACCAAGAGAGTTGCCCCTCCATTAAATAATTCCTTTGCCGTGGATTCGGCCTCATCAACCGTCTGCACCATTTTTCCGCCGGGAACGGGAATGCCCGCACTGGCGAGTAGATCACGGGCCTGATATTCGTGGATTTTCATGGCGTCATCATACCTTGTTGGTATAAATTTACAAAGGTTCTGGAAAAATAAGGGGATAAAAAAGGGTAAGAGAACAGTTCATGGGCGATTCAGCGGGGCGGCGTACCAGCCGATCATTCCTTCCACGATCACCTTGGTCAGGACATGGAGGTGGAGATCGCCGCCGTGGAGATCGGCGAGGGCGACCGGGGCATTCGTAAAAACATGGCGAGCAACCACACGAGGGGAATCTGCAGGAGTTTTCAACAGGGGGCAGGCAAGCCGGAGAATTTCGTGGTGATCTCTGGCCCAGCGGGCGACCACATCCAGACTCCGCAGCTCCTCCTCGCGACAAAGCAGATGCATGGCCCCCTCGGAATCCACGGCGAGTTCGACCCGTTCCTGATTTGGTGGGCGGATGGGCAACGGTATTAATCCCTCAACATACTCTGCCAGTGAAACGGGCTGGCCATTCACATCCGGCTCGCGGATCGTTGCCGGCTCTTTGGTTTCAACCATGATAGTCCGCCCCCCGGAATCATCCCCGGAATCATGCGAGGTGCTTCCGGCAATCTCCTCCTGAAGAGATCGGACCTCCTCTAATCTGTCCTCGGTGCTCTCCACTCCCTGAGGAGTTGTGGGGATTTGGGGAAATGGTTCGACCTCCTGCTGGGTCGGGATTTCTGTGGGTGGGGTTTGGTATTCCGGGGCCGGGGGTGGTTGGACCAGACGCATGGGTGGCGGTGCACCGACAGGATTCGGGATTCCGGGGGTGGAGAGGGTTTCGATTGCTGGTGATTGGACTTCCGGGGGTTGGTTTTCATTCCGCGCGGCTTTTGCGGTGCACTGGGCTATACAAAACATCGTTTCCTTCAGCGTGGGCATGGGCTGATCG
This sequence comes from uncultured Isosphaeraceae bacterium, assembly GCA_964563005.1. Classification (GTDB taxonomy): domain Bacteria; phylum Planctomycetota; class Phycisphaerae; order Phycisphaerales; family SM1A02; genus CAZLXE01. The sequence continues at coordinate 15,557 of CAZLXE010000002.1, forward strand.
GGGAAACTCAGCCAGCGAATGGGGTCTCGGCCAAAGACCTCGCGGGCATCATCGCTGCCGATGCGGGGTAAGGTGAGCACCAATTCCAGATTGATCCCCAATTGCTCGGCGGTGGTGTGTTGAATGCGGGTGAATGCCTCTCCCGCGGCTTCTTCATCCACTCCGATCATGGCGACTCCCAGATCAAGTAGTTCAATCTCTTTTCGTTGTGCCTCTTCGACAATGCATTTTATGGAACGGTAGCATTCGACCACCGCCACTTCATCTGCCCCGGTGAGCAAAGTAATCCGACCAGTTTCCATTTGCGACATCAATTCAGATGAGTCCGGGGGGGATACCGGGGGCCGAACGATCCACATGGCTATTGATGATCCGATCTGGGCAATTGCTTCAGAGAGCGTGAGGTGATCGGTCTGGAAGGGGGCGTCGCGGCAGGCCCCGATGAGTTGCAGTTCCGGCTCCGGACCATCGAGACGGATCATCGCCGTGGGACCACAGGTTCGGGCCCTGGCTTCGGCATAAGGAGCGAGCCAGAGTCCGGCCCGAACAGGAAGATGCCCCACGACCAATAATTCAGTCTGAGAGCCGGACGCGGTAGCGGGAGATTCGGGCGTATCTTTGCCCGTAAGAAACATCGCAGCGAGTTCATCAAAGGGATCGGCCATTTTCGTCATGACAGCGTATCCTCCGATGCTGCTTCCACTACGAGCACGCTGTTTGGCTCCTGGTGGGCATTGTTTTGCCTCTGGTCATTATAGTCATCCGCCTGCCAGCGGCCATCCACGATCAACCGATAGAGCCATGTACCCACGGGTATGTCGAGAAGGGCTTCGAAGTTGCCGGAGGACTCGCTGCGATGCATGGGTGAGGCGGAAGGAGACCAGTGATTAAAATCACCCGCAATAGCCACCGATTTACCAAGATCTCCGGGCTGGACAAACAATACACCGCGATGGGTGGGGCGAATCCCGAATCGGGCGGATACCTTCATCGCCGCAGTTGGTTGATGTGGTGCTTCTATATCTACATCCACAATATCTGGAGAGGGAAGCGGGGTGGGTGTTTTCCGAGGGCAGATTGACGCCGGTGGACTCGTCTGAGGAGGAGGGACATTCTCATCTGGTCTGTCCAGCGTACGAACGGCTTCAAGGGGCATTTCCTCAGGGGAACCTCCCGATGATTGATCGGGGGATATTGCTCTCGGACGGATATGGGGCGGTCGGGATTTTAGTTTCCGCGCTTCGGGTGTTGTTTGCGAAATAGTCTGGCTTGGAATCACATCAGACAATGCTTCTGTGGTCGCTGCAGATTTCGTCCCGACAATCTCTCGGGAATCCGGAATAGGTGATTCTTCCAATTCAGCCGATCGACGAGTCAAGTCATTGATCCTGTTCACCAATTCAGCCGCCCGCCCTTGGGGCTCTCCCCCGTCATTGGATGCTCCACCTGCTTCGCTTCCACTCCCGGTCGTGGTGTTGATAGATGGGGCGGAAGGGCTGGCATGTCGAGCCGACATCAATCCCGCTGACATTCCCAGGTTTGCCATGACTTCGATTTCCGCAATAGGGCGGGCCTGATGCTTCTCCAGCCAATCCACCAATGCTTCGAATTGCCGGTGGGCTGGGGAATCGGGAGCATATTCCATGATGGGTTGCCCCATACTGACTGCCTCCTTCAGTGACTCGTGATACTCGATGACCGCAGGCACCAATTGACCCGCGAATTGCCGTTGCAGGGCATGAAGGATATCGCAAGAGAGTTGGGAATCCGGATTGTGGAGTGTGGGGAGCAAGTGGCAGGCAATTGGGCGATTGATGTGGGCGATGAGCCGTTGAATGGTCTGCCACTGCTTTTCTGCTCCCCGCAGGGCAAAGAAGCCCGTCTCCACCGGAATCAATGCCTCACGCGCAGCGCGAAGACCGTTGAATGTGAGTAAGCCAATGGTGGGAGGACAGTCGATGAGGCAGCGATCAAAGCGGCCCTCCATTGACTTCAAGAGTTTCTCTACCCGCCTGTCTTTGTCCGACAGTTCGTGCAAACCTCCGCCGGGTGCTTCCAGAGTGGCCAGACGCATGGTACTGGGGGCGAGGTGGAGATTTCTAGAAACCTCCCAGAGGAGGGGATCGGGATCAAAGGAATCAAGATCAGCCAAAAGAGCGGCATCGATGGTGCAATCCAGTTGACGCTCGGGAACCCCCAACCCCACGGCACAATGAGACTGCGAATCGAGATCGACCAACAGGGTGCGATAGCCGCGATGGGCATAGATCGCGGCGAGATTAATCGCCGTGGTGGTTTTTCCACTACCGCCTTTTTGATTGACTATGGCTATAACCCGCACGGGAGCATCCTGTCAGAAATACGGGGACAGATTTGACCTGCACACGGAGCGCAAGTCACGCGCTGTCTCATTATCGGAACTCGAATCGACTCAACTTGAATACACTCCCCTGATGATTCATCACATATTGAACTTTTATAATGATCATGGCGCATGCTCAGGAGCCAATGGAGTAATTTGATACATACTGATGCGACCAACCCACCCTTTGGCGAAGGGCAAATCTTCAGATCGTACAACTTCTTCCACTTTGACCTCAGGGTACGCCTGGTGAATCCGGTCCATGTATTCCTTTGGCTTAAGCGCCCTCCAGGCGAGAAATACCCGGAATGATTGGCCTGCACGGATGAGATCGCCAGCTTTGATGAGTTCTGGTCCCTGACTCAATCCGAGCATGGCCTGAAGTTGGGTGGTTCCCATCCAACAGCAGGGAATCGGGAGAGGATCGGTTTTGATTTCAGCCGTACATTCGTCAATGAATCTGGTGATTCCCCGGGCAAAGTCCGGGCTGGGGGCTTTGGACTGATCGAGGTTCACCCAAACCATGATGGCAAAGGTAAGCGATGCGAGGGTGGGAGCGATTCCGATGGCAACTCGCGATTTGAAAGTCCATCCCGTCTGGATACCCCATGCCGCAAGAATCGCCGCCTGGGGATAGCAGATGGCGAGGTAATCCGCGCGCTTCCCCATTGAGAGAGAGAAAATAATGATGGTGAGCACGATCAGAATTGAAGCGGCAAAGAGCCATCGCCATTGTTCTTTTGTCTCCCTTGATTCAGCGTCACCATGACCGATGGGCCGCTGTATCTCAGAATGCCTCGACCATACCCGCATCATCGAGAAAATGGCGAAGGGAGACCAGGGCAAAAAGCGGGCAAGAAAATACACAGACATGAAGGGAAGGGTTTTGAACCACCCCCATGTCCCGTAGTCATTGATATCAAATTTGTCCCCAGTGAATCGGTCTACCAACTCACCTTTCCAGAGAGCCCCGAAGAGATGCTCGGGATTGATGCGCCACACGCCGTACACCCATGCTCCGCAGACGATGATCACAAATGGTCCCCCCCACCACCAACGCATCACATTGAAAGCTCGAAAAGAGCCACCGATCATTCGGGAAGCGATAACTGCATAGAGCAAGGGAATAAACAGGATGGGGCCTTTTGTCAGCCCGGCTAAAGCGATGGCCGTCCAGAATATTATGCGATCTAAAGTTACTCGGCGTTCATTCACCACTGATCCTGGTTGAGTTTCCAGCAAAAGCCGTGTTGATGCAAACCAGGCGAGAAGCACCCAGAGAACCAGAAGCATATCGGGTCGGGCGAGGTATCCAAGTTTGAAAATAGTGCTATTGGTGACAAAGCATAAACCCGCCATCCAACCAATTTTATCTCCAAACTGCTCCCGTCCTATCCGAACCACTATCAGCCAGCACACACAGACAGACAACACACTGGGAAATTTATGGGCAATTTCACTGGAAAAGCCGAGCAGATGCACCATGGGAACAGCGATCCAGTTGTACAGGGGCGGCTTGGTGGCGGCATTCGTATCTCTCTCAAGGGGAAGAATCCACCGATCACCCCCGTGGACAATGATGTCCGTTGTATAACTGACGGTTTTCGGCTGTGCTTTATCCCAGAGATCACTCGGGCCGAGTATGCGGGTCACGAGTACCCCGATCAGAGCCAGTATGGATGCACCCATCAGGATGGTGACGGTACGAGGGTTTCCCGAAGGAGTGGTTGTTGCGCATGAGTTGATCCAGTTTGCCATAGGCACGCTCACCAATCAGGACTCTGCCCCCACCGCAACCCAGGAATTATGGATCAGTTCCGGTGCTACATCCTTTACAATCTCAACCCTGCCGATGGCTCCAGGAAGCACCAGACGAAGAGAACCATCTGATACCTTCTTGTCATACCGCATGGCCGCCAAGAGCAATACGATCGATACTGAGTGAGGTAATTGCACCGGTAAGTCGAGAGTTTGGAGCAACTGACGAACCCGTTCACCATCAGCTCGAACCATTCGACCGGTGTTTTCGGCACAGTGCATGGCCGCGGCCAGCCCGATAGACACCGCCTCACCGTGATATAAATCGAGTGATTCAATCGGTTCAATCGCGTGGGCAAAGGTATGGCCGAGGTTAAGCAGGGCGCGTCGCCCGGCCTCCCGCTCATCCTCCTCCACGATGCCGACCTTGATGGAAACACAGCGGATTATGAGATCGGTGAGGGTATCCGAGTCGAGATTCTGGATTGCGGTCGCATTCTGCTCGATCCATGGCAACAAATCGCCATCGTCTATCATGGCGTGTTTGACGCACTCGGCGAGACCACAACGGAAAATTCGGGGGTTGAGGGTTGTCAACACGGCGGGATCGGCGAACACCGCCCGGGGTTGCCAGAATGCCCCGATCATATTCTTCCCCAGTTGATCGCCTCCGGGAAGAGGGAAATTGACACCCGTTTTCCCCCCAACGGAGGCATCCACCATGGCCAATAGAGTTGTGGGAACCTGAACCACGGGAATGCCTCGCAGATATGTGGCAGCAACGAAACCCGCAACATCACCCACGATACCTCCCCCCACAGCAACGACAGCGGAGGAGCGATCGAGTTTCGCCTTCAACATGGCGTCATACATGGTTGTACAAGTGGTCAAAGTTTTTGCGGTTTCCTTTGCTTCCAGTTCGTACACTAATAAATCAAACCCGGCATTCCTCAGCGATTTCTCAGCGACCATGCCATGAAAATCTCTGATATTGCTGTCAATAACCAGCAGCAGTCGCTTTCCGGGAAGAATTTCCGACAGTTGGTTACCCAGTCTCGATAACAAACCATTCCCAATGTGAATGGGGTAAGCAGTAGTTCCGAGATTGACTGGGATGGTGTGGATGGCGCTCATGGTTCCTAGAGAATCACTCTGAAGCCCGGCGGTGGAGTACCGCCATTGCTTGGGCGGAATCATCTGGCAAATCGGTTGATTCGTCCAGAACCGGTGACTCCGGATGATAATGCGCTTCCAGATCGGTGAACTGATTTCGACGATATTGCCGTGTGTATAGGAATAGGATCAGGAAAACACCGCCGAGAAACGCGACGAAAAACACGATTACAGGAAGAAAACTCCCCCATTCGCTTCCTCGCTTCCCCGTAGTGATTCGAGGGTAATTCCCGACAAAGGCGGGGTACTGATGCTTCTTCCCATCTCGAGCGATCACCTCAATGCGTTTGTAGAATCGGGCAAAGATTTCTATGCGCTGACCATCGGTGAATCGGACCAGATCGATTGAATCCGGAAGATAAACTGCCATCGGCTGTTTTTTTTGATCTCGAATGAACCACTCCCATGTACCCTCAAAAGGAGGATCGAGTCGAGCGTGTTGCTGAAGAATCCCCCGTAAACGGTACAAATCACCTCGATAAGCACTCGGATCATTCATAAGGGCGGCGTAATCAGGATTGAGACGAATCTGAGTGGTTCCAACTCCTTCACCCGCTGACCAAGTACCGACATGATCCAACAGAAGGGCAAACGCCTCCTCTTGGTGATCTCGATCATCCACGGCAGTTTCCAGAGCGGTGATCAACTCATCAGACAAAGGAGGAACTGCGAACATCAATATCAACAGGAAAGTCAAAGCCATACGAAAGCACAGCGTAACGACCAAGCCCACTCCAGATGATGAACCAGCATCAATTCTCACACCTCAGACGATGTCCGATATGATGCTGGTTCCTGCCGAAAAACGACCCCAAGGGGATTCGAACCCCTGTTACCAGGATGAAAACCTGATGTCCTGACCTGACTAGACGATGGGGTCTGAGGGCGGGCATTGTACGCAGAACTTCGTCTTGAACAAGTCCGAATACCCTGATTAACGACTCACTTCCCTGCCCTTTAGAGCCGATGACAACTTTATGGAAAAATCGAATTCCATCATGTCGCGATTGATTGCCGGGGTCACGCTGGGGATCGCCTTTCTCATCATGGCCAGCATTATCACCCCACACGACACCACGGCATCGGACAAGCCGGGAAATATCCATACTGACAATTTGCCTTCCACGGATCCGCACTATGGTTTACCGAGTATGGGTTCGATTGAATCTCTGCAATATATAGTGGAGATGTACCGAACCGATGTCGGTCCCCGCTATTCGGTGCGGAATCGAGAAGATGGTGAAATCATCGCGACCCTCCGCACGGCGAAGCAGATCGAGCAGGAATTTCCGGACATTCCTCTTGCCAAGATGGATTTTTCCCATTCGGCAACTCTGATGATGGTCGATCCCAATAACAACTGGGACCATTAACCCTCCCCATTGCAGCCCCAACGCCAGCGGAATCGAGTAGCGTAAGCGGCTGTGTCCTCTTCCTCAGAATGTGTCATCGTGTGTCCATTGCGTTTTGAGCAGAGGGTATTGCGCCGGTTTCTTGGGAAACAATTTGATATCAGGTGCTCCGGATCCGGGGGGCTGGCCATGACGGCCTGGTGCAGAAGACTCCGACAAACTCTTGAGAATCCCCCGATGATTATTCTGGCCGGACTGGCGGGCGGATTGCGAAAAAATATCCAGACTGGAGATGCATATTTTATCTCTCAAGTGAAAGATCTCAATACAGGCAGATATTGGGAAAGTTCGGTTGCCCCTTCGCCTTGTATTTTGGTATCCACAACCAATATTGCTACGACACCAGAATCCAAGCACTCTCTTTTGCAAGCCACTGGCGCGGATCTGGTCGATCTGGAATCGGCAGCATTCGCCGAGGCCGCCACTGAATATGGGTGGAACTGGGCCATCACACGGGGCATCAGCGACGGCCCGGAAGATGCTCTTCCCGAATGCATTGCCGAGTGGACCGATGAATCGGGGCATTTAAAATTTGCATCTATTATCCGAGATATTACCCTCGGGCGGTCGACGATTCCAGAGATGATTCGACTCCGACGGAATGGCAGCGAGGCGTTGCGCGCTGTAGCCACCATCATCAGAAACTGGATAGTGAATAGGTAAATGGTATTTCGACCCCATTTTTTTTATCCATATCTAATACGATGACTACGAATTCGGAGTTGCCTTTCGTTCAGTGATGATGTCAGTTTTAGACGATAATGACGACTTTTCGTTATTGTAAATTGACCAGTGTGAGCATAATTGGCAGAGAGAATTTTCTGTTTGTCATGTAGATTTTGGAAATAATCCACGAAAATCAACCCTTTATGAGGTATGTCAGTGACCCTATCCACCATTCTGCTCTCATCCATTTTGGCCAACCCTGTGCCCATAATCTCCGGGGCCGATGACCTGACCGCTCTGGCGGCGGTGAGGTTTACTTTAAACACTCTTGAGCAGGAATCATCCCCGGCAGTGCAGAAGGTGGATGCACTTCTTGCTCCTGATCGCACCTCAATCATTACCCCATTTGGCACAAAAGGAAGTCGGAGATTTACAGTCCACGGTGGGGTCGGGATGGATATTCAAGAAAGCAGAAATACTCAATTCCTGTCAGGAGTGGCCTGGAGCCACTTCATCGAGGATGATCTCAGTTTGGATCTGGAATTGAATGGCCTGTTTGTGAACCAGATGGGTCAGGAAGCCGGAGGATTGAACTTTGCCATTCTGTTCCGCTGGCATTTTCTTACCCGGAAAAAATGGACGATGTTCATGGATGCCGGAGGGGGAGTTCTTCTGACCACTGAAAAAGTGCCGGATCGAGTCATGACCCCGGGCAATATTGATACAGGTGGTTCTCAGTTTAATTTCACGCCTCAGGCAGGCATGGGGTTCACCTTTGACATCGGTGAAAACCGACGATTCATTACCGGATTGAGGTGGTATCACATATCCAACGCCAATACCTTCGAAAGAAATTCCGGCAGGGATCACATATACCTGCACTTTGGGGTCAGTATGCCGTTTTGAGTAGAGGGGTAGTAAGACAATTTTTTATATTTCGAATTATCAAATATTGAAGATAATTTGTCTTGGGGTAAGTGGTTTCATTAGGAATTAATTCATGCCACTTGCCTAATTTATCATTTTTCGCCTGATACATGAAATAGCCAAAATAATCTGATTATTTTCATAAAAAGTTATTGCGTTGCAAAGTAAATTGGTGTAAATGTTGTGCATAAAGAGTTTACGCGATTTATTGGACTTAGTTATTTTTTGCGTTATGAAGTCTCCTACAGCTCAATTGACGACGCATTCTTGATAATCCATGTGTGAGTGGATGATTTATTTTCTCTGGAGTAAGCCAGGATGAAGGCATCACCGTTTGGAATGTATCCCAGAATTTTTATTCTCGGACTTTTCTTCATAATTTCCGAACCAACTCTGGCTCAACAAGGAGGGGGCGGTCACGGCTTTACCGTGGGAAATATTCCTCCATCTCTCAAAACCATTCCGGTTCCCGTTCCCACTGACATTGGATTATATGTCAAGAATAATACATTTGCCATACGGCTGGGCAAGGCATTTTTCTGGGACACTCAAGCGGGGAGTGACGGGCAGCAGGCCTGCGCCACCTGTCATTACCATGCAGGAGCCGATGCCCGTATCAAAAATACGCTGAACCCTGCCTCCGATGGAGTATTCGGGACGACAGGACCGATGTGCCGGATAACCAATAATTTCTTCCCCACTCTCCAATTCCAGAATCCGGACGATCGCTTTTCTCCCATTCTCCGAAACTTGGACGACATCGTGGGTTCACAGGGAATGGTTCGGACCAATTTTGTTCAGGTTATCCCAGGCAATCCGGTGGATGAGGGCATCACGGTTCCCGATCCGGTTTTTAATGCCGGTGGTCAAAATTCCAGACAGGTGACGGGTCGAAATACACCCTCGGTCATCAATGCAGTATTCAATTTTAGAAATTTCTGGGATGGTCGGGCAAATCATATTTTCAATGGAGTCAATCCATTCGGCCCTCGCGACCCCAATGCAAAAATCTGGGCCGTGGATGCGGCCACCGGACTCGTCGTACAGGAAACTGTGTCGTTGAACAATTCCTCACTGGCTTCTCAAGCGGTGGGTCCACCGACAAGCGATGTGGAAATGCAATGGAATGGTCGTACTTTTCCTGATATTGGCCGAAAATTACTGAGTTTACAGCCCCTGGGACAGCAACGAGTCCATCTCAATGACAGTGTCTTCGCCAGTATCGTGCATCCCTCCGGCTTTGGATTGAACACCACTTATGAAAAACTAATCCAGCGGGCCTTTCATCAAAGATTTTGGGATCTCACCAAAACAACTCCTGACGGAACACCGATCATCGAAGCCAATTTCGCCCTGTTCTGGGGTCTGGCCATCCAGGCCTATGAAGCCACACTGATCTCTGATGATTCGCCTTTCGATCAGTACATGGATGGGGGAGGGGATGGGGGACTCAACACCAACGCCCTCACCGCTGAGCAGAAACACGGGTTGGAGGTGTTCAGAAATGTCGGTCTGGATCCCAATGTGAATGCGGGATTCTGTGGAGTGTGTCATGTGGGGTCAACCTTCAGCGCCGCCACAATAGAAAACATCGGAGTGCTCGAAGAAGGTGTGCCGGGCGAACCACCTCCGATTCCTGAAACGCCACTCGAGAAAATGGTTATGGCGAACCAGGCATTCCTCGGTGTAGCAATATTTTCCTCTGACCTTTCCAATGAAGAAGCGCAGGTGATGTTGCTGGATTTTGATCCGAAGGGTGCGATGATCGAGATCGTACAGTTGGATGTGCCTGGACAGCCGGTCATCAATCGGTCGCTCTTCCCGCCATTCCAAACGCCATGTCCATCCTTATCCGAACTCTCCATTAAACCAACCGGTGATGGAGAATGGGTAACCGGGCAACCCTGGCCTTTTCCATTCTGCGCGGCTTCGTATCTGGTTTCACCCGGCACCTGCAAGATTGTTTTTGAGATCGGTATCTCAAATATGCCCATCGGAAACTACATGCTCCGAGTGGACGGCGTGGATAAGGCCCCACTGCAGATTGTGGAGTTGTCACATTACGACTTCGGGTTTTACAACATCGGCGTCCGCCCGACCACGGAAGACATCGGTCTCGGGGCAAGCATACCTGCGGGCGAGCCACTCTCATTCGTCAGTCGATTTTCACAGGGGCTGCCGGTTCCAGAAATTGCTAACATTACTATTCCTCCCCATTTGTTACCCACGGCGACCTCTCCTATTCGAGTCGATGGGTCGTTTAAGGTGCCGATCCTACGAAATGTAGAGTTGACCGGGCCATATTTCCACAATGGTGGAAAGGCCACTCTGGAAGATGTGGTTGATTTATACGCACGAGGGGGCGATTTCCACGAAGCCAATATCAATGATCTTGCCCCACTTCTCATGATGCTGGATACGACGCCTGCAGATGAGGCGGCGGTGGTGGCGTTCTTGAAATCACTTACTGATGAGCGAGTTCGTTGGGAGATGGCTCCATTCGATCACCCGGAAATCGCTCTTCCCAATGGCGATTTCATCCCGGCCGTCGGTGCCGGAGGGCGATCGGCGGATGGCATTTCTCCGGTGATTTCATTCGCGCAGAAACTCATCGAGGCCGACTTGACAATGGTGGATTGCAACGCCAATGGCGTTCCCGATGACTGCGATATTCTCACCGGATCAAGCACGGACTTGAATGGAAATGGGGTACCCGATGAATGTGATCCCACTCCCTGCCCGGCCGATATTGCCCCAGACAATGGAAATGGAACTTTTGGGAATGGACTTGTCAATATCGATGATCTCGTCACTCTTCTCAATCAGTTCGGCAATGCGGGCGGTACGGCTGACATCGCTCCGGACAATGGAAATGGAACTTTCGGGAACGGACTCGTCAATATCGATGACCTGGTGGCTGTCCTGAACGGATTTGGAGCGTGTCCCTGATTTTAACCCTCACCATGTTCTGTTCTCAGAGCAGACCCCGGTAGCCATGCCGGGGTTTTTTCGGAACTACTCTTTTATCTATTGCCACCAAAATGCCGGAAATATTCGTAATTTACTGAAAATAAACGAATTACATTGTTTTTTTCTTTACTCATGCGAGTTTGGCTGTATTTTATAGAGGGTACTTACCTCTTTTTAGGTGAGGCATCGCTGTCTCGTATCCTCCTCGGCTTTGCAGACCAGTTTCAGGATGAAGGATTCCTTGAATATCGTTTCCTAGTATTGATAAATATGTTTTCGTACATGCAATCAGGTCTGGATTGCATGGCATGAGGAATCCTCAATGGGTCATCAACGCTCAACAAGAAACTTTAAATTCTCTCACTTACCGTCTTCCTTGACCGGGTTGGCTCTAGCTTGTATATGCACGGTGAGCGCTCAGGGGGGAGACGATACATGGACCGGTTTGGGTGATGGTGTTTCCTTCCATGATCTTGCGAATTGGGATACTTTTACCGTTCCGTCTTTCAATAGCCGGGCAATATTTGACATTGTGGGGGCCCCCTTGGTGACATTTGTGGCGGGACCAACCACCAAGATCATGTCCGTTAACGAAACAATGGTGGGATTGAATCTCAGCGGATTCACTTATACCGTTACAGATGAGTGTATTGTCGGTGATCTGGGAGGGGAGTTCGCCACATTGAATCTGGCGAATGGCACTCTGAAAATTCTTAATGTTCCCCTGGTATTCACAGACGAAATGCGCATTGGTCGTTTGGCGGGAAGTACAGGAACCGTGAACATCAACGCCGGGGGAGTGATCGACAACCTCGGTTCAATTCTGGTGGGAGATGGAGGCACCGGCATTCTCAACATCAATGCTGGAGGGTCGATGACTTCAGCAAAGGTGATGATTGGTGACGATCCTCTGACTTCACAGGGAACAGTCAATATCGATGGTGCGGGGGCAAACTGGACTATTTCGAGTTTAACTGTGGGGAATGGCAATGTGGGGGTAGTCAACATTCAGAATCAGGGGGTGCTGACCTCCACCTCACTGTTCATCGGAGATAACGCCCTCTCCAGCGGCACGATCAATGTGACCGGGACGGGACTTTGGCAAAACGCCGCAAACTGTTTCATTGGAAATGGTGGAACCGGTACAGTCAATCTCAGCGGGGGTGGTACCGGATCATGCACCGGGATTACGAAAATTGGCGATAACCTCAGTTCCTCATCTGGCATTCTGAACATCGATGGCATTGGCTCATCATGGACTCATCAATCCAACATGACTGTAGGAAATGTGGGTCAGGGATCCGTCAATATCACCAATGGTGGTGCTATGACAAGTGGAGGAATTGTCTTCATAGGGGATTTTTTCGGAGCCACGGGAAATCTAATGCTGGATGGAGCTGGATCGACATGGAATAGCCAGGGGGTCGTATCTGTGGGAAATTCAGGCACCGGGACACTGACTATTCAGAATGGCGGGGCGGCAACGATTTCTGGACTAACCAAAATTGGAGATAATCTAGGAGGGGCGGACGGATCCATATCCGTATCTGGGATTGGATCTTCTCTGACCACACTCAGCGAGATGTTTGTGGGGAATTTCGGCTCCGGCTCCATCGATATCAATGGTGGAGGACACGCCACAACAACCCGAATGAAGGTTGGCGATGAAGCGGGATCAACCGGCACTCTCACTGTTTCGGGTGCCGGATCGTCCTTGTCTGATTCTGTAGAGATTTTTGTAGGGAATTTCGGGACGGGAAGTATGAATATTGATTCTGGAGGGGTAGTAAGTGGCATCCAAGGCACGATTGGAGACGATCCCGGATCCACTGGTTCCGTCATGGTGAGTGGAGCGAGTTCCTCCTGGAATAATTCCCTGTCGCTGCGAATTGGTGATTTGGGCACGGGTTCTCTTACTGTCAATGGAGGGGCCAGTGCATCTGCAGCCAGCGTCTTCATGGGATTCGGGTTCGGCTCCAGCGGCTCGCTAACCGTGGAAGACTTGGGATCAACCTTCACTTCAAATGGAAACATCGAGGTAGGCGTATTCGGTCAGGCCTCCCTGCTGGTCAGGGATGGGGGACATATTCAGATCAATGGCGGATACCAACAACGGCCTGCTGGAAGCATGAATGTGGTTCTCGGGCCATCCTCCGTTGGAGCAATTTCGGTTACGGGAAATGCCGTGTTGGGCGGCACCCTTAATATTTCATTCGTTGCTGGCTACACACCCATACCCGGCACCGAGTTTGACATTATCACGGCATCATCTTTTACCAACGCCTTCAGTTCGATTACCGCACCAGCGGGATTTAATGTCATTATTGAAGCAGGACGAATTTTTCTACTCACTCCCGGAACCCCACCCATTGTGGGTGATCTTGATGGCGACAGTGTGATTACCACCAACGATCTCTGTCTGTGGCATCAATTACCAGTGGACATCGACGAGAATGGGCTGATTAACGATACGGACCGTCTGGTGATTCGCAATCAGATCACCGTAGCATTCCCCGACTGCAACACCAATGATGTTCCCGACTCCTGTGAGACGGCGACACCATTCAACAGCATTTCTCCTTTGACTCCATCGGGAAGCACTTTCGGGAGTCCGATCTCGGTCAGCGGAACAGCGGCCATTATGGGTATGCCTCAGGACACGACGAATGGAGTTAATTCAGGAGCGGCCGTTATTTTCCGATTCGACCCCTTGACCTCGACCTGGTTACAGGAAGCAACCCTGATTCCAATCGATGCCGCTCCGGGGAAAATTTTTGGGAACGCGGTCGATATCGAAGGAAATATCGCGATCGTTGGAGCCGTATTTGATGGCGAGCAGGGGTCGAATGCCGGAGCGGCCTATCTCTTCAGGTATGACGGTCTGACCTGGAATCAGGAAGCGAAACTGGTGGCCTCGGACGGAGCCGCTGATGACCATTTGGGAATTTCAGTCGGCATCAGTGGATTCCACGCCATCGTCGGAGCAGAGGCAGATGACGACATGGGGAGTAGCAGTGGGTCTGCGTATGTATATCGGTTCAACGGAAATACCTGGGCAGAGAGCGCGAAGTTGGTTGCCCTCGATGGTCAACCGAATGATTTCTTTGCCCACTCTGTTGCCATCGATGGTTCGGTGGCGGTGGTGGGATCGGTTTTTGATGATGATTTAGGAGTCAATTCCGGCTCAGCATACATTTATCGAAACAATGGCCTTAGTTGGACGCAGGAGGCGAAAATCAATGCACCCGATGGTGCGGCGGGAGACGCCTTCGGAATCTCCGTAGCAGTCAGCAGTAATGTTGTGATTTCCGGTTCCGAGGGTGATGATGATTCTGGCAGTGCTAGTGGGTCTGCGCATGCGTATCGATACAACGGTGTGGCCTGGAATCATGAATCCAAGTTGACCGCTCCCGATGGAACAGCCGCAGACTTTTTCGGACACTATGTAGCGCTGGATGGCAGCGTGGCCGTCATCGGCTCACCTCTCGATGATGATCATGGAGTAAGTTCAGGATCGGCATCTGTTTTCCGATACAACGGTTTATCCTGGGGTCATGTCACAAAACTCTCTGACAACAATGGAATTGCGTCTGATCAGTTTGGCCTGGTGGTAAGCATTGACAAAAATCGAGTTGTCTGTGGTGCCGCCGCCCTTGCAGGCATCAAAGCCATTCCTTTTGAAATTGATGATCTGGGGGGAAACGGAATTCCCGATATCTGTGAAGTCAATTCCTGCCCGGCAGACTGCGCCCCGGACAATGGCGATGGTACTTTTGGGGATGGGGTCGTCCAGATCATGGATCTGATTTCCCTGATCAATAACTTCGGTCCCCTCGGAGGATTTGGCCCATGCGATATGTCACCGGACAATGGCGATGGTACCTTCGGAGACGGGATCGTGGACATCAATGATCTCATTGTAGAGATCAACAGTTTCGGACTGTGCCCCTGATACTTCAAGTGGTCGAACCCGGGAATTCTTCATGCTCCGGCTCAGGCCGGAGTATTTTTTTGGGTGGAGTCCGCCTCAATACAAAGACAAGTGAGCGACAGACGCTATGATTCTCCCCACACGGAGACCCAAGATGAATGAACAATCACCAGAATACCTACGAGCAGGGTCCCTCAGGTCTCTCAGCATTGTTTTCACAATCATGGTGCTATGTTCGCCTTTCGGATTGGTGACGCATGCCCAAACCAGCGAAGGCGATCAGAGCAATACAGGGGATATGGAAGAAAGACTCTACCGATTGGAATCCCGAATTGAGAATCTTCAGGCATCAGAGAGCGACTTTCACTTATCCAGGCGACGGTCTGAAGAGATTCGGGCGCTGGTGAGCGAGGTCTTGAACGATGCCGACTCTCGAACCGGTATGCAATCATCGAATCTCCAAGCGGGATTTGATAATGGATTTGTTATTCGAGATGAGGATGGCAACTTCGAACTGGAAGTTTCTGGTCGGATTCAGTTTCGCTATACGCTCACACAACGCAAAAATTCACCCGTTGATAACAGCCGAGGGGGATTTGAACCTCGCCGCGTCAAATTGTCGGTCTCCGGCCATGTTGTCGATCCTCGTATCAAATACAAGGCAACTGTTGCTCGAGACCGTTTTAATCCAGGGGCCGTGAGTCTGGAAACAATGTATGTCAAATTTCAAGTTACAGATGATTTGACTTTTCAAATTGGTCGATTCCGATCACCACTCTTGAGAGAAGAGCAAGTATCGAGCAAACGACAGCTTCTGGTAGAACGATCGGTTGTGGCGAAAACATTTAAGCAGGATCGCACCAACGGATTGATGTTGCGTTACGAAACAGACCACTGGCGCACTTTTCTTGCTGCGATGGATGCAAGTCCACAGTTATACCAAGACGAAAATTGGATTTATGCCGCTCGGGGGGAGTGGCTGCTCTGGGGCCGGTGGAAAGACTTGAAGGATTACACGAGTTTTCCCGATCAGGATCCGGTTATGACTCTGGGGGGCGGATTGTTGCAGCAATTATTCCAGCCGCACATTGTGGGTCAGGCCAATGAGCGACTCTTGAGATGGACTGTCGATCTCTCGGCCGAGTTTGGGGGAGCAAATTTCATGATTGCATATGTGTCAAACGAAGTCAGCAAGTTTGGATCGAAAAAGTTGAATCAGAATGGGGCGATCGTTCAAGCGGGCGTGTTTCTGAACAAAGATTGGGAAATTTTTGGGAGATATGAATGGGGTGATGCAGATCATGCAAATCCGTTCCTGAGCATCATCACAGTAGGAGCAAATCGGTATATTGATGGCCATCGACTGAAGGCAACGGCCGATATCGGTTTTGCTTTGAACGAAGTGGGGAGTCTCTGGAAATCAACCAGTACAGGTTGGCTCCAGGATCCATCAGGGCAAAGTGGCCAAATTTTGGGTCGGATGCAGTTTCAGTTGCTTTTCTAAGCATATGGTTTATACTGTAACTTCCTGATTTATAGTAAATTACGGCATTATTCAATTTCGGCAATCCAGAATGATTCCTGTATTTCCGGGCGGCTAATGAACCTCTACTGTCATGGCTGAGGATGAATCACTTCCGTTGAGTGGAAGACCAATCGGAAATGATGCATCCAACCCAGTAGAATCATTATGAAAATATCACCAAACAACACGATACCCAAGCCAAAGCACAATGGCATTTCAGCAGGGCAATCCAGTCCTCGCCCTCGTATCGCGTTGTATTCACACGATACCCAGGGTCTGGGACACATTCGGCGGAATCTTTTGATCGCCAAGTCGCTTTCCCACAAAGGGCAAGATCCGGTCATTCTGATGTTATCGGGCCTCCGGGAAACCGCTTCCTTTGACATGCCTGATGGTGTGGATTGCCTGACCCTTCCCGCTCTGGGAAAAGACACATCCGGCGAGTATTTTCCCCGTTCTCTGGGCGTCTCCATGGATGACCTGATCGATCTTCGTCGAGGAACCATTGATGCGGCTCTCAAGGCCTTCCGTCCTGATGTACTCATCGTGGACAAGGTTCCCCTCGGGGCCTTTGGAGAACTTCTTCCGGCTCTGGAAAACCTCCGCAAACTGGGTACTCGCATTGTGTTGGGTCTCCGCGAGATTCTCGATGATGCTGAAACCGTCCAGAAGGAATGGGAAGAAGGCAAGTATGAAGAGGCGATCCATCAATATTACGATCGTGTCTGGGTATATGGCGACCCGGCCGTATTTGATCCCGTAGAAGAATACAACTTTGCCCCGCAAATAGCTGACAAGGTCCGATACAGTGGATACCTGAATCAGCATGATGCCTGGCTTCTGGAAGATGTTCTCGAAACCGAAGAGCCACCCACCGTGGAAATCACCACAGAGCGTGTGGCGTTGTGTGTCGTCGGCGGTGGCCGTGATGGAATGCCCCTGGCAGAATCATTCCTGGGAGCAGATTTGCCAGAAAACACGCGTGGCGTGCTTATCACAGGACCACTCATGCCTGCAGAGGAGCGGGCAACCCTCCAACATCTTGCCGATGAGCACGGTCGGATGGAAATTCTTGAATTCGTAACCGATCCCACTGCTCTCATGAAGCAGGCCGACCGTATTATCGCCATGGGGGGCTATAACACCATGTGTGAAGTGGTTTCTTTGGAAAAGAACGCCTTGATTGTCCCTCGCGTACAACCCCGGACAGAACAATTGATGCGGGCAGAGAAGTTTGCCGACTTAGGACTTGTGGATATGCTTCATCCAGATAATCTGAGCCCCTCAACTTTAACTGCGTGGTTGAATAACGGTTCCAGCCGAGCCAGTCGTCCCAGGCAGACTGTTGATTTCAACGGCGCCCAGCGTTTGCCCGCACTGCTTCACGAAGCACTTCAGGATTGCCATACCAGGGATGTCCTGCATGCCGCCGGCTGATCCCATCCGAATTGGCTATGTGCTGAAGCGGTATCCGCGCCTCTCCGAAACTTTCATTGTGACGGAAATACTCGCCCACGAGCAGGCGGGACTGGATATCGAAATATTCTCATTGCGCCCCGCCACCGAAGGGCGATTTCACGAGATTTTAAGCCGGGTCCGCGCGAAGGTGAACTATCTTTGCCCATCGCGTCTGCGAGCGGTGGAATTGTGGGAGATGATCCGTACCGTCAGCAAACTCTATCCCGCTGTGTGGGAAGTTCTCAAAAATGCGGCAACGGAAGAAACCAAAGAAATCCAACAGGCCTTGATGCTGGCCCGGGCGATTCACGCTCAGAAAATCACCCATCTCCACGCTCATTTCGGAACCACCTCCACCACCATCGCCCGTCTGGCCAGCCGCATCACCGGGGTCCCCTACTCATTCACCGCCCATGCCAAAGACATTTTCCATGAGAGTGTGGTGCATGATGATTTGAATCAGAAATTACACGATGCTTCGACCGTGGTGACAGTGAGTGATTACAACCTGAAGTTTCTCCGGGATGGATACGGCCCGGCAGCAAATCGGGTTCGGCGCATCTATAATGGCCTCGATCTGGATGAATTCTCCTATCAGCCAGGAAGCAATGGCCACCCGCGTATTCTGGCGGTGGGTCGATTGGTCGAGAAAAAGGGGTTCAGTGTCCTCGTGGATGCCTGCAAACTGCTGAAGGAGCGCGGCCGCGATTTCAATTGCGATATCATCGGCGATGGTGATTTTATGGTTGAATTGACCCAGCAGATTGAACGACTTGGTCTCAATGATCGAGTGACGATGGTTGGTCCCAGACCCCGGGGTGAAGTGATTGAAAGCATTCTTGGCGCCAACTTGATGGCGGCTCCTTGCATCGAGGGTGCCGATGGCAACAAAGATGGTCTGCCCACAGTGCTGCTGGAAGCAATGGCCTTGGGTACACCTTGCGTTTCGACAGATGTAACGGGCATCCCGGAATTAGTTCGACATGAAATTTCAGGTCTTATCGCCCCACAGCATGACTCGAAAACACTCGCTGATCATATCGAACGATTACTGGATGATCCGCAACTGTCCGAGCAAATGTCCAGGAAGGGTCGAGAGATTATCGAAGAAAATTTCGACATCCATCACAATACCGCCGAGATGCGCACGGTGTTCACCGGGCAGTCCAGCCCGCAAACCAGGAATGTTGCGGAGGCGGTCTGATGCGTCTCGCTTATGTGTGTCTCGATCCGGGCGTGCCGGTTTTCGGCCGCAAGGGATGTTCTATTCATGTGCAGGAAGTCATTCGATCTCTGCAAAGACGGGATATTGAGGTGGATCTTTATGCGACCCGCATCGGGGGTGAAGCCCCGGTGGAATTGGAAGAACTCCGGGTTCATCAACTTCCAAAACTTCCCAAAGGTGATCCTGCCCTGCGAGAAGAGGCAGCCATGGCAATTAATCCTGTGCTCGAAAAATTACTCGAAGACGACGGGCCATATGACTTGGTGTATGAGCGCCATGCTTTGTGGAGTTCGTCGGCAATGGAATATGCCCATAAACAAGGCATTCCAGGTCTCCTCGAAGTGAACGCCCCGCTCATTGATGAGCAACAGAAATATCGCGATCTGATCCATGTCGAGGAAGCTCAGATATTCGCAGATCGGTCGTTCCAAAATGCTTCGGCGATGATGGCGGTATCAGATGGCGTGGCGACATGGTTGAAAAATCGACCCGCCGCCCGAGGGCGCGTTCATGTAATCGCGAATGGAGTCAACACTTCCCGGTTTGATGATCTTTGCTTAGAGCGTGCTGAGGATGCCGGGGATCACCACTTCACGGTGGGTTTCGTGGGCACCCTCAAGCCGTGGCATGGCGTTGATATTCTGGTTGATGCGTTTGCTCGGTTCCTTATGAACGCTCCGGAATCGAAATTACTCATCGTGGGTGATGGACCGGAATGGGATCATATCCAAACGAAATTGGCTGGACTGGATATCGCTGGCCATACCACCCTTACCGGAGCAGTTCATGCAGAAGAAATTCCATCTCTCATTAGAAAAATGGATGTGACCACCGCTCCGTATCCGCACCTTGAGGATTTCTACTTTTCCCCCCTCAAAATTTTCGAATACATGGCGGCTGGGAAAGCGGTGATCGCCAGTGCAATCGGACAGATTCCATCTCTCATTGAAGATGGAGAAACCGGCGTACTGTGCAATCCCGGCTGCATTGATGAACTTGCCGGGGCCTTGTTGCAACTCCATAATAATCAAACCCTCCGCCAACAGTTGGGAAATAATGCCCGTATCGTTGCCCAACGCGACTATACTTGGGATGCGGTGGTGGGACGCATTCTTGAATTGGCTCACTTGAAACCCATGATTGGCTCGCGAAAGGTTAGTTAATGGGAAAATCTGCGACTTTGCCCCAATCTGTACCCGGCCTGCGGCGGATGCTGCTGTGCTTCTGGCCGCAGATTTGGAAGCAGCGTATGATTATTCTGGGGTCATTTCTTGCCCTCGGCATGCAGATTCTTCTTCGCCTCCTGGAACCGTGGCCCCTCAAACTCATCTTCGATCGCGTGATCCCCGTAACCCCAGTCAATGGCTCCTCATCTTGGGGATGGATCAATGCCCTCACCCCGAATGCCTTGCTCATCGGGTCGGCTATTGCCCTGGTGGTGATTATTTCCTGCCGAGCTGCGACCTCCTACTTCAGCACGGTTGGTTTTGCCTTGGCGGGGAATCGGGTGCTAACTGAAGTCAGAGGGAATCTCTTCGATCATCTCCAACGACTTTCGCTTTCCTATCACAACAAAGCAAAGTCCGGCGATCTTCTCACACGAGTCATCGGCGACATCGGACGGGTGCAGGAGGTGGCGGTAACAGCCATGATGCCACTGCTTGTTCACATCATCACTTTCATCGCCATGGTCACCATCATGCTGACCATGAACTGGCGGTTGGGATTAATCGCCTTGTCCATCATGCCCCTGTTCTTCCTGGCCACAAAAATACTCGGAGGAAAAATCCGCACCGTATCTCGCCAACAGCGACAGCGCGAGGGGGCGATGGGAGCCACGGCGGCAGAAGCCATCAGCGCCATCAAAGTCGTCCAGTCGCTTTCCCTTGAAGACATCCACAGCAAACAATTCTCCAAACAGAACGCATCGAGTTTGAAAGAGGGCGTACAAGCCAAACGACTTTCCGCCCGCCTGGAGCGAAGCGTGGATATCCTCACCGCCGTGGGTATGGCTCTGGTGCTGTGGTTTGGGGCAAAACTCGTTATGAATAAGGAATTGACGCCGGGAGACCTGCTCGTTTTTCTGGCATATCTCAAGAGCTCATTCAAACCCATGCGAGATCTCGCCAAATACACCGGACGCATTGCCAAAGCAGCGGCTTCAGGGGAGCGTATTGTGGAGATCATGGACACCGAAATTGAAATCCAGGACTGCCCCGATGCCGTGATAGCTCCTGAAGATGTTAAGTCCGTTGCTTTTGAAGAGGTGATTTTTGCCTATGATTCCGGTCACAATGCATTGGATGGCGTAACCATTCGGGCAAAACAGGGCGCACTGATCGCTCTGGCTGGGGAATCGGGGGCGGGAAAATCAACTGCGGTAGGTTTGTTGTGTCGTCTGCATGATCCAAATTCGGGTTGCGTCACCCTGAATGGCCGCGATATCCGGGAGTACACCGTGGATTCTTTGCGTGGTCGGGTGTCCATCGTACCCCAGGATAACATTCTCTTCGGGGTCAGTGTGCGGGAGAATATCGCCTATGGCAATCCGGAGGCCAACGATGAAACCATCGAATCCGCAGCCCGTCTCGCCCGCGCCCATGACTTCATCATGGAAATGCCGGAAGGATACGACACCGTCGTCGGGGAACGAGGTGAAACCCTCTCCGGCGGTCAACGACAGAGAATCGCCATTGCCCGCGCGGTGGTGCGGGGCGCCCCCATTTTGGTGCTGGATGAACCGACCGCCAGTCTGGATGAGGAAAATGCCTCCCTGGTGCGGGCCGCCCTGCACGATCTTCGCCAAAACCGAATAACAATTGTCATCGCTCATGATCTCAGCACGGTACGGGAGGCCGATTGCATCTATTATCTCGATCAGGGATGCGTTTTGGAGCAGGGATCACACGAAGTCTTGCTGCGTCAGAATGGACGATATGCCGCCATGTACCGGCTCCAAACAGGATCCAGTGAGTCGGACACCGACTGGGAGGATCACCGTGCTGTCGCCGGATGATGTTGCCCTGGTGGCACGAGATACAAATCTTCCCGGTTTGCCGATCCTTTTTGACAATGCGGCATTCGCCAATGTCCTGCCATCACTCTGCCCGGATGTAAACATTCTCGCCGTTACTTCGGAATATGTGCGTTATAAACCTGGGGTCAGTTGTCTCATGAAATATCGCGTAAAAACGGGAAACGGAAACACCGAAGTGTATGCCCGCGCTCATCCCCAAGATCAGACCAACAAGATGAGCAAAGCGGTGGAACAAACGAGAGTCCCCGGGCACTTCGGATTCGGCGCAGGCGTGGTGGATGAACACGCTCTGGTTGTGTATGAATTTCCCAATGATCACGAAATGCCGGTGGTGCGGAGAATCGGCGACCCGGTCGAGCAACCCAAACTTCTGGAGCGGGTCCTTCCCAAACGGCCGGATCTGTGGAACACCACCACCGTGAAACTTCGCTACAAGCCGGAGCGCCGATACGCTGCACGCCTCGAAAGCGATAACGGCATTCCTCTCGCCATCCTGAAAATCTGCACCGAAAGCGAGTTTGAGCGGGCCTACGCAAATTCTCGCCTCTTTGTTTCGGAAGGGTCTCTGCACATTCCCGCCCGCATCGGTCGTTCCCGTCGCCACAATATTCTCGTGTACGAATGGCTCGCAGGCAAGGAGTCGTATCGTGAAGCAACTGATCCGTCTCAGGCGAAAGCAATTGGGCGACAAATCGGGGTGGCCGCGGCGATCATGCACACTCAGCAGACTGATTACAAACTCAATTACACCTCTGAAGTGATGACAGGGTTGGTGCAGGATGCCGCCGCCACAATTTCCCTGGTGTCAGCACTGTCTGGCGAACGGGCTGGAGAACTGGCTCGTCAGTTGGTGAAGGCAGGGAAAAATATCACTCTGCAGCGCCAATCAATTCACGGCGATTTCTCTCTCGATCAAACTCTGATGGTCAACGATGGAATTGCGGTGGTGGATTTCGACCGGGCGGGGTGTGGCGATGGAGCAATGGATCTGGGAAAATTCTGTGCCGACCTCTTTCTCCTGTCGATTAATGAACAGATGAGTAGTGACGCCAGAGAATCAATGACCATAGGACTGTTGAATGGTTATGAATTTCAAACGGGCAGTGTTGATCCGAAGCGGATTGACCTGTTTGAAGCCATCTCCCTGATGCAACTGGC
The DNA here is from genome assembly GCA_964563005.1 of uncultured Isosphaeraceae bacterium. GTDB lineage: Bacteria > Planctomycetota > Phycisphaerae > Phycisphaerales > SM1A02 > CAZLXE01. The sequence goes on from CAZLXE010000002.1 coordinate 39,159, forward strand.
CATAGAACCCTTCCGCTATCGTCATCCACAATGGGAGAAGGCAATGGAGACAATCCTGAATCGCGTGGAATCTCTGGTGAATCATGCCTGATTCAATCATTGATCAACTGGCCAAAGTGTCTCTGGATCAAACCCGGGCCTCACTGCTTCAACTCCCGGCGGGCACCCTCACCCTGAATCGCTCCTGGCCCCGCTCGGCCAAGCACCTGCATCTCGAGTTCATCGCAGAAGAGGGTGACATCGTGCCGGGACAGTGGATGAATGATGAGTCCGAATTAAATCGAATCTACACCAAAACTCTCAAATTATGTCCAGATACAGCATGCGCAATAATTCAGAGTGAAGGGAATTCCATTCTGCTCCAACCCCACGGGGCGGACCGGCGACTACCGGGACTGGCGCCCTCGCTCATAGAACCGGGAATGACCCTCCTGGTGCATCGTCCGGAACGGCGGGCAGTGGTTCGCCGAGTGAGCACCGACGGCATTCAATTTCTAAAACTCCTTCGTCCAGAACGAACCACTGAAATTGCCGAAGCAGGTCGTGGCATGGAATCAGCGCCGGGCCGCCCTTTCGCAGTCCCTCAGATCATTGACTCGAATGACGAAAAAGGAATCATCATCCTGTCGCAACTACCGGGTGAATCGCTGTACGACCGATTGAACTCAGTTTCAGAAAGCGTCTGGATAGCAACCGGAAAAATGCTTCGCTGGTTGCATGATTCATCTCCGAAGAGCAATACGCCGATTCACGATGCAACGAAAGAGTGCGGCGTGATCGACCGCTGGATCAATCTCTGCTGCGCCCTCACCCGAAACGAACCTCCTTGCCTGCAAGCACACGCAGAGAATATCAAAACCGCATTGCACCGAAACGCCACCGAACCCACTGCCCTCCTCCACCGCGATTTCTACGACAAGCAGGTATTCGTAGAGCATGAAAATAATCTGGGATTGCTGGACTTTGATACCCTATCCCGAGGTGAAGCGGCTCTGGACATCGCCAACTTCCTCGTTCATCTCGAACTGCGAACCATGCAGAATCGTATCACCACAAGCGCAGCCGAAACGGCATCAAGTGCCTTCCTGCAAGGTTACGACCCTTCTTCCCAAGTACGCCAACGCATTCCCCCCTATCTCAACGCCACCCGAATCCGTCTCGCGTGCGTCTATTCATTCCGCCCCGCCTGGTCACACCTGACCCCGCGCCTTCTCGATTCCCTCAGCGCATAAAATACCCCCGGCCACAGACACGAAGCCGGGGGTAGAAGTAGGTTATGAAATCTCGAGATCAGATCATGGACAGGCGCCGAAGGCATTGAGCACGGCGACGAGGTCGTCGATATTCACCACGCCATTGCCACCTGGAGGCGTGATATCGGCAGGACAACCGGGGCAGGGACCAAAGGCATTGAGCACCGCAACCAGATCGTCGATATTCACCGTCCCATTCCCACCTGCAGGGGTGATATCCGCCGGACAAGGAGCGGCCGTAGGAAGCCCGATGATCTCAAGATCATCAATGTTCCAGCCGTGATATGTCACCGAACCGTCTGTCGGTCCCATGCCCCAGCGGAAACTTACCGATGGCTGATTATCTGCGAGGGCCGAGATATCAATGGTCTGTAAAATCCAAGTGGTGTCATTGATGCTGCCACCCGTATGATCCCAGATGGGAGTCCAGGTTAGGCCATCAGTAGACAACTGAATGTTCGCATGATCAAAGGAGGCAGATTCAACCCCCAACCAACGACGGAAACGGAGTTTGGTTCCCGTGGCTCCTGTGAGGTCGAACGGAGTAGAGGTGAGATACTCGGTCACCGCCATATTGTTTGGATAGCCGCCGAGGAGGTTGTACCCATACACATTCAATCCGGTGAACCCACCCAGGGGATCGCCTCCACCGGATGAACCGGCGCCACCCGTCGGCTGACCAAACGCCCACTGTCCGGTGACTGCCCAACCGGGATTGATATCAAACGATTCCGTATGAATTACCTGAGGCGTGGGGCAGGGTTGAATGGCATTCGGTGCGATCTTGAGGGTCCACGAATTGAGTGTTCCCACATCCGCACCGGCATTGTCAGACACATGCAAAGTCCAAGCGCCGAGAGACTCCAACCCATCCAGATCTGTCAGAGCACCGGGACCATCGGCTGGAATACCGGCTTCATCGTCGTAGGAAACCACAAGGTTGGCTGCACCGCCACCCGTTTCATTATGCAGGGTAATGGAGGTGCCATCGGGAGCAATGAGATTGACAAGGAGATCGCCGATGAATGTATGGGTGATATCCAAATCAACATCAACATCTCCGATGCAGAAACTGTCCGGCACGATAATAACGCTGGAAATGCCTGCAGGAGTGTTGTCGGGAATGGCAATGGGAGTATCCGTTGATGTAAACACGAGGCGGCCCACATCAAGCGTAACCGGCCGTGTAACGAAACTTCCGTCATTGAGGTTGGTAAAGGTGACTGATCCTGTTTGTAAACCGGCGGGAAGTGAGTTTGCGGCTGCGGAAATTCCCACTGTGACAACGGAGAAATCACCAATTCCTACCAAAGTCGCTGAAACCGGCCCCGCACTCCCATTGAGGGAAATCCACGGCTGATCTGCCGATGCCTGGATGTTCGTCGTGGTCGGCCGTTGCGAAGTAACTGTGTACGCCTGTGTCGAGGTGAATGGTCCACCGAGAGCACCACCGGAATCGAACCCAATCGCAGGGGTTACATCCACCAGGGTCTGACCGACCTCCACCGTGTGAGGCACATTGGTGGTGATGGTGTTGGTGATATCCGTGAAGGCGATAGTCTCGTTGAACACGCCCACCGGAAGAGTATTAATTGCAGGCCCCAAGGTCACGATCACATTGACTGATGCCCCGTTCAGGAGCGATCCCGAAAGCGGAGCAGTGCCACCGTTCAGCAGAATGCCGAAATTCGTGGTAAGAGCAACGCTGTAATTAAGCGTTGAACCGGTTCCATTGCTCAGGGTGTAAGTGGTGCTGGGATTGGTGAATGGACCGCCAACATCACCAAGGTGGCTTACAGAAGCGGATGGCGTTGTTGACATCCCATTTCCGATGGTTCCCACCGTCAGTGCCCCCGTCGCATCCGGATCGAGCCAATCGCTGAGCCGCGTGCCGCTTACTCCGCCCCCGACCCATGAAGCAGAAAATTTGCCATACCAGTCCGAAGTCAAACTTGTGCAGGAAGCAAAGCCCCCGTGCAATTGGCCGATCACCTGATGATTCGGGCTGAACAGGGGAGAGCCGGATGAGCCGGGCTCGGTAGTACCCACATCCCATTGCGTAATTCTATGATGGGTGCCATCTCCGGGAACGGCATTTTGCAGATATGTCGTGGTAGTGATGGGATTGTTTTCAAAACTAATCCGTTTCTCATCGGTATTCGGGTGATGAATTCCCACTGCACTCGGATGATCCACCCCGGTGGCGTCCCATCCGGCAAAAGTAACGCCGAAGGAGGAAGGAGGAGGGGTAGTCAATTGCACCAAGGTAAAATCAGACGGTCCATACCCGGCCTTGAAAGTGGACCCCGTGCTGAACTGGGTCAGCGTGCCATTAGGTGCACCTCCACAAATCGATGTTTCGTAATTCCAAAACACCACCAACGAGGGGGCATTGCCCAGGTTGATGCCACAGTGGTTTGCGGTCATGAAATATGGAGTCCGGTCGCCGCGAACATTGTTCACCATGAATCCGGTGCAGAATGTGGCCCCTCCAGTTGAGATGACACCAACGGCGGGAATTTCGTTCCGCCAGGCGTCTCCCTGAGGGCAAACCACATCCACATTGCAAGCCCCGGAGAACATGATGGCCATGTCATCAAAACCCAGGTACCCATGACCAATCTGACCAATCTTGAGATCCAGCAGATCCACGGACTTCTTCGGCAGCGTTACCTCGACCACCAAATCATCTGTATGCACCATCGGAGTCCAGAGTTGGCCGTGATCGGCATTATCTGCATTGGTAAACGCCCGAATGACTTCGGATTGATCGGCAGCATAGATAAACAGATGACCCCCTGCCGGCATGTGATATTGAGTGAAGCCGAGATTGATGGTCTTCGCCGCATCACATTGAATCCGATATCGCCAGAGCATGGTGTTTGCATCAATCTGCTCCCAAGTCCCGTGATCCTTCGGAGTGATCGACACGGCATACGGAATGGCGTATCGCGGGGGAAGTCCCTGATCTGCTCGATCCTGATCTTCCATGGCTAGCGCCGCCAGATCGAGGGCGGGCAGACTGACCGAGTCCACTGATTCCAGTGGATTCACCCGGTGCGTCAGCACCGTGGGTTGCAGGGGCTTTTCTGTGGTCACATTCGATTGAATGCCTCGATTAACCCCGGCCCACGCTGAGGGCGCCAGGGGCAGAGCAAGGAGAGTCGACGCAGCCAGACAAGCTGCTCCAATCCTCTGAAAAGTGTGAGAGAATGAATGATTCAAATTGAAACGGGGGGCGGTCATATATGGTCCTCCAATGACGCGGTTTGTGATGCGT
>CAZLXE010000002.1:43791-66095 GCA_964563005.1 uncultured Isosphaeraceae bacterium
TTCAAACCCCTGAAAATCGGATACTCCCCTTGAGAGCATCCCCTATATCGCAATCCACGCTCTAAAAGTTTCTTATCCATACCAGAAACTTGCCGAAAAAAGCGATATTGGCAAATCATTCCCCCTCTGCCCCTCAATGTACCCGATAATTTGATCACTTACAAGCGATTCTTTATTAAAAATTACTATTGACCTACGCCATTGGCTTACCTTGACTCCCTCAATTCTCCAAATTGACATTTGAACCACCCAAATTCTATCCACCCGGACAAATTGATTTAACAACTCTATGATACCTCAGCGGGCTGGTAGCTCAGCGGTCAGAGCCAACGACTCATAATCGTTCATGCGTCGGTTCGAATCCGACCCAGCCCATTCATCAAAAATCCGTAATTCATTCCTGAATCCCCTCCGGGCCAGCCCCATCCGTTTCCTGAAGCGCCAAGGCCCTCACCAGGAGTGTGATCTCTCTGCGGAGGCGGCAAACCCGCGTATAGGTCATGAGAAACCCGACCATCGTCACGACCACTGTGCAGTACAACACCAGATCCGCCCCCCGCGTAATGCCCACCCGCTGAGCAACCCGAGTGGTGAGATCAGGCCAGACTGTCGCCACCCCCGCGGCAATCCAAAGGAAAATAGCCAACAGCGCTGCACGGTAGGAAATCCACTTTCTCGCCACCGCCATCCCGGTACCCACACATAACGCACCCACGACCACCAATAACATTGTTTGAAACGGGTTCATGGAAAGAGTCTCCCAAAGAGATATTGCAGAACGATTCGCCAGGCCCCCCGAGATGACTGACCTTTTTGCATTGAATACTCGGTATATCGAATCTGGACGGGAATCTCCCGCCAGGGTAAACCACTTTCCCTCACCAAGTCGATCATTTCGCTGGCATGAGCCATTCGATCAGCCGTAATCTGAATGTGCTCTGCTGCTTGTCGGGAAAACGCTCGAAAGCCATTATGTGTATCCGTCAGGGGCATTCTATTGATGAGGTGCGTAAAAAGAATCCCGAGTTTGAGAACCAACCGCCGCGACCGAGGCATATCTACTGCACTTCCGAGAAATCGGGAACCGAGCGTAATTTCACATTCACCCCGCACGATAGGAATCAGCATTGCCTCAATATCCTCCACCGCATGCTGCCCATCCGCATCGAAAGTCACAATATACGCCGCCCCTCTTTTCAACGCGCACTCGATACCCGTCTGCAGAGCCGCCCCCTGTCCCCGATTAATAAGATGCCTCAGAACCAGTGCCCCCCCTTGTCGAGCGGCCTGAGCCGTCCGATCTTCTGATCCATCATCCACGACAACCACCTGCGGATAACGCTTTCGCAATTCACCAACTATGCTTTCAATCTGGGCTTCCTCATTAAAGGCAGCAATCACGATAGACACTCTTGAAAGGATGTCATCCGAGAGGGTTCCGGGAGAGATGGATGGGTCGCTTTTTACCATGAATTCAGGCAATCAAGGTGATCTGACTCTGCTCATCGGCATCTTACCCGCTCCAAGTCCGGGAAAGTCGTAAACTCAAATTGAGGGATCGGGCCGATATGATGCTGGATTGTTTCTCTGGTATCAGCCATAAAAGCCACTCTATGACCTCTTCCCGCCGACAAGCCCACTCCCCCCAAGCCAAAAAGCCGAAGGGAAACCCGCCTCATCCAGAATCAGAGGTTCGAAACCCTTCCCAAAATTGGCTGATACCCCTGCTCGCTCCTCTTCTGCTCCTCCTGGCTGGTTTACTGGCTTACGGCAACAGTTTCCACGGCGTGTTCCTCCTCGATGACATGGCTCATATCCGGATGAATGAGTCCATTCGAGACCTCTCAGACCTTCCGTCTGTCCTCAATGGATCTCGCCGCCCCCTCGTCAATTTGTCCCTGGCCATTAACAACCAATGCAGCACACTCAAAAGCGAACCCAGCCAGTGGCCTGATTCATTCGGCTTTCACCTTTTCAACATAACCATTCATCTCCTCGCCGGGCTGACCTTGTTCGGAATCATCCACCGGGGCATCCGACTGCTCGAACACCCCATATCAATACACGCTCGCTGGATTGCCTTTACCGCTGCCCTGTTCTGGATACTTCACCCCCTGAATACCCAGGCCGTGAATTATGTGGTTCAGCGCGGGGAGTCCATGATGGGGCTTTTCTATCTGCTTACCCTTTATGGCTTCATTCGCAGCGTCAAATCCCGCCGCCCCCCTGTCTGGTTGACTTGTTCCGTCGTGGCTGCCTCGCTGGGCATGTTGTGCAAGGCCGTTATGGTCACTGTCCCCATCACGATCCTACTCTTCGATCGCTGCTTCGTGGCCAAATCATTCGCCACCGCCCTGCGTCGAAGAGGAGTTTACTACGCCATATTGTTCGCCACCTGGTTCCTTCTCATCTGGCCCACCGGCGTGGCGACAGGCGTATTGAATCCGAATATAGATGGGCCTGCGACGGTGGGGTTCAGTTTCAAGGACATCACCCCCATTGAATACCTTCTCACTCAGGGCGGCGTCATCCTGAATTATCTCCACCTCGCTTTCTGGCCGGATGCTCTGGTGCTGGATTACGGTTGGCCTGTGGCTCACAGTATGAGCGAGATTCTTCCGGGAACGCTGATCATCTCTCTCCTGGGACTCCTCACCCTCTGGCTGCTCTGGAAGCATCCCCGCATAGGTTTCATCGGGGCCTGGTTTTTTATCATCCTTGCTCCAACCTCGAGTTTTGTTCCCATTAAAGACATCGCCTTTGAGCATCGCATGTACCTTCCTCTTGCCACCATCACCACTCTGATTACCCTCGGCGGTGTCGCACTGCTCTCTCTCCTGTCCCGAAAAGGAATCCTCCATCCGTCAGCCATCCGGGCATTGGCCGCTTCCCTCATTCTGGTGCCCGGTATGGCTTTCGCCGCCCGCACCCTTTCCCGCAATAATGATTACTCATCAGGAATACGCATGTGGGAATCGGTGGTTCGGGTTCGCCCCCAAAATCTCCGCGCCTACGCCCAACTCGGTGCCCATCATATTCAGGCCGGACAAACACACAAAAACGAAGCCCTCAAGGTATTGAAAAGAGGCATGGATGTCATCCGGCAAGGCGACTTTCCCCCGGACGATGTTGTCGTGGGCAGCATCCATAATAATCTCGCCACGATTTACAGACTCCAGGGCAATATGCTCCAAAGTCGAGGCGACTATGCCGGTGCTGAAGTCCAATATCGTGAGGAATCCCTACTCACTCCAGACAACGCGCAATCACATTTTCGCCACGGACTTATGCTCAATCGCCTGGGCCGTCACGAAGAAGCCATCACCGCATTTCATAAGACCATCGAACTTACTCCAGATGATGATGCGGCCCACTACAACATGGGCAACGCTCTCCGCAAACTCGGTCGCATGGAAGACGCCGCTATCGCTTACCGGCAGGCCATCACCCATAATCCGAATCATGCCAGGGCCTACACCAATCTTGGATATACCATGGGTCAACTCGGACAAATAGATGAAGCCATCGCCTTTTTCCAAACCGCATTATCCATTCAACCAAACCTGGCCCCTGCCCGGAACGGCCTGAGCTCTCTCCTGCAACAACAACGAGAGAGTAGACCATGAATTCCCCTCCTCGTCCGCAATGGCTACTCATCTCCCTCATAGTTTTCGTCGGATTGCTCAGTTATTCCAGTAGTTTCTCTGGCCAATTTGTTCACGATGACCGCCCCCACATCCTCACGAATGCCGCTCTACACGATCTCGGTGATCTGAAATCCATCCTCTCCTGGAGCCGCCGCCCACTGGTCAATCTTACTCTGGCCATCAATTACTGGTTTGGACTGAACGAAAAGACCGGTGAAGTGTCGCCACTCGGTTTTCATGTCTTCAATCTCGCCATCCATCTTCTTGCGGCGTTGACCCTCTTCGGAGTCATTCGCAGAAGCATCTGCCTTTCTGGACAGAATGTCCTTTACAATCACGCCCACTGGATCGCTTTCTCTGCCGCCATTCTCTGGGTGGCACATCCCCTCAACACCCAGGCCGTCACCTATATCATTCAACGGGCGGAATCGATGATGGGATTGTTCTACCTACTCACGCTTTACTGCTTCATCCGCAGCGTCGATTCCCCGCGTGTGATCCTCTGGCGAACTCTGGCGATTATCGCCGCCGGGCTGGGCATGTTTTCCAAAGCGGTGATCGTCTCCGTCCCCCTCACCATATTCCTCTACGATCGCTGCTTCATCGCCGGTTCTTTTAAGACCACCCTGCAAAAACGATGGGCATTTTATCTTCCCTTGTGCGCCACTTGGCTCCTGCTCCTGCCTACCGGAATTGCCCAGGGAGTGCTGAATCCGAATGTTGACGGCCCCGCCACCGTGGGTTTTTCCTTCAAGGGCATCACCCCATTGAACTACCTTCTCACTCAGGGTGGCGTCATCCTGCATTACCTCCACCTGGCCCTCTGGCCTGGCGCCCTTTGTTTTGACTACAAGTGGCCGGTAGCAAAAACTGTGGGATCAATCCTCCCCGGCCTGCTCATCATCTCCCTCCTCGGGTTCACCGCCCTCTGGCTCCTCAGGAAACGCCCCCGCCTCGGTTTCATTTGCATCTGGTTCTTCCTTATCCTCGGCCCCACATCCAGTTTCATTCCCATTGAAGATATCGCGGCAGAACACCGGATGTACCTTGCCCTCGCCAGCATCACCCTTTTGGTTTCACTTGGATTCTGGTTTCTGTACATGCGCCTCGCCGGCCCCTCCCCTCTGTTCATTGCTGTCCCCCTGATTGCCACCACCGCCCTCGGCATCACAACTTTTAAACGAAACCGAATCTACCAAGACCCTCTCACTCTCTGGCGCGATGTCATCGTCAAGAAACCCAACAACCCTCGCGGATATCTTCAGGTCGGCACTCACCTCGGCGCCCGTGCCGTCGCCCTGATCCAATCCGGAAAACAAGAAGAAGGAATTGCCATTCTCGATCAGGCCGCCGCACAGTACATGCTCGCCGTTGAAAAAGACCCACTCTATGCCGAAGCTCGCTTCAACTACGCCAATATCCTCGGTATGCAGGGGAAAATGGAATCTGCCATCACACAATTCCTACAATTGATATCGGATCACCCACAATATGTCGAAGGATATGTCGGACTCGCCACCGCGTACCTGCAAACCGAGCGAGCCGACGCCGCCATCGAAGTCCTTAACCGCGCTTTAGAAATCAAACCGAATCACCAACGGGCGAATGACCTCCTGAAATTCGCCCGGCAACAGAAACCATCTTCCCCGCAATGACCAAACCCTCCGTCAGCATGGTCATCCCCGGTCGCAACTGTGCTGCCACCATTGCCGAGTGTCTCACTGCGGCCACCACGATATTTAAGGCACAGGATTCATCCCTCAAAGAAATCCTGTTCGTCGACGACGGCTCCACCGACAACACCCCTGAAATCGTAACCCAATTCCCCTCTGTAACCCTGCTTCCCGGCGAAGGCAAAGGCCCCGGCTCCGCGCGAAACCTCGGCTGGCGTGCCGCCAAACATCCCCTCATCTGGTTCGTCGATTCCGATTGTGTTGCCGAGCCGGATGCCCTCAACCTCCTCCTCCCCCATCTGGGCGATCCCCGCATCGCAGCTGTAAGCGGCAGTTACGGCAACATGCGCCCCGACTCCCTTCTCGCCCGGCTCATTCACGAGGAAATCATCGAGCGCCACCGACGAATGAAAACCGAGGTCAACTTCCTTGCCACCTTCAATGTTCTCTACCGAAAATCAGTTCTACAAGAACTCAATGGCTTTGACACCCGCTACCTTAAAGGGCAGGATGCCGAACTCGCCTTCCGTGCAGCCGAGGCGGGACACACCCTTCACTTCGAACTCAATTCCCAAGTCGGTCATTACCACGAAACCAACTGGAGAAAGTACCTCCGTATCCAGCGTCAACAGGGTTACTGGCGTGTCTGGCTCCACTTTCGCCATTCCGGTCATGCAGGTGGCGATTCCTACAGCAATTTTACTGACCACATCCAGCCCCCCCTCGCCATGCTGTTCCTCGCCTCCCTCATCCTGCTTCCCCTTTCCCTGCTTCCCGACATTCCAAATTGGATTGGAATAACCTGCCTGACGGCTTCCAGCGGCTTGCTCCTCCTACTCGGACTGGCTCAACTCCCCATGACCATCAGTCTCATTCGCCGTGTCAAGAATCTCTCCTATCTCCTCTTCGTCCCGATGAGCATGATCCGCGCCTTCTGGCGAGGGATCGGCATGACCGGAGGAACTTTGAATTACCTCACCCAGCGCAATCGTTCCAAGATCGACTGATTTCCCTGATCCACCATACTCATGCATATCGTCATCGGTATCATCACATTCCGCAGACCCGAAGGATTGAAACGACTCCTCCAATCCCTCAACAAACTCGTTATTGGCAACGAAGCTGTCGAAATTCTCGTCGTGGAGAACGATACCGAACACAGTGCGGGAGAATCCATCTGCACCGAATTAATGTCTGAATTATCACTTCCCCTGCGTTGTGTCAGAGAACCACAACGAGGAATCCCCTTCGCCCGAAACCGAATCGTCAAAGAATCATCCGAAGCCGACTTCATCGCCATGATCGACGACGACGAAACCGCCGATCCCCGCTGGCTTCAAGAACTCATTCGCATTCAGCAGAAATATGATGCGGATGTTGTCGCTGGCCCAGTCCTCCCCCGCTTCCTGGCACCACCTCCACCCTGGATTGAGCAAGGGCGCTTCTTTGCCCTTAAACGCCATGCCACCGGCACCCCTATCGAAAGCACCGGAACCGGCAATGTTCTCATCCGCCGCTCCCTCTTCAAAGAATGCTCTATCTCGTTCGATCTCCGACTCGCCAAGTCCGGGGGTTCAGATTCCCACTTCTTCCGCCGCATCTCCCGGGCTGGGAAGAAACTCCTCTGGGCGGATGAAGCCATCACCTATGAATGGAATCCTTCTTCACGCACCTGCGCCCGGTGGATCTGGAAGCGGGCCTGGCGCATCGGCATCATGACCGCTTTCACCGAACGCGATCTCCAGGGCTTCCTTGCCGCGTTCCCCACCATGTTAATGCTCGGCGGGTATCGCATCCTCCGGGGTCTCCTGTTCTTTCCCTTTCGCATTTTTCTAGGCCGCCACCGCTGGGTGCATGATCTCCGCCAAATCTGTTACGGCGCGGGAATGATCATTGGCATGTTTGGCATACGATCGCAAGAGTACAAGAAAACCCACGGCAAATAATCCCCATGCCCAACCGCATCGCCATCTGTATCTGCTCCTGCAAACGCCCGCAAGGCCTGACTCGTCTTCTGAAAGCGATCAACCTCCTGTCTCTGGAACGATGGCCGCAGGAGGACCCCCAAATTCGAATCATCGTCATTGACAACGACAAAAATCAATCCGCCCGACCCGTCTGTGATACCTTGAGGGAAGAACTCCGCTGGCCACTGGAATACATTCCCGAATCCAAACGCGGCATTTCCTTCGCCCGCAACACCGCCCTCGCCGCTGCCCAAGCCGATTCTGACTGGATCTGTTTTCTCGATGATGACGAATCGCCCGATGAACATTGGCTGGCGGAACTGCTGAACACTCAAACAATTACTGGCGCCCCCATCGTCACCGGCCCTGTCCACCCCATCTTTGATGAACCACCCGAGAAATGGATTCTCCGTGGACACTTCTTCGATCCGCCTCCCCACCTCCCCGGCCAATCCCTTTCCCGCGCCTTCACCGGAAATATCCTCATCACCTCTTCCATCCTCCACGAAACCGGTATCCGTTTCGACGAGCGACTCGCCCTCTCCGGTGGCGAAGACGCCCTCTTCTCCCGACAACTTGTCAAACAGGGAGTGTCCATCGTCTGGGCCGAAAAAGCCATCGTTTCCGAATTCATCCCCCCCGACCGAGCAAATGCGGCCTGGCTGATCAAAAGAAAATTCAGGATCGGCGCGAACATGAGCCGCATCGCCATAATCCTATCTCCTGGAATCGTAACGAAAATCTTACTGCTCATGAAAGCCCCCCTTTGGCTGCTGATTGGAATATCAACTTGGATCACCGGAGTATTCAGCGGCAAGCATGTCCGAATCCAAGGCCGACAATGGATGGCCTACGCCCGAGGACTCATTGCCGGAATGCAAGGGCATTCGGTGGACTCATACCGCAACATAGACGGCTCGTGAATCAACTGTCCGGATTAATTTTCAGAATAAACGGAATACCCTGCATCCGGGCAACCACTTCACCATGCTCCTCAGCCCATTGGGTAGGCGTCAAACTCCAGGTTCTGACCAAATAGTGAATTCCGTATTTCCGCAACAGTACGGATCGTTCCGGCCAGGGAGTATCCGCGTTAAGCATGCGATCCAGATCTCGATGGCGCTGTCCCAGATCAGGCACCCCATTACTGCTCGATTTCGATACGACCACATGGATGTCATGCAGCATGACCAGTAACACGCTCGCCCCAATTTCACACAACACCGTTTCCCCCGCCGGGACATGTTTCGCCACCAGAGCCAGCCCCCTACGCGTCCGGTTGATGTTTGCGAATCGAACCTCCGCCGGCTCTCTGGCATTCTGATACATGGCCTTGAGATTGCTGTATGAATAATTATAAAACGGCAAGCCCAGCAACAGAAGCATGCTCAAGACACTTTGCTGCCATCGCTCCGGAAACCAGTTTCTTAAAGATAATAGCAACAGCGAGGGAACCATCGCCGCAAAGCACACCGGAAACAGAAACTCCGCCCGCCCCAGCATCCATCCCTGTCCCAGAAAAGACAATGCTGTCGTACACAAGGGTGGAATATAAAGAATCATCGCCAAAGTTCCTACCGAACCGAGCACAATCCATGACCCCCGTCGCTTCAAAAAGAACCCGGCAATCAAACAACTCCCGAAAAGCAGCCCCGGACGCCACCACACCGCACTGAAACCTCGCCGGGGATCCTTCATAACCCACTCGTTAGACACCGAAACAAAATGACCGCCACTATTCGCCACCTCCGCCACAGAAATCTCGGCACTGGAATGGACGCTCGTAGCCACGGTAACGAGGGGAAACACCAGTGACACCCCAATCGCCCCCGCTCCCAACAAAGGCAGAACAGGCCGATGCTGTTTCCGTACCCATCGCAAAATCGCCAGCAGCACCAACACCGGCACAATGAACACCACTGCAAAACCGGCATATAAGCCGTGAATCGCCCCAATAACCAACCCCCCAGCTCCCACCTTAATGACATTCCGCCCCTTCCCTCTTTCCCCACATAACTGCACTGTGAACGCCAGCAGAAACGGAAACACTCCGAATGGAGCCAACTGGTTGGGATAGAGTGATAATTGAGAATTGGCATACATCACCATCGTCAACAACGCTGCCCCCCCCGCCGCCCACCGGTTCCGAAAGATCGTCCACGCCAGAAAATATCCCGCCGACGCCATCAACATCTTGCCCCACCCCAGCGACCCCATCCACACCGCAACATGATCCTGTCCCGTCAGTTGCCCACACGCCGCCTGCAATACATGCAACAGATTCGTGTGGTAAATCGGATAAAAATATGGCTCGGCGCAAAACGGATCCAGATTGCTGATCCCGTGATCCAGCAAAAACCGGATGCGGGCCATATGCACACTGGCATCACCCGAAGAATATCCCCCCATCCGCATCGCCAGGACCAGATCGATCAACAAAACAACGAGTTCAATCCCCATCCCCGCTACCAACAGTTTCCCGATGTCATTCCCCCATTTCCGCCGCACAATCTCGAATCCTCCCCACCCTATCAACCCCACACAAGTTGCCGAAAAAACCCACACCGGCAAACCAATCACATAACAAAGCACCGAAACCGGCAAAAGAAGAACAAACGACGCCAGCAACGACAGCCCCAGCACCCCCATCAATCCCGAATCCAGATCATCCCCGTCGAATCTCCGCACCGCGACATACCCCGGTATCAGCAGCAGAATCCAGAATATTTGTGATACATACATGGGAACTGAATTCTCCACCGAAAATCGACTGACATCATCACAATATCCGCTGCGCCCTCGGGTACGATCCCAGAACCTTCAGTGAAACACAATGTGTCCCCGCCTCCACAACCGCCGCCTGCATCGCCTCATCATCCCGGTGCGCTTCGCAATCGACAAAAAAAGTATATTCCCAGTTCGATCTTCCACTCGGCCTTTTATCAATATGAGTAAGATTGATCTGAGCATCTCGAAATACACACAGCACATCCACCAATGCCCCGGGTTTATTCGAGGTCACAAAAGAAATTGTTGTCTTGTCATCACCAGTCGGCTCCGCCGACTCCCGGGCCAGAATTAGAAACCGCGTAATATTATTTGCCTTGTCCTGAATAGATTCAAAAAGCGGCTTCACCCCATAAATCTCTCCCGCCAACAACGAACCGATTGCCGCGGCATGATCCTCTCCTGCCGCCTGCTTCACCGCCGCCGCCGAACTCGCTGAGGCAACCAGTTCAATTCCCGGAAACTCCTTCAACACCCAATGACGGCATTGACTGAAAATCTGGGGCTTCGAGTAAATCCGTTTGATCTCGGTTCGGGGGCAATTCGATAATAGATTCTGCGCCACATCAATCAGCGTCTCCGCATAAATCGTCACTTCAAATTGCTGAAATGCATCCTGCGTATCAATCACCCCACCTCCGATCGAATTCTCATATGGCACCAACCCATAATGACATCGCCCCCCCGCCACTTCTTCAAACACATGCTCAATCTCATGGAGATCCGTATGCTCCACCGATGATCCAAAATGCCGTACTGCCGCCACATGGCTGAATGACCCCTCCGGCCCCAGATATCCCACCCGCAATGGCAATTCCAACGAAAAACTCCCCGACATCAACTCCCGGTACACCGCTTCGATCGTTCGTCCCGAAAGTGGACCGGGATTCAGCCCCAATACCCGTTCGATAACTGCTTTCTCACGATGTGGAGCATAAATCGGCACCCCGTTCGCCCTTTTTGCCCGCCCGACTTCTTCCACAATCCTCGCCCGATCACTGATGGCCTCAATAAGCCGCCGATCCACCTCATCAATGCGGTGTCGTAAGACTTCGAGATCGGCAGGAATGGTTATCGAAGGGTCGGGTGGTGGAGAATTGGAGTGGTCGGACATAGGGTTACTCAAGAATATTCCCATCGGCACACCGAGTATGCCGATTTGATGCACTTCAACATTCCCCCCTCATGCTTCCCAATCATACCTGTGAAACCGGAAATCGCCGAATATTGACCGAAAAGCAATCTTCCCCAGAAACAATCTCCATCAATGTCTCCCCTGATTGAATCAATCCAAAGTATCCCCTGGAGCAACCTGATCGGAATTGCCCTCCTCACTGTAATTGGAGTGATCCTCTGGGGAGGGGGGCGACGAACCCTCAAGCCCGGTCTCGCTGCCACCGGATTGCTCATCGGAGCCACCTTGGGGAGCATATTGGGCGGCATCATTGATATTGGTGTCCCCCCATGGGTCATTGCGCTGCTCGCCGGCCTCGCCGCCGCTGTCATCGCCCTTATCTTCTCCCGTCTCGCCGTAACCGGGGCTTTGGCTCTCATTCTCGGTCTGGCTGGCCCCCTCATTGTCCGTTCAGTGAATATCTGGATGGGAAGTCCAAACGCCACCCCCGCCGCACCCACCTCTGAGAATTCTGTCCTCAGTAAGAAAGCCACAGAAATGCTCGGAGATGCCGTGAGCGACGAGTTTTCAAACTGGTTAGATCAGGCCGACTCCCTTCTCTCTCCCGATGACTCGGAGAATGCTTTTCTTCCCGAAAATCCCAATGAATCCATCAAATCGCAGCTCCTGTCGGAAAACTCCATCGCCGGATGGACCGGAGATCTCGCCCGGGAAACCTGGAACACCACTCCAGAAACCCAACACCGCCCCATGATCGCCGCTTCCATCGCCGGCATTCTCATCGGCATCCTCCTCGGGGTCATCGCCCCCCGCTGCGCCGCCACCACCGTTACGGCCTCTGGAGGAGCGATCCTCTGGCTCTATGGCGTTCGCATTATCCTCATGCGAATAGGACTGGAAGACCTGCCTCTCCTCCCCGAAACCGCCTCGCTCTGGTTGATTCTCTGGGTCATCATCTCTCTCATCGGCATCCGCATTCAACGAATCTTCCGCCCCGAACGGCCTGAATCGCCCGCTCCTTGAGATATTTTCGGACCTGCAATATCCGCGCTGAATTCCTTCATCAGGCGAATCACCCTGGACCGATGAGTTCGTTTACCCTCGATCTGACTCGTATTTTTTATGAATAGATCAAAAGGTGTTTGTTGTCTGACCTGTTTTCAGTGCCTGTTCTGGTCAACTCAGAGGTGTGAACCATGAATCCCTTCCTGATCGCCCAGCAGCCCATCATTTCTTCCGCCCCCGCCGGAGTCATCAATATGTTTCGTGAAGTCATGGGTAAATTGGATATCCTTAACCGGCCCGACGATCTCCTCAACACCCTCCAAACCATGCCCTTCTTCGGGGCCGCCGTCATCATCGTCGTCGGCATACTCTGTGTTCTCTATGGCTATCGGTGGCACAAATGGGTCATCGCCACCCTCGCCTTTCTCGGGGGCTGGTGGCTGGGGGTCATGCTCAGTGCCCAATTCGGAAAGTCCAGCATCGTTGCCATTGCTCTCGCCTCCCTCTGCGCCATCGTTGCCACCCCCATGCTCAAACTCGCCGTCGCCATCTTTGGCGGCATCACCGGGGCCTTCATCGGGGCCAACGCTTGGTCCGCCTTTAACCAGGCTACTGATGGTACCCAATGGGCCGGCGCCCTCATGGGATTCATTGTCCTCGCCATGGCCTCATTCATCCTTTTCCGCGTCGTCATCGTCCTCTTCACCTCAATCGGCGGAGCAGCCATGATCGTCTTTGGCATCGTCACCCTCCTTCTTCAGAACGATTCCTGGGCGCCCGCCGTTCGGGCCAGTCTCGAGCACAATCGTCCCCTCCTTCCCCTGCTTGTAACCGTTGCCGCCGTGGGAGGCATCGTTCTTCAAAATTACCAGAATCACACGGATGAAGTCGAAGCAGAAGGTCATTGAATAAAAATCGTTCATGAACTTAAGACCCACACGGCACGGCAATCCCGTGCCGTTTATCATTCCCTTTCTCTGACTGCCCTCCAGAAACCCGAGACCACCATGGAAAACGGGGATGCCCCAGCCACCACGCTCCGAGCCACGATCATCATCCCCACCCGTGATCGCCGCCGCCTCCTCCTCAAATGTCTGGATTGCCTCACCGCCCAAACCACAAAAGAATTTGAGGTCATCATCATCGACGATAATTCCACCGACGACACCATCGAAGCCCTCTCCCAATTCACTCAAAACCTTCCCCCCTTCCCCCTTACTGTCCTCCAGAACAACACCCCCCTCGGAGCCAACCCCAGCCGCAACCGAGGCATCAAAGCCGCAAAATCCTCCATAATCGCCTTCCTCGACAGCGACTGTCAGCCCCGCACAGACTGGCTGGAAAAACTCCTCGCCGGCTTCACCTCCCCCCAAGTCGCCGCTGTCACCGGATTAGTCGAAGATCCGGATCCGACAAATATATACGAACTCACCTTCCGCGGCACTCACCGCCTCGCCCGCCCCGGCCCCGCCTCCCGCCTCGTCGCCGGAAATATGGCCATCCGCCGCAAACACCTCCTCAGCTTCATGCTCGATGACGAAGCCGCCGCCCATGATCGCCCCGGCAATTCCGCCTGGGGCTGCGATGAAGAAGGCATCTACCTCAATCTCAAGGCCGAAGGACACCAACAGATGGTCGTCCCGGAAGCCATCGTCTTTCACGAACATTACTACACCCGCTCCGATTTCTACTCACAGGCCCAGCGCGGAGGCCGCGCCGCCGCCCGCCTCGTCCACCAATATCACCTTCCCCCCCGCCTCGACCTCATCCCCTTCATCCTCGGCTATTGCTCCCTCCCCTTCGCCCTCCTCTCCGCAATTACGCTCACCCCTCTCCTCATCATCATCCCCGGCCTGTTCCTTTCTGGCGCCATCGCCGCCCTCCTCTACAACGAACTCGCCCACAAGGGAAAGTCCCCCATCCAAACCCTGAAAATCCTCCCCACCCTCCTCCTCTACTACCACCTCCGCCTCTACGGCTATATCTCAGAAACAATCGCTCGAAAGAAATGATGCCCCGAATCAGGACTGAACAACAGTTTGCCGAATCAATCTTCCATTTCTGGGAGGGATGAGTGATGATGCAGGCCTCGGATTTGTTCGAAGTACGCTTCTTTGGATGACATCCCCCGCCTTGCCATCATTGATTCCATGACTTTGAGAAACTTATCGATTTGATAACGCCGCGCTCCGTGATCCGTCAACCAACTGAAACGGGGGATGGTGGTTGGAGGCGGGGTACTCATTGCGATCATCGATCCCGTGCCGACAACCGTGCCCGTCATCAGCCGTGTGTTGATGGCGAATTTTGTATGATCCCCGATAATCGCTCCGAGATAATGGAGCCCGGTACGACGACGCGGCCCCTCCGGCTCGATCCGCATGGAAACCTCACCATAAGTATTAAGCAGATTCGAATTCGTAGTCCCCGCCCCGAAGTTCACCCATTTGCCGACCCACGAATCGCCGAGATGACCATCGTGAGCTTTGTTTGAGTATCCCTGGAAGATCGTCCCCCCCACTTCCCCCGCAACCTTGCAGACTGGGCCAATGACCGTAAAAGGTTTAAGAATGCTGTGATCGAGTACAGTGGCCCCACGACCGATGGAACACGGCCCACAAAGAATCGCCCCCGGCCGAATTATCGACCGCTCATGAAGAATCAAATCACCCTGTGTGGTGTCAAATACGACACCGGGAAAGATCGTGGCCGAAGCATGAATCTTGACGGCCCCTTCGCCCACCATATGACAATTCGGAGGGGCCAATCGCTCCTCAAGAATCCGCGTGACCTCAATATCCACCGGAATCGTCTCTTTCATGAGCGCGATGATATCCCACGGAAACCGGCACAATATTCTCTCCTCCACCTGCCGCACCCTCACCCTTTCGTGAAATTGGCCTGACTTCAGAAAATACTCCGCATCTGCACGCCGCAGCCGGGCAGCCACCACATCCCCCGATCCGGCTTCCAACACCGCCTCCCCGACCCCGGGAGTGTTGATGAGATCCAAATCGGGAAGCACCCACCGACCGTTCAGACACAGAAGAGACTCATCAACAGAAATCTCATTCACGGGGGCGTTGGCTCTCTCCGCCAGCATCGGCCGCAGACGATCCGGAACCCAGTACCCTGCCAGAGATTTGGGATGAAGCATTTGAAACCGACCCGCTGTGGTATACATCCCCGTGCGAATCTCGAACGATGCCCGTAGATCGGTCATCGGTCCGAATTGCCCTCGTCCATCGTCAAAAATGATCATGCGATCCATA
Organism: uncultured Isosphaeraceae bacterium; assembly: GCA_964563005.1. GTDB lineage: Bacteria > Planctomycetota > Phycisphaerae > Phycisphaerales > SM1A02 > CAZLXE01. The sequence continues at coordinate 59,278 of CAZLXE010000002.1, forward strand.
TGGGCACTGTAACGCGGAACCGCGATCAGAGGCCAGCACCGGCTCCTCGATGCCTTGATACCTACCTCCAGGTCCGCCGGTGTCCCAGTGCCTCAAATTTCCACCACGGCAGCGTCGCCAGTAAAACCCAACCCAAAGGCACCGCCAGCAAACCGGAATAAAGAGCGATGACAATTCGATAAATCATTTCTCCCAAAGCAGAAGATTTGGCGAAATAATGAGGAGAAACGGTTTCGGGGTACCAAGAACGGATCGACAGCATCATCACCACCACCAGGCCGCTGAGAATCATTCCCCCTGCCGTCAACGCCCCCATCGTCAGCACCCGGCGACGAAAGACCATCGTCCGAAGTTGCAACACAAAGAAACACACGAGAACATACCCGAGGGCGTTCGGCCCCACCACCATCACCGGTGCCCCGGTCCCCCAGGCATATCCGCTTACCAGATCCATTAACACCCCCAGAAACCAACATGCCCAGAGTGCCTGTTTGCGTGGAGCGAACAGCGAAACAAACACCACCAGACTCCCCATGAATCCCGGTGATGCCCCTCCCAATGCCTCAAGGGACAATATCCGGTGCAATGATCGTTCCGCTACAAGAAACCCAAACGCCACCGCCAGAAAAAGTGAGCGTCTCATGGCGTGCTCCCCATAGAATTGCCCCCACGCCGAATGAACAGCGTTACCTGCGAAACTTCGTTGATTCGGTACCGGGGTCGCACCAGGAGTGTATCTCGCAGTGGATTGTCATCTTGACCGACTACCGAAATCACCGTACCGATCACCATCGCCTGGGCTTCCGTCGGCCATCGCCGATCGATCAGCCGCACCACATCCCCTTCCTTCACCCCCCCGGCCCGTTCCACCGTCCCCCGAAACCGTCCGTCTCCGATCGGCTCCAGTTGAACAAGTGGGGCCTGACTGAGTGGCTTTGCTGGTGACGCTCCCGAAATCACCACCGCATCAATAAATCCCATGGACGGATGGGTAAGCGGCAACAGAGTACTGCTCAGGGACGACGCTTCCGCAATTTTTCCCACCAGATGAACGCCCGCAAACACGGCAATAGTGTCTGTCTCCACACCCTGCCGTTGCCCACGATTCAGATGCACAAGCCCCAATGCCTCTCGAGGATGACGGGATACAATCGAGGCCTGAAGTGGCACCACATCTGCACGATCCTCATCTGCGGGCACCAACTGCAACTGACTCAACTGCTCCCGCAACGCCAGAATCTCCCGCTCAGCCGCGCGAAACAATCTCTCGAATCGATCCCGTTCCCCGGATATCTCTTTCAGCCGTTCCCGGACATCCGCGGGAAGATCGGCATCCAGTCCGCCTCCGGGTGTTGTTCGCAGCCACGATCCCACCGTCTCCCCCGCATGGGTGAATGGCCGTAATAAAACATGCAGCAAACCAGACAGATCACCCGTCCACGGCTGAATCCACCGTGTCGGCAACATCGCCACCATCAGCGTTATTGCCAGAACGATTGGGAAAGTCAGGTGTGATTGAGCGGGTTTACGCGCCATCAGGTATGTCTGCCCGAAAACTTACTGGGAATGCACAAAGGATCGAAAGGATTAATAGTCGTCCATGTCCGATTCCATGGTGGCCGACCAGTCCTCAAGATTTTCCAGGTAGATCGAAGTCCCTCGAGCCACACAGGTCATAGGATCGTCCGCCACTCGAACCTCCAGCCCCGTGGCCTGAGCCAGAATAACATCGATGCCCCGCAACAATGCCCCACCACCCGCCAACACCACGCCATTGTCCACAAGATCGGCAGCCAATTCCGGCTCGGCCCGCTCCAGAGTCCGGGTTACCGTTTCGATAATGGCGGCACATGGTTCCTGTAACGATTCTCGAATTTCTTCACTCGTGACGACCGTCTTTCGAGGCAATCCTGAAATGTTATCTCGCCCCCGCACATCCATGGACTTATTTTCCCCCACCGGGGCGGCGGAACCGATCTCGATTTTAATCCGTTCCGCTGTCTGTTCACCCACGGTCATATTGTAATTCTTCTTCATATAGGAGATGATCGACTCATCCATATCGTCACCGGCAACCCGCACCGACTCGCAGGTGGCGATATCGGCCAGAGACATAATCGCCACCTCGGTGGTACCTCCACCGATGTCCACGATCATCGAAGCAGTTGGTTCCACAATCGGCAGCCCTGCCCCGATCCCGGCCGCCATCGGCTCTTCCACCAAATACACTTTTCGCGCCCCCGCCCGCTCAGCCGATTCCAGCACCGCCCGCTTCTCCACGGCGGTGATTCCACTCGGCACCGCAATCACCACCTTCGGGCTGAAGATGCGGCTCTTACCGTTCACCTTCCCGATGAAATATTTCAACATTGCCTCGGTGATTTCAAAATCACTGATCACCCCATCTTTCAATGGACGAATAGCCGTAATCGAGCCGGGGGTCTTGCCAAGCATCTCCTTTGCTGACCACCCCACCGCATTGCCGTGGTTCAGCACTTTGTTCGTGCCTCGCTTGACGGCCACAACTGATGGCTCGTTCAGGACAATCCCTTCACCCCGAACGCAGACCAATGTGTTGCAGGTACCCAGATCGATACCCATATCGATACTGAACCAGTCGAGTAATGAACCGAGACGAAACACTTTAGCGGTAAGCTCCATTGAAGCGGATCTCCAGGCAACTCCAAGGCAGAGGGAGAGGCCAATCCGGGAATACAGAAAAGGAGATCATATAAGAAGAGCGTCGATCATGCGATCCACGCTCAGAATTCATCGATTTTCTTGAAATCTCCCCGAATTATCCACAAATACGGACGGGTGAATTATCGGGAATCCACCAGATTTAACATTCCCCCTTCAGACCTTCCCATGCCCGAATGTTCGATATTGTTGGTTGCCAGCAGGGCGACTCCAATGCCCAGAACGAGCAGAGCGACAAACAAAAGGCCGGTATAAACATCCACGCTGCCGCCGGTTCGCTTGATGGGAGGGGAATTAAACTGTGTCATGGTCGTTTCCTATCTGTTTCCGGGTTAATTCCGCGGCTTTCGGGCCGTTGCTCGCTGGCCCACTTCAACCAAACCCCGGCTGCTGTCTTCGAGGGATATTTCGCCGGTGGCCCGGTTGATATCGACTGAGTCGATCCGCAGATTTCCGATGAAAGAGCCGCCATTGCCGATTTGCATCACCCAGCCCTTTTTCACCCCATCGCGGGAACCAGCATCAATCTCCACCAGAGTTTTTCCCCCGAATCGTCGCACGCCAATCACGGTGGCGTCCAAATTGATATTGGGGCTGAGTCCACCAGCCAAAACTGGTGAGTCACCGATTTCCCCGAATTGAGCCACATACCCGGCAATCTGCTCCAATGCCTGACCATGCTCATTCGTGAGGCGATGCAGTTCCTCCTCCAGTTTGCGTCGAGCTGCCACGGCAACTTCGAGTTGAGCCGTTACATCTCGCAATGCCTCATCCAACTCCACTTTCTGTCGCTCGCGTTGCAGAGACTGAGAACGCAACTCACTGGTTTCGTCGATCAGAGCCGCATTGATTTTCTGCTGCTCTTCAATCGAACGGGTAATCATAGCCAACCGGCTCTGGAAATCTGCCTGCTGCCCTTCGGTCGAAGCCAGACGCGATTCCAACTGACGATTATCTCCTTGAGCACGATCGAGTTCGCTTCGTAATTGACCATTGGAAGATTCCAATCCCCGATTTGTCAGATTCAACTCATTCTCTTTAGCCACCCATGCACTCTGGGCGGCGGCCAGCGTATCCTTGGCCGTGGCGGCCTGGAGTTGTTCCGCCAGGTACTTCGACTTGAAACTGTTCTCATTGTGCGTGTACACCACCACCAGCGGCACCAGCAGCACCGACAACATGGAAACCAGCACGATGAAAATTTTGGTTAGAACATGCACGAAATTCACCTCGTATCAAATATCCGGAAAACGGCAATGTGTCGAAACATATCGAAACATAGATGCAGAATCACCACAAATGGTATCATACTTGTACCTCATCGCTGAGTTCGTGTCAATCCCTTTTCCGGTTTCACCATATTTATTTCTACCGCCGAATCTTCAGAATTGACCCCGCCGCCGCTACCTGCACTAGCGGGCTGGAATCCTGGAGAAGAATGGCAAACTGGGGAAGATACTCACGGCTGCGAAGTTCTCCCAGCGTGAGAGCGGCCTGGTGGCGCAATTCCGGTAATTCATTCCCCGCAAATCCAAGAGGAACCTCTACCGGAGTCTGAGCCGGTACGATTTTTGCCAGGGCCATCGTCGCCGCCATCCGAATTTCCGCAGGCATCCTCCGACTCCCCTCCCGGCGGGCCAGATCCTGAAGATTGGGAACCACCCGATGATCGGTCAATTCTCCGCACATCTGGCACGCCAGAGCAATCAATTCCCCATCGTCATCGGGAAGAGAAAACAGCGCCGCCCGGATGACTTCCAATTCATTGTCCTCTCCCAGCTTGACCATCGCTTCCGCAATCTGCAGATCAACCAACCTCGCTCGGCTCTGGGATGCTCTTTCCAGGCCGCGCCCCGCCGCCTGACGAAGCAGAGGAACAGCAGATGAATTCCCCAATTCCCCCAAAATCATTGCCGCATTTGCCTTCACCTCCGTGTTCCCACTGTGCAGCATCGAGGCCAGCGGATTCAGATCCACCCGCTGATCACATTGAGTCAACGCATACATTGCCGCCGCCCGGACCGAATCCGATTTATCCTTGAGTAACGAACGGAGTTGCGGAGACACTTCTCGGGCTTTAATCCTTCCTGCACTCATCGCCGCCACGAACCGCACCCCTCGATTCGCATCCGCCAATCCCCGGCGTAAAAGCGGGGTCAGTTGTTCGGGTGCCGCCTGCATCGCCTCCAATGCATTCGCCCGCAACAGGGGATTTTCTGAATCTCCCGCCTGTAATAAAATATCCAGGGAGAGGCGCCGCAACCGATCCAGTTCGCCATCCGTGGAACCACCTCCCCATTCTTCTATAACCGGCTCCGGCTCCAACGGCATCCCATGCAGACCATCCTCGGTTTCGCCCGTTCGGGAACTCCATTGGGTGGCCGTATTTTCACTGCATCCCCACGCCCCCATCAAGATCACCATGGCCCCAAACCGAGACACCGTGCCTCTGAATCGCCTCATTTTCTGAATCATCATTCGCTTTCCTTTTGCAGAGTTCTTTTCCTATTGAATCGACACCCGCCGAACAGGGCAATCGTTCCCAACAAACATCCCCACGCCCAAAGATCGCCGATTCGCCCATACAAGGTCTCGCGATCATCCATAATTACCGTGGCAGCCAGAGAACCAGCCACCCGGCCTGAACCATATCGGCCTTCCCCCACCCTCCCAATTACATTTCCAAACGAATCAATCGCCACGCTCAATCCTGTATTGGCACACCGGATCATGGGAACTCGGTTCTCAATGCACCGAAAACGGGAGATCTGTACATGCTGCGCCCGACCCGCATCATGCTCCCCAAACCACCCATCATTGCTGATATTCACCAGCACCCGCACCCGCTTCCGTCCCTTCTCATAGACCATCTTCCTACACAACCACGGCACAGTGTCCTCATAACAGACCGGGGTTGCAATAGGAATAGTTTCTTCACTCTGATTCACCTCCAGAATTCGGGGCTGCTCCGCCGCATCCAGATCAAAACTCATTCCCCCAGCCCCGAACGCCAGCAATTTCTCCTCCAGCCAGTCCCAATTTGAGATATACGGCATGGTCTCCCCGAACGGCGTAAGAAACACTTTGTCGTACCGTTGTGTTTCCCCGCTCCCGTCAATGAGATAAGCAGAGTTGTACCGCGCATCCCAGATCGGCTTACCCCCTACCACCGCCAATCCTTCTGTACACGAACTCCCCACCAGCAACGGCACGCCCGACCGCTCCCCCAATCCTCGGAGCGCATTAAAGTACTGCCGACCGGGGACATACCCATTCGTCTCCAGAAACGACAGCGTCTCCTCATCCAACCCAAATCCCGGCACCATAGTCTCCGGCCATATAATCAGATCCGGCTTATTCCCTGATGCCGCCAATGCCTCCTCAGTCTGCCGAACAAACGAGGCAAAATCCTTCTCCTGATCCTCTCGCGACCACTTAATCTTGTTGCTCTGCCCCAAATTGGTCTGAATCGCCAATCCCCGGAATTCTTCCCCCTGTTTGTCGAATTGCCGGGTCATCCCATACCCATAGTTGCCAATCACGATAATTCCGACCGCACACCCGTACAAAACCAACCGCTTCCCGCAGCAATTTCCTTGCCTCCACCGCAAGCCATCCACCAACAACCCACCCACCATCGCTACCAGGAATGAAATGAAGTACGCCCCGAACAAATCCGCCGACTGCACCAGCATGGTCTGTTCCACCATCGGATGCCCCGCCAGAAACCACGGGTACCCATTCATCACAATCCCCCCTCGCAGAAACTCCACTCCCGTCCACACCACCGGCACCACCACCGTCATGGGCAAACCCCCGGTTCTCCCCGACCGCCCAATCCACCGCACCAGCCCCACATACAACACCCCATACAACGACAGAAATATCGCCAGCCCCGGCCACCCCACCACCGTCACCTCTATCATCCACCGCTGAATCCACAACCACATCAGAAACTGAGCCCCCATCACCACCCCCACCGCCCGCTTCCCCGAATTCGCCTCCACCGCCATAAAGGTCAAAAGTCCCACCGACACCGGCATCGCAGGCCAAACATAAAACGGCGGAAACGACAGCACAAACAGAATTGCCGACACCCCCACCAGGATCAACGAAGT
>CAZLXE010000003.1:0-19180 GCA_964563005.1 uncultured Isosphaeraceae bacterium
ATTCGACCAGGCCGTGGATGGTGGATTGGGGATGGATGATGGTTTCGATTTTTTCCGGAGGGAGATTGAAGAGCCATTGGGCTTCGATGACCTCGAGGGCTTTGTTCATCATGGTGGCGGAGTCGATGGTGACTTTTTTGCCCATGGTCCAGGTGGGGTGATTGAGGGCATCGGACAGGGTTGCTTTGCGGATCTGATCGGTCGTCCAGGTTCGGAAGGGGCCGCCGGAAGCGGTGAGGATGATTCGCTGGATTTCATCGGGCGTGCGACCGGCCTGGAGACATTGGAAGATGGCACTGTGTTCGGAATCGATGGGGATCAGGTTGATCTTTTTTTTGCGGGCCAGTGGGATGACCAGTTCACCGGCGGCGACGAGAGTTTCCTTGTTGGCGAGGGCGATATCGCAGCCCTTTTCGATGGCTTTCAGGATGGCGGGAATGCCTGCCGCTCCGACCATGGCGCCGACAACGAGGTCTCCCGGTTGGGCGGTTTGCTCTATGAGCGTGCAGGCGGATTTTCCATCGGGGAAAATGTCACTTCGGTCATCTTCTGTATAGACATGATCGATGTCGGAGAGGGAGGCGGCGGAATTGGGATCGGCGATGGACACATGGCGCACGGAGAACTTCTGGGCCTGCTGAAGCAGGAGGGGAGCATTTGATCCTGCGGCCAGACCCACGACTTTGAAATCCGGTCCGTCGGAGGAGCGAAAGTGATCCAATACTTGAAGGGTATTGACTCCGATCGATCCGGTTGAACCGAGGATTAAGATTCGTCGAGCAGGGCGGGGGCTATGCTGACTCATCCCTTCATAATCTCCTCTTGCTGCTTAACATCTGGAGTGAGCGTTTGGGGGCGAGTGCGTCGATTTCGATAGAGGCCGCGTTTGGGGGCGGGTTCGGAGTGAGTGGAGGGGGAATTGTTCTCGGTGGTTGCTGGTGTTTCGATGACAGCCGGGGTTGTTTTTGGGGTTTTCTTTCCCCGGATACGGCGTTTTCGGGTTCCGGGGGAAGAGTTGGTTTTCGATTCAGCCCCCACCTTATTAACCGGCGTTCTCGGTTTTCGAATTCGACCAGTTTTTTTTGTTGGCTCGGGGGAAGAATCGGTCGTGGACTTTTGGGGTTGTTCTGCAGGGGGACGGCGTTTGCGACCTCTCCGTCGGCGTTGGCCCGGTTCTGCTTCCGCCTTTTGCTTTTCCTCTTGCGGAGAGGATTTGATCTGGCTCTCCGGAGTTTGCTCGGGAGCGAACCAGGCGCGGATGGTGGACGCATCCTCGGCGTTCACCGATGATTGATGCCCTTTTACGGCGACCATCCCCTTCTCCCGGCACCGGGTCACCACTTCTTTGGATGCGACACCAATTTCTTTGGCCAGTTGATGAATGCGAATTGGAGGGGCAGAATCAGGAGAAGGAGGAGTCGGTTTTGAATTAGAAGTATCGTTTGTTTTACGATTCTTCTGGTCGCGGGATTCCTTTACCCGGTCTTGCTGAGGAGCGTTGGATGAGGTTTCCATGCTTTGGTCGGTGGTGGACTTGCGGCGACGGCGGCGGCGGGGCTTCTTGATTTCTTCAGAAGTTGAGTCGGGATCTGCTGTTTTTGTTCCCTCCTCTTCCGTTTCGATGAAGTCGCCCTGGAGGGCGATGGCAGAGGCATCGGCTACTTCGGTTTTTCGGCGACGGCGACGACGACGCGGGGTTTTGACTTCATCTACCTCCCCTCGTTCAGAGAACTTGATCTCCGCTTTGAGGAGTTGCTCGATGGTGGGTGGCTTTCTTTTGGGGAGGCGCGAGATATCGACATCAGAGTTTCGATTGTCGTAGCCGTAATAATCGACGCGATCGCCGGCGATGGTGTCACTGACCCGAACATCGATTGTTTTGTGGCTTCTCTCTTCGATATGCACCAATTCCTTGCGTTTCCGACTGAGGAGAACGGAGGCCACCTGGGGAGAAACGACGAGTTCCAAACGCTGCACGCGATCATGCTGAAGCAGGTTCTGCAAATGGCGAATGGCATCGGAAGCAACGGAGAAAGGAGATTTTAATTCACCGCGTCCCTGACAATGGGAGCAGGGGCCAAAATGGGTTTTTCGCAGACTGGGACGCATACGCTGACGAGTCATTTCAACGAGACCGAACTCGCTAATGCGGAGTATGGTCGTCTTGGCCCGATCTTTGGTGAGATTACTCCGGAAGCGATCCTCGACTTTGCGCCTATTTCCATGCTTCCACATGTCGATCAAGTCGTGGATGATCAGACCGCCGAGATCTCGGAGACGGAGTTGGCGACAAATTTCATCCACGGCTTCGAGGTTGGTATTCAGGGCGTTGGTTTCGCTGTCCCGGGAAGATCGACTGCGTCCTGAATTTACATCGATGGCCACGAGGGCTTCGGCTTGATCGATCACGAGAGAACCCCCGGAAGGAAGGGGGACTTCACGGCTGTGGATGAGGTCTATCTGACGCTCGACATCAAAACAATGGAAAATTGGGGCGGGATCGTGGTAGCGGATTACCTTGGGGGCGGTTCTCGGTGCGGCTACTTTGAGAAAGGCGGTAATACGATCGGCAGCGGATTCTGTATCCACAATGACCGCTTCAATGGAGGGACGCAATACATCCCGCACAGTCCGGATGAGGAGGTCTGATTCTCGATACAGTTCGCAGGGAGCGGATACTTTTTCGATACGCTTTTCCATCACCTTCCATAGTCGCATGAGGTATGCAACATCGCGTTTGAGTTCCGTTTTTGTTTTATCAATCCCTGCGGTACGGAGAATAAAGCCAAATCTGCTGTCGAGGTCGAGTGATTCCAAGGTCTGGCGCATTTTCCGCCGTACGGTTTCATCTTCAACTTTCCGGGAGACACCGATGCGTCCCATGTACGGCATGCAGACAAGGAGGCGGCCGGGAATGGAAGGGTAACTGGTCAGGGTCGGCCCTTTCGAACCGATGCCTTCCTTGAGCACCTGCACCAGTACTTCATCACCTCGCTTGAGGGCGTTCTGGATGAGCGGGCGATCTCGTCGGGGGATTTTTTTGCCAACCCGTTCGGTTTGTTCTTCCCCCGGGAAATAACGGGGATGGAGGTCTGAGATGTGGAGAAAACCGCTTTGACTCTCTCCGAAATCAACGAAGGCGGCCTGAATGGCGGGTTCTACATTGGTGACGCGACCCTTGTAGATGTTTCCGACATTGGTCGCAGTGGCGATATGCTCTTCGTATAGATCTTCGAGGTAATGATCGCGAATGATGGCAATCCGACAGCCCTCGCCGGGCATGTCGTTGACGATCATCAGTTCACGGCTCCCTTGATTTTTTGTGTTTCTTGAAGTTGATGAAGTTTTTTTAGCGGGGGACACGAGGGGGTGGCTCCGGGGAATTGATCCCGGTGAACCGCATTAATCCATACGCCATACGCGAAACCGAAGTCTCGATGAATTCTGGTAATTCTTCTAATCTGAGGTGTTTTCCCACACTCCACTCCATTCGCACTTTTTGTACGAATATGGGCTGATTGCGGGAAGATGTGGCGCATCTTCTAATGAGGGTTCATCCGGTGGCTGTCGATTTTCACTCATGCGCCCAACCCGCACCGGGCAATGATGCGTACATCATATGTGGCATCCGGGGGTCGAAGCGAAATTGGCGAAAATCTCGGCCAATGTATTTCTGAAAACCCACAAGCCGTATCATCCGACGGAACTCCCGCTGGCGGCTTGGGGAAAGATTTTTCGTAACTCGTCATTCAGGCAATTCAATACCTGACGCTCTGAATCGAACGAACCGACCTTTCGGGCCAGTCGCTCACATTGATCTATATCGACCGACCGGATGACCCGCTTGACATTCGGAATCTGGGCTGGCACTAGAGACAGGGTACGCAGTCCGAGGCCGATAAGCAACATGGTGTAGGTTACATCCCCGGCAATTTCTCCACAGAGACTGGTGGGGATATTGAATCGCCGCCCGGTGCGCAATATTTGCTTCACCAATTGGATCACGGCGGGATTGGCCCCGGAATACAAATTCGCCACCCGTTCATTTCCTCTATCGACGGCCAGGGTGTATTGAATAAGGTCGTTGGTGCCGATGCTGAAAAAAGCTGCCTCACGGGCGAATACGGGAGCCATGAGGGCGGCACTGGGCACTTCGATCATCATGCCGATGGGGATATCTCGATTGAATTCGATGCCTTCGTCTTCGCATTCCTCCATGACATCATTCACAATCATCTTGGCCTGGCGAAGCTCCATGAGGGTGGAAATAAGGGGAAACATGATCTGCAGCGGACCGTGAGCGGAGGCGCGGAGGATCGCCCGAAGTTGGGTGCGGAAAAGGGGTAGATTCTGAAGGCAATAGCGGATGCTGCGGAGACCGAGAAATGGGTTGCGTTCCGGTTCTTCAACCTGTGACTGGGTTTGCTTATCAGCACCGAGATCGAGGGTGCGGATGGTGAGGGATTTTCCTTCGAGCATGGTCAGACAACGGTGATAGATTTCATATTGCTCATCTTCGGTAGGTTCAGAATCGCTGGTGAGAAAGAGGAATTCGGTGCGAAATAAGCCCACCCCGTCACCACCCTGCCGCAAAAGAAGGGCAATTTCATCGGCAAATTCTATGTTGCCGTGGAGGGTTATGCGGGTTCCGTCCGTGGTAACGGATTCGAGTTCAGCCAGTTCGAGGAGATGAGCTTTGGATTCATCGATTCGCTTTAATACCTTGCGATACTGAGCGATTCTCTCTTCATCGGGCCTGATGATGACCATTCCTGTCCCACCGTCGATGATGAGGAGATCACCCTCTTCAACCAGTGCGGTAATGCGTTGGCAGCCCACTACGACAGGGATTCCCAGAGCGGCGGCAACGATGGAAGTATGCCCAGTCCGCCCCCCGGCATCGGTGGCAAAGCCGAGAACATGCTTGACATCCATGGATGCGGCCTGGGCTGGTGTGAACTCGTGGCCAATGACGACAACCGGTTCCTCGACTTCAGCCAGACGATCGGCGGTCTGGCCAAGGAGATGGCCCAAGACTCTGCGATCCAGGTCGATGACATCGTTGGCTTTTTGACGGAAGCCACTTTTCCCCATGGCTCGAAATTTATCCGCCAAGCCACGAAATACATCTGCGACGGCATAGGCGGCGGTTTCCTGCTTATCCCGCACCCTTTCGAAAATGGGATCGATGAGGGATTTGTCCTGAAGCAAGGCGATATGAAACTCAAAAATCTTGGCCGGTTCCGGTCCCAATGTTGATGCGGCCTTATCCCGATCATCTTCTAAATCGGTTTTGGTTCTCTCCAGGGCCATTTCAAGCCGGGCGACTTCACGATCAACCATGGCCCTGGAAACCCGATGAAACGGGATATGCTCGCGTGCCTGCTCCAGAATGAACGCCTTGGCGATCACCACTCCGGGGGAGACTGGAATGCCTTTAATCACTTCCATAGAAACTGTTGGATTCGAAGACCGATTTGGATGCCGGAACAATCTATACGACAAGATTATTGGATAAAATCATTCATCCCATGTGATCTGAGTATACAGGAATCCCCCACCTTCGTGTTCGGGATGTAAAAATGGGCTATTTGCAGGTCATTAATGGATTCCAGGCAATCCAAGGGGTCATCATTGATTTAATGATGGCATGTCATGCGGCAAGGACAGCTCGGATCATTACCGAATTCGAATTGAACACTCCAAGGAGCGATCAGGAGGCATTCTTGACCTGGGTTTCCGGCGCTCCACGGGCCTGCATGCAGAGATGAACCAGTTCATTCAGGTGGTTTTTGATAATTTTGACTTGTGATGAATCACTCTGGATGGCTGACTCGACTACTCCTGCAGCATCGGAAATTGTGGGATATCCGAAGCCCCCGGCCCTGCCCTTCAAAGCCCGCGTGGCTAGTTCAAGTTCTTCCATATTCTCTTTGAGCATTACTTCTTCCAAGACCCGAATTTCGGCGGGCATGGATTCAATAAACTCGTTGATCATGGGAACCATGGATGAATCACTTTGAAAGTCACTGATGAGCGGCTCGTTGTCGAGCGTGGAGATCAGTTTCTGAAGACCCATGGGGGTGTAGGGTTTGGGTATGTATTGATCAAACCCGATTTTTAGACATTTTTCGCGATCCTCAGGACGGGTCATGGCGGTGACGGCGATGATGGCTCCGGAATATCCATTTTTCCTGAGCAGTTTGACGGCCTCGTAGCCATCCATGACAGGCATTTCGATGTCCATGAGAATACAGTCGTAGAGATTCTTCTTCGCCAGATCCACGGCGAGCTGTCCGTTTTCAACATGGTCTACTTCGGCGTTCAGATCCTTGAGGTGTTTCATGGCAAGCATGGCGATGGTTTTGTCATCTTCGGCGATGAGGATGCGGGTGATCTGAGCGGCGGAGCAGAAATCTGCAGGGGAGATTTCGAAATCAAACTTGACTCGTACTTCGTGAATCCAGTTTTCAATATAGGCGGTTTCCACAATTATGCCGGGCACTTCCTGCCAGGTGCCATGGCGGCTTATGAGTTGCACAATGCAACGGGTTCCGGTGTGGATAAAACCGCCATGGAGAAAGGAAATGCCTCCGGCACTGAGATCACGGGTGGGGACAAGTATGGTGGCGGCGGATGAAGTGCCGGGATTCTGGAGGGTGATGGCGCAAGACTTGAGGCGGTAGGGATAGCGTTCGCTGCGCCTTTTGGAGGCCCGGGGATCCGATTGGGCATTATCGAGACGATTCAGGAGTATTTCGACATCCTTGTCGCTTGCTCGCACGGTGCGCATTCGTTTTGATGCTGGATCCTGAGAGGCCATTCGATGTTCTCTCTCCCTGTATTGACTCGATACCTATTTCTTAAAGACGGCCCATGTACGATTTATTGAGGGGCGGCCTGCAAAAAACTCATTTCTACGCGAAGGGAACCATACTGACATTCACAGGGCATGCTAAGACAGACGGCTCCCTTCTGGGGAGTGATCTGAAAATCCGTCCCGCGCACTACGATGGGAGGAGAAATGGCAATCTGGTGGGATTCCAATTCACTCTTCGCCCGTCCTACTACGATATTGGTCAATTCCCCGACGCAATCTTCAATGACATCATCCGGTACCGGAGACATTTTTAGATAGGCCTCGACGGCCCCCTGCGCAACGGCGAGGGGAAAGCTGACAACAACCTGTCCTTTGACGGTGCCGGAAAATGCAATGGCACCGGACATTTCGTATTTTGGTTTTCCTTCGGGGTTGATTTCCGGCTTGCCTACGGTGAGTGAACCGCCCAGATGATCGACGAATAAAGCGCGAAGTGAATCGACGAAGGGCTGCATGTATTCGACTTTGAATGCGGAAAATGTGTTCTCGGATTGCGTTTTTGTCGTCATAACCAATCTTCCCACCGCTATGCGGCCAAGCCAGCGACCTTGTTCACCCCGGCAGTGAGGGCTTCCGGCGTTACCGGTTTCAAGAGATACCCGTTGGCGCCCGCCTGAATGGCTTTGACGATCTGCGGCTTCTCGGCTTCAGTCGTACACATCACAATTTTAACATTTTTGTAGCCCGGATTTTTGCGGATTTCCTCAAGACACTCGATGCCGGTCATCACGGGCATATTCCAATCCAGGATGATCACATCGATGGGCGACTGAGCTTCGAGGACTGACAGTGCGACCGCTCCATCCGGGGCTTCGAGAACTTTGTGTCCCTGCTCCTCGAAGGTCCGCTTCACAATCAGGCGGGCGGTGGTGGAATCGTCAACGGAAAGGATTTTCATGCTCTTCCTCAATCAAACAGGAAAGTGAATCAGTACACATCGGATCCAGCATCAACAGCAGAGTGGTGTAGTCACTGCTCTTGCGAAGGTTCGTAAGACAGCTGAATAGACACAAACTCTGGATGGTTTTCATCGTCAAGCCGGGGGAAGGGAATCAGTGAAATTCTTAGGGTGGGGAAGTTTTGATCTATCCTGCGGATTATCGGGTGAAATACGAATCCAGGGGGATCGAAAAGAGTAGGAATAGTTAAGACACCTCCCATCGCAACCGATCAGAAACAATGATTTGTTGTTCCCCCACGGTCTCCAGATCGGATGGTCGGAATCATGTTGCATTGTGACGCCACCAGCAAGGAATTACGGCTCAAAATGAAAGCCACGGTTGCTACCATAGAGAAAGTCGATGAGCAGGTTGCCCGGTATCTGATCGAACGCGACCTGCCGATTAACGACTTTGATATTCGTTTGACGATTCGGGAAGCCCTGCTGAATGCAGTCCTGCACGGAAGCGACGAAAAATCCGAGCAGGAGGTAGAGTTGGAAATGAGCATTCAGCAGAACCACCTCAGATGCATGGTTCAGGATACAGGCCCGGGGTTTGACTGGCACAATCACTCTTCTGAAATTGAGGAAACGGGCATCAATGGGCGGGGAATTGCGCTCCTGCGGCTCCTTTCCGATGAGTTGTCTTGGAATGAGACGGGGAATCGGGTGATGTGGAACATGAATTATCACTCCGGGGGAGAAAACACTTCGGTCCATGAGACCTCGATTGGAGATGCCGCATGACGCAGATTGAAAAAACGAATGATACCTGTCTGGTGAAACCTACGGGCATGATTACGGCCGCTCATGTGGATGAATTCCGAGAGGAGTTGCTGCATCTGGTGAAAGAGGGAGCGACGGATCTGACGATTGATCTGGCTGAAGTGGAAATGATTGATTCGCGGGGGTTGTCGGTGTTTGTGCTCTGCCACAGGACACTTCTGAAATGCAAGGGGCAACTCACGGTGGTGACGCACAGCGATGATCTCCACAAGTTATTCACGCTGATGCGTCTCGATCAGCATTTTACCGTCAAGGCGGCTTAGTCCCCGAAACCCAGTTGGCCGGCTCGAAATGAGCAGGCAGTTCATTATTGAGGAAAACTCGAGATGCCCATAGATCAGGACGAATTGCTCGCCACTTTCATAGCCGAGGCCGTAGATGGTTTGTCGAATCTGGAAAACGACCTGCTCGCGATAGAGGCGGCCGGGGAAGAGATTGATCAGGATCTCATCAATAAAGTGTTTCGGGACATTCACTCGGTGAAGGGATCCAGTGGATTTTGTGGGCTGACCTCGATCGGAGCATTGGCTCATGAGATGGAGGCGATTCTGAACCTGGTGCGGAATGGGGAACTCACGCCCACTTCGGCCATCATTGAGGCGTTGCTTCAGGCCGGGGACGCCCTTTCGGGCATGATTGAAGACGCGGCGAATTCCAATGACACCGATGTATCCCATTTTATTGAGAATCTCAAGACCTCTATGACGGGCGAATCTGGGGAGGAGGAAACGGCAGAAAATACGGAAGAACCGGATTTCGAGGCGGATATTCAATTGCCGGACGGAACGCTGGCGTTTCTGATGATAAGTCAGCGGGAGTTGGTGAATCAACAGCGGCAGGGGCGGAGCATTTATGTTCTCGATGTGGACATGATCGAAGATGTGCAGGAGAAAGAACGCACGCCGGCTGAGTTTCTCCGGGCTATGTGCGAGGTCGGGGAAGTTGTCAACAGTTATGTGAGCACGGCGGGGATTGGGGAATTGCACGATGAAATTCCAGAAGCCATGAATATGATGATTCTGCTGGCTTCGGAGCACTCAGCGGAAGTGATTGCCGAGCGACTTGATCTACCGGCGGGAGGAATTTCTTTTATCGCAACGCCGGAACAGACGGATTGGAGCACCGCTCCTCCATCTCCGCCAGGGTCGGTTGAACCTGTCGTTGAATCTGCGATTCAAGCCAATGCGGAGTCAACCATTCCCGACTCGAGCGGCATCGAAAAGGCGACTTCCATTGGGGAAATTAAAGCGAAGCCCCCTACGACGCCGACCCGGAAGAAATCCCAGAAAAGTTCGCCGCATCCTTCTACGACCACCGTTGCTCCGGATGCCACCCTGCGGGTGAGTGTGAAGGTGCTGGATACGCTGATGAACCTGGCGGGGGAATTGGTGCTGGTGCGGAATCAGTTGCTGTTGCTGGCCAACAGCGCCGCGGTGCCGGAACTGGCATCGGTGGGAGGAAAGATTGATCGCGTTACGAGCGAATTGCAGGAAGCGATCATGCAGACTCGGATGCAGACCATCGGCACGGTTTTCAACAAGTTTCCCCGCATTGTGCGTGATCTCAGTGGTTCGTTGAATAAGCGGTGCAGTCTGGAGATCAATGGCAAGGATGTTGAGCTGGATAAATCCATCATAGAGATGATTGCTGATCCCCTGACCCATCTGATTCGAAATTCCGTTGATCACGGTATTGAAATGCCTGATGTCCGAATAGACAACGGAAAGCAAGCGGCGGGGAAGGTAACGCTGAGCGCGTTTCACCGGGCGGGGAAGGTGGTGATCTCGATCAGCGACGATGGAGCGGGGATCAATGCGGAGAAACTTCGCGGCAAGGCCGTGGAAAAAGGCATCATGACGGACGAACAGGCGTTCGCGCTCAGTGATCGGGAAGCGGTCCGGTTGATCTTCCATCCCGGATTTTCCATGGCGGAAAAAGTTACGGATGTGAGTGGACGGGGGGTGGGCATGGATGTGGTGAAAACGAACATCGAAAAGATGGGGGGCATGGTGGACATTGACACCGCCGTGGGTCAGGGCACCACCATTACAATAGAATTGCCGCTTACTCTGGCGATTATTCCATCACTGGTCATCCGCAGCGGCGCGTGTTCTTTCGCTGTGGCTCAGTCGAATATCCGGGAGTTGATCCGGGTGAGCGCGAGTGAAGTTTCCGAGAAGATTCAGCGAGTTCGGGATGCGGAAGTGCTGCGACGGCGGGGCAAATTGCTGCCACTGGTCAGGTTGGATCGTACCCTTAAGGATTCCGAATCAAAACCCGGATCTCAAACTGGATCTACCCACGATTCTGCACCAGTCAATCAAAATATTCTTGTCGTACAGGCGGGCTCTCTGGAGTACGGCATCATTGTGGATTCTCTGGATGACTCTCAGGAGATTGTGGTCAAACCCCTGGGGCAGCACATGAAACAGTGCTCGTATCTGGCCGGGGCCACCATTCTGGGCGATGGAGCGGTGGCCCTCATTCTCGATGTTACGGGATTGGCAACCCTCTGCGATCTGAAAGCGATTGAGGGGGGAGGACAGGATCAGGCCGCAGAAGAAAAAGATTTTACAGAAATTCAATCAGTCCTCCTGTTCACGAATCACCCCTCGGAGCAGTTTGCAGTGCC
Organism: uncultured Isosphaeraceae bacterium; assembly: GCA_964563005.1. GTDB lineage: Bacteria > Planctomycetota > Phycisphaerae > Phycisphaerales > SM1A02 > CAZLXE01. The sequence goes on from CAZLXE010000003.1 coordinate 11,239, forward strand.
TACCGCACTTATTTCGCGTATCGAGCGAGTCCGAACGGACCAGATCGACAGTGTGGGGGGACGGGAGGTGGTGCAATATCGTGGGGCGTCTCTGCCTCTGATCAAACTGGAGGATCACATCACGGCGAAGGAGCGGGAAGAGCAGCCCCATCTGCATGTGGTGGTGTTTGACATCAACGGAGCGGAAATCGGTCTGATTGCTCCGTCTTTGTGTGATATTCGTCAATTGTCCACGAACATAGATACCCGCACATTCCGCGAACCGGGGGTGTTGGGGTCGATTATTCTTGAGAATCACCCGGTGCGGTTTGTGGATTTGCTGGTGTTGGCAAAGAATCTGATGCCGGAGGCCTTTACGGACCAGGCGCCATCGGGAAGCAGCGATACCGACACTCCTGCTCATATTCTTCTGGCCGAGGACTCCGGATTCTTCCGGAATCAGTTGATCGGTTTCCTTACCACCGATGGCTACAAAGTGACCGACTGTGAGGATGGACTGATCGCCTGGAACACTATGCAGGATGTCGGCCATACCTTTGACCTCGTTCTCACTGACATCGAGATGCCCAACATGAATGGTCTGGAATTAACGGAGCGCATTAAAGGTGATCCCGCGTTCGCCCACCTCCCAGTGATCGCCCTTACTTCTCTGGCCAGCGAGGAGGACATTCAGAACGGTTTGAATGCCGGGGTGGATGAATATCACATCAAGATGGAGCGGGAGGAATTGCTCAAGGCGATCGCCAAGCATCTCAGGAATGCCCGCATGAATTCCGGTCTGGGTAAAAACAGTACACCGCAACTAGCCGAAAGGGTCTGTGTATGAGTACTCTCCAACTGACTAATAACGATTTTGCCACCCAAGGAACAGACGGGACGGAGATTGAATTCGCAACTTTTCTGGTTGGCGATCTCTGGCTGGGCATTGACATTCAACAGATTCAGGAGATCAATCAACATCTTGATGTGGCTCCGGTTCCCCGTGCTCCCGATTGCGTGCATGGAGTTATCAATCTTCGGGGGGATGTGGTGACGGTGGTCGATCTGCACACGGTGCTGGGGTTGGAAGCCCACAAAATTAATTCGAGTTGTCGCAATGTGGTGGTGAATTATGAAGGGGAGAAGATCGGGCTGCTGGTGGACGCGGTGGGCGATGTTTTCATTGCCAACGAATCGCAGATCGATCCGCCTCCGGTGAATCTGGGAGGGGTTTCCTCGCGGTTTCTTCGGGGGGTGTACCAGACGGACACGAAACTCTTCGGCATACTGGATACGAATGAAGCGATGTTGACATCCGCCGAGAATCAAACTGAACTGAACGGGACCGGAGGTCCCGGAGATGATTTAGAAAATAACTGAAGGACAAACGGAAGGGAAACCCCTTGTTCTTATATGCACAGCCCTCATTACTACTCTTGAGAGAATCAAAACCATGAAAATTCGAACAAAACTTATTTGCAGTTACCTGGCCGTTGCCGGAGTGTTTATCCTCTGCGGCATCCTGGTGATGTCTCTGTCCCGAGAGGTGCAGTCCAAAACCAATGTTTTTGCAAATGAAAATTGGCCTGCGGCGGATCTGACCATGGAGTCGCGCATTGCGGTGGCGGACATGGTAAGCGATGTGCTGGGCTCTACCGATTCAGTCGATTCCCAATCCTTCATTTCTACGGCTCGGGATCAGATACAACACTTCCAGGAGAAGTTCCGAGCCAGCGCACATTCTCAGAAAGACATCGACAATGCGGTCAGCATGCTCGACGCGGTGAGTCAATCACTCGCCACCCCGCTCGAATACATCACTCTCCCCGGAGAACGGATGGAAATCGCCGATTCCATGGCAGAACCCCTTTTAGAACGAGCAAAATCCCTCGACGACCCGAATCTCATTAACACCATCTGGGAGTGTGTGATGGCGTTTAATGACATTCTGATCACGGGCGATCCCGAAGAGCGGGATGCGTTTGACCGACATTGCGCCACGATCGAGGCCCATCCCCAATTTTCTAAATTATCCAATCTGTATACACCTTTTAAGGAAGCAGGGGAACAGGTTTTTACGGCGGCGATGAAACTCTCTGATGCTCAGGATACCTTGCGGGGAGATTATGACGCCCTTGCTGCAGATCTGGAGAATCTGGAAGAGTACTACGAAGAGCAAGTGGTCGATCCCATGTCGGAGACGATAACGGCCCATCTGGGAACGCTGTCTTTTGTTTCCGGCAGTTCCATAGTTGTGGGCACCGTCCTGGCTTTGGTAATCGGCCTGTTCATGGCGATGCGCCTGGTGCGTCCCTTGTCCCGGATGGTGGTGATGCTTAAAGACATCGCCGAGGGAGAGGGTGATCTGACCCGTCGCCTCGATGATTCGGCAAAGGATGAATTGGGTGAATTGGCCTTTTGGTTCAATTCTTTTATGGAAAAAATCCGAGGCACAATCACCGACATGGCAAGCAACACCAATACTCTGGCCAGTGCCTCCAATTCACTGGTGTCCACGGCGAAGCAATTGACCATGGGGGCGGAATCCACCACCAACGAATCGGCTTCTGTTGCCGCCGCAGCGGAAGAGATGTCGGTCAATATGACTCAGATGTCCTCTTCCACGGAACAGATGTCGGATAATGTCAAGAGCGTTGCCGCCGCGGTGGAGGAAATGACGGCGAGTATCAGCGAGATCGCTCGTAATGCCGAGCAAACTTCTCAGGCGGTGGGTGATGCGGCCCGTCTGGCCGAGCAGAGTTCGGGGCGTATCGGGAAACTAGGAACGGCGGCGGACGAGATCGGAAAGGTGATCGAGGTGATTCAGGACATTGCAGAGCAGACCAATCTCCTTGCCCTGAACGCAACAATAGAGGCGGCCCGAGCGGGTGATTCAGGCAAGGGCTTTGCCGTGGTAGCAACGGAAGTCAAGGAGTTGGCTCGTCAAACAGCTGAAGCCACAGAGGATATCCGTACCCGCATCGAGGCCATCCAGGGAGCCACGGGTGAATCTGTCCAGGCCATTAATGACATCACCAATGCGATCAGCAGTGTGAATTCTGTATCGCAGACTATAGCAGCGGCAGTGGAAGAACAGTCTGTGACCACCAAAGAAATTGCCCGAAGTATCGCCGAAACCTCAACCGCAGCCGATACGGTGGCCACGGGAATTGCCCAGTCAGCATCTGCGAGTCAGGAAATAACCCGTTCCATCAGCGGAGTAGATGAAGGGGCAAAGCAGGCCGCTCGGAATGCCGAGAGTACCCGGGCAGCAGGCGAGGAATTGAGCGGACTCACGGCCCGGCTCCGTATTACCGTGGGTCAATTCTGTACCGACGCCAGTCAACGCACAGAGATGGCCGTTGTGAATATCTCCTCAATCGTGTCGGAGCCGATCCGTCAATCGTTCTCACGAGCGCAGATGAACCGGGTATTCGACAAGTTTTACACCCGTTTTGTCAATTCTGATCCGCGTCTGGCGAGTTATTTCATGCGTACAGATTTCACGAAGCAGAAATCGCTTCTTCAGGATGGTATCGCGCTCGCACTCCATTTCGCTGCCGGTGACTCTGCCGCCAGCACGAAAGTGGAGCAGTTAGGACAGAGCCACAGTAAGGATCGGATGAATATTCTGCCTGAACTGTACCCCCTCTGGCTTAATTCATGGATTGAAACTATGGCGGAGGTAGATCCGAAATGGACCAGTGCACTCGAAACGCAATGGCGGAGCAATCTACAGCCGGTTATTGATGCCATTAAATCGAAGTATGAAACCCCGACCCTCGCAGTCGCGGCGTGATTTATTCGTGTTCATAATTATTAACTCAGAAAAACCCTCTCATCCGGTTTACAAGAGGATCCATGCAAATTATGTCACTCCTTCGCATACTTGTTGTCGATGACACCGCAATTTACCGGATGATTGTTCGGGATCTTCTTTCTGATATGGATGGAGTCGAAGTTGTGGGCACGGCGGCGAACGGAAAAATCGCCATCGACATGATTCAACAGGTCAAGCCGGATCTACTTACACTGGACCTGGAGATGCCGGAGGTGGATGGGCTGGGGGTATTGAAACATATTCAAGAAACTGGCCAATCAGTGGGGGCGATTATGCTCAGTGCCTTCACTGCAGACGGGGCCGAGACTACGGTGAATGCCCTCGAACATGGAGCATTTGACTTTGTGCTGAAGCCCTCGGGGGCGGGTCCGGATGAAAGCATGAAGATGCTCCGAGCCGACCTGTTCCCCAAGATTGAGGCCTTTCTTCGCAGCCGGAGATCGGTGGTTCCAGCTCGTGCGGCAGTGGTGCCCCACCCAGCACCTCCTGCCAAGGTCAGGGCGCATTCCCCATTGCGACCTCCTGCTGCTCCGGAACTGGTCGTGATCGGTATCTCCACCGGTGGGCCTCAAGCTCTGAATGTTCTTATGCCGATGCTCCCGGCGAACTTCCCCCTGCCGATTTTGATCGTTCAGCACATGCCGCCGATGTTCACTAAGTCTCTGGCCGATGGATTGAATAGTCGTTGTGCGCTCTCCATACGGGAAGCGACTGATGGCGATTCGATCACTCCGGGTATGGCCCTCATCGCTCCCGGAGGAAAACAGATGAAGACTGTCCGGGAGGGGGCGCGGCTGGTCATCCGAATCACCGACGATGAACCGGTGAACAACTGCAAGCCCTCGGTGGATTATTTGTTCGATTCAGTAGCGAAAATGTTCGGTGGGAATACACTCGCGATGATCATGACCGGCATGGGTCATGATGGAACGGCAGGGTGTCGAAAACTTCATGGGTTGGGGGCGACGATTCTCGCGCAGGATGAAGCGTCTTGTGTGGTGTACGGTATGCCGAAAAAACCAGTGGATGAGGGATTGGTGGATGCGGTGTTGCCGCTTTCCGATCTTGCGGGGGCCATCGTGCAACGAGTCCGAATGAATGCCGCCGCATGAACCCCACCCCTGAAGACATTTTAAAGGTTGCGGAACTGGCCATGGGTCTGTGCGGCCTGGTGCTTGATGAGACCAAGGATTATCTCATTAAGAGTCGTCTGGTGCCGATCATTCAGGCGGAATCTTTATCCTCATATTCAGAGTTGGTAACGAAGGTGCGGGCGAACGGGGACGCCGGGCTGAAAACGAAAGTTATCGACGCGTTGACCACGAATGAGACTCTGTTTTTTCGGGATGATTCGCCATTTAATGCTTTGAAGTTCAAGGCGTTGCCGGAAATGATCGACGCCCATGCGAATACTGCTCATCCCAAACTCCTCCGCATCTGGTCAGCGGCGTGCAGTACCGGGCAGGAGCCGTACAGCATGGCAATGACCATTCGGGATCTGATTCCGGATGTCGATACCTGGAACATCAATATCAAGGCGACGGACATATCGGATGCGGCGATCAAACAGGCCAGTCGGGGATTGTATTCGGATCATGAAATCGGCCGAGGGCTGGATGCGACCCGATTGAGCAAGTATTTCGAGCGTCAGGGGGATCATTGGAAGGCGAAGGATGAACTGCGCTCCATGATCTCATTCGCCAGTCTCAATCTTCTCAAGCCATTTGATCATCTCGGTACTTTCGACATTATTTTCTGCCGCAATGTGGCGATTTATTTTTCACCGGAAGATCAGAAGGGATTGTTCAATCGCCTGGCGGATCGTCTTTCTCCGAATGGATATCTGTTTGTGGGGTCATCGGAATCGCTGTCCAAATTTGGCCCGAGATTTTTCCCTCAGCACCACTGCAAGACGGTGTTCTATCAGCCGAACCGGGTCAATGCGGATGCGACCGCGGCATGAATCTGTTAGGGGGGAGGATTCTCGGATTCACTATTTGCAAACAGTTTATAAATAAGCTTTTCCCAGGGAGTGCGTCTTATTTATGCACCTTTGAGTGATCACAAATCCAGTCACTAAAACACTGGATAGAAAAAGCCGCTAAATCTTTATGATTCAGCGGCTTAAGAGTGGGCCATACTGGACTTGAACCAGTGACCTCTTGTGTGTCATACAAGCGCGCTAGCCAACTGCGCCAATGGCCCTGAGGTGATCAGTGTATCTTCTTCCCCCGCAGGCATCAAGACTCACCCCGGGAACCATTCATCCTCAATTCCTTTCCTCACCCATGGTCATGTAATTTGGCGATTCCTTGGTGATGGCGATGTCGTGGGGGTGGGATTCGGCCTGTCCGGCGGCGGAGTTGTGGACGAACTGGGTGTGGTGGCGGAGGCCTTCGATCGTGGGGCAGCCGCAGTAGCCCATGGCAGCCCGGAGCCCGCCGACGAGTTGATAGACATATTCGGCAAGTTTGCCTCGATAGGGTACTCGACCCTCGACGCCTTCGGGGACGAATTTGTTGGTTTCGGTGATGTTTTTCTGGCCGTAACGATCAGCAGAGCCCGCCCCCATTGCGCCCTGACTGCCCATCCCGCGGTAGGCCTTGAAGCGGCGGCCACGATGGATGATCAATTCGCCGGGACTTTCATCCATGCCCGCGAATAGGGAGCCGATCATGATGCTGGAAGCCCCGAAGGCGATGGCCTTGGCGAGGTCTCCGCTCTGCCGCACCCCCCCATCGGCGATGACAGGTACGCCCTCTCCTTCCGCGACCTTTACTGCATTCCTGATGGCGGACAACTGGGGCACCCCTACTCCACTGATGATGCGGGTGGTGCAGATTGATCCCGGGCCGATGCCCACTTTTACGGCATCCACTCCCGCTTCGATTAACGCCATCGCCCCCGCTTCCGTCGCGACATTCCCGGCGATGAGGTCGATGTCGTATTTCCCCCGCAGCACCTTTACGGTTTCGAGGACATTTTTTGAGTGGCCGTGGGCGGTATCGACAACAATGACATCGACTTCCGCGGCGATCAGTTGTTCCGCCCGCTCGAACTGGTTCACACCGATAGCCGCCCCGACGCGTAAGCGTCCTCGCTCATCGCGGCAGGCAGAGGGATGGGTGCTGATGTTGTCGATGTCCCGCATGGTGATCAATCCACTGAGATTACCCTCACGATCCACCAGCAACAGTTTCTCCACCCGCGCCTGGTTGAGAATCTTTTCCGCCTGTTCAGGGGGAGTTTCCGGTGGTGCGGTTACGAGATTCTCTTTCGTCATGACATCGCCGATTCTTGCATTGGGTGAATCGATGAACTTCATGTCGCGTCGGGTGAGAATCCCGACGACCCGGTGCCGGGGATCGCCACCTTCGGTGACAGGGAAGCCCGAGACATTCTGCTCTTGCATCAAATCGAGCGCCCGCTGTACGGAATCCTCCGGGCCGAGGGTGATGGGATCGGTGATGACGCCGTTCTCCGATCTTTTGACCTTCGCCACTTCGCGGGCCTGTCCTTCGGGAGAAAGATTTTTGTGGATGATGCCGATTCCCCCCTCCTGAGCAAGAGCAATCGCAAGGGCAGACTCCGTCACCGTGTCCATGGGCGCGGAGATGAGGGGAATGTTCAGGGTGATGTTACGGGTGAGCCGAGACGAGGTGTCCGCCTGATCGGGGGTGAGGGCGGAAAACTGGGGCACAAGAAGGATATCATCGAAAGTGATACCTTCGTGGATTACCGGGGGTGTAAAATCGTCAGAGTAGGGTTCCATTAAGCAATGATCGCGCCCCTATGATGGTTTGTCAAGGGCTCAATCAGTCGGGGTTTGCTTTGCCTGCGAATCCCCCCTACCGTTATGTCTATGAACACATGGCCTCCCCGGTTACAGCCCCTCTGGAACCCAATCGCCTGATGTTGAACCCTCAGTTGTATTCCGTTGTCTCCCCCCAACCTGCCTCACCTGCCAAACTGACTCCCCCTCCACCAAACCCTGACCCCCGGAATACGGACCACCCCCGGAACACGGACCACCCCCGGAACACGGACCACCCCCGGAACACGGACCCCCGTACACTAGCGGCCACCCTCGTTCCGATGCTGCGCGCTCATTGCAAAAAGAGC
>CAZLXE010000003.1:19280-66046 GCA_964563005.1 uncultured Isosphaeraceae bacterium
CCGTACACTAGCGGCCACCCTCGTTCCGATGCTGCGCGCTCATTGCAAAAAGAGCGGCGTGAGCTTGAGTGAGATCACCTGGTTCCGGGTTGATTGGCAGCGAGGTGGAGCGGCCACTGGAAACGCAATCTGGACCGACGCCTCTGGAATCGAAATTCCGGTTATTCTCAAACTCCCCATTGTCCAACGCGAACTGAGCTGGACGCAACGCCTGCAAGAGTCCCATGATTCAGCAACCGAATCTGTTGCTCCACGATTGCTTGCCTCTGGGGGTTCCATCGGTGGTTACGATCTGGCGTGGATTATTATCGAACGATTTCCCCATGGCCCACTGGGTCTGCATTGGGAGGATTCGCATATACCGCGCATCGCTGATGCCGCGGCCCGCTTTCATGCCGCTACCCGTCAGTTTCCGGTTGATGTGTCATCCCGCATGGAATCATGGGAGGAATTAGTAAAGCAGGCCCAGGACAGTGTGCGGGTCAATACGGTCGCGGACGGGGCGAAGTGGAAATCGACCCTCAAGGGATTGCGGCATCAACTCAAGCCCCTGGTTGAGGAATGGCGGGCACGGCCTGTGGAAGAGTGGATTCACGGTGATCTGCATTTCGCCAACGCGATGATGCGCTCGAATGAACCGGACAGTCCGGTGGTGCTTATCGATCTGGCGGAGGTCCGACCTGGGCACTGGATTGAGGATGCGATCTTTCTGGAGCGTCAATTGTGGGCGCGGCCGGAACGGATGAAGAAGTACAAGCCGGTGAAGGCGATTGCGAAAGCGCGAAAGGCACTGGGATTAACAGTGGAAAAGCATTATCCCCGGTTGGCGATGATCAAGCGGGCATTGCTGGCGGGAACGGCTCCCGCATTCATCCGCTCGGAGGGGCAACCAGAACACTTCGCCGCCTGTTTGACCTGGTTGGAACGGGCGTTAGATGAGTTGAAATGATTCCGTTTCTACCAACGACAGTAAGTCCACCCGCACGGCCTCCATCGTTTTTTTTACCCGTGCCCCCGCGGCGTGAATGTGACCGCCACCACCGAAATTCTGGGCCAGGGTGTTGACATTTACGAAAACCGCACCGGGGGTTTTCGGTTTCGCCCGGAAACTCATCTTGGTCACGCCCGGCTCCCGTTCGGTCAGGAGGATGGACACCCGCACCGCACCGATACAGAGGGGCTCGTTGACAAGGCCGGTGAGATCTTCCGGCTCCGCCCCTGTGGCCATAAAATCATCGGCCGTAATTGACATCAGGGCAATTGCACCATCCGCCAGATACTCAATGGAATTGAGTGCACTGGACAGCACCCGGAGACGCTGCGGGCGAGCCGTGGCTTCGATGGTTTCAAACAATCGGGCTTTATCCACATCGAGGGCGAGGAGGCGGGCGGCGAATTGAAAGGCATCTGTATCCGCATTCTGAAAGCGGAACCACCCGGTGTCGGTCGCAATGCCGACGAAAAGGGCTTCAGCAATTCCACCCTGTTCACCCGTGATGGGACCACCGAGTTTTTCCAGGACGGGAAAAAGTACTTGAGTCGCTGCAGCGCATTTTGTATCCACCAGGCGCAGGGCGGCTATGTCATCTCCCCGGGCGTGATGATCGATGACGATGGTGCGTTCGTGCTGAGGACGCAGCCAGTGCTCGATGGTTTCCAGTTGGCTCCACGAACCAGTGTCGAGGGATACGACCAGATCATAGTCCTCATCCGGCTGCTGCTCCTCATCACAGAGAAGGAATGGAGTGGGCTTGATAATTTCCAGCAAAGCCGTTTCAATTGGGCCGACCAACAGGATGTCCGACTGTTTACCCAGCCCATCTAACATACGCTTGAGGGCGAGGGTAGAACCGATGGCATCGCCATCCGGCTTACTGTGGGTGATGATGGCGGTGCGCCGGGCGGCCCGGATGCGATCGGCGATTTCCTTGGGGGTGGTGTTGGTAGTGTATTCCATCATGCGGTAACCAGCGGGTCCATGAGTGATTCCGTTCGTTCGGTGTCCCGCTTGATCTGTTCGATCAATGCGGGGATTGCGGAAAATTTGAGTTGATCGCGCTGCCAGTGGTGGAATTCGAGTTGGATGATCCAGCCATAGTCGTCAACTGGGCCGTTATAGCCAATGAGAAAGGCCTCACAAGTACGCGGCGATGCCCCGAAGGTTGGCTTAGATCCAATACTGATGGAGGCGGGGAAGTTTGCTCCATCCGGACGGTGGGCCAACCCGGCGTATATACCATCGGCAGGAAGGAGACGATCGCCTGGATCCAGATTGGCGGTGGGGAAACCGATGGTGCGTCCTCTGCGATCGCCCATGACAATCGGGCAATTCAGGGAGTAGGGACGCCCGAGGAGCCGTGAGACATCCCCGACCCGTCCCTGAATCAAGAGATTGCGGATCATGGTGCTGGAGATGGTGACGACGAGTCCATCGGACAAGGTGGTTTCCACCGGATCGATGATCATGGTTTTATAGCCGTATTTTTCTTCTAGTTTTCGCAGCGTGGCAACCGATCCGGCTCGTTTTTGTCCAAACCGGAAATCCGGGCCTTCGACAATTACTTTTGGACCATATTGCTGGGTCAATGAGGCAATGAACGCATCCGGGGATTGGCCCAGAAACTCTGGAGTTGGCTGGAGCCGAATCACCTCGTCCGCCCCGGTATCAAGTAATCCCGCTTCCCGCTCAGCAAAACTGGAAAGTCGGGCCGGTCCCGCCGAAGGGGAATCCGGGTGGAGAATTCGGGCGGGATGCGGGTCGAAACACAGAGCAATCACCCGGCCCTGGTCTCCCACGGTATCCCGGGCGGCCTGAATCAATGCAGCATGACCCCGATGGACCCCATCGAAATTGCCGATAGTAATAGCGGTGGAGAGTGGCATAAGCGTGCACAATAGGCGGAAATCCCTACTCGGCCAAGTTTTTTTTGCCCGCCACCTTGATTCCAGCCCCAATATCGATAAAACTCACCCATGCACTCACAATCACCGCCAATTTCAATGGATGTCGAACTGGATACGAACCGGATCATCGAAGAGGTATCGAGCAGTCTGCGGGAGACCGCCGAGGATGTCATTCCCTGGTTCATGACCAACATGCCCCCGGTGTATTTTCAGGATACGAATCACGCAGCAGAATTGAGCCATCTCAAGGCCATCATTGCAGCCAAGGCCTCGGGGCGTCCCCTGGTATTGACGCACCGCAGCGAGGATGGGTCACAATGGACGCTCATGCGGCCTCTGGATTATCCCGGTGTTCTGGCTGAGATGGTGAGGGAACTGCCTCGGGACCGCCCGCTTCAAGCGGCAAAGATTCATACGGCAATCAATGGCCAGTTGGTACTGGACACCTTTGAATTCGGCGATGATAAGCCCTTTCATCTGGACGATTCTGTGCCCGCAGACAAACTGCAGGAAACTATCGACTATGCGACAACTCAGGGCATCGACTGGTCCAAAGATGAAATCGGGGATTATTTTTCCCGGTGCCGTAGTGATTATGTTACCCATGTAACCCCCATTCGCATGGCCCGCCATTGGAAACTTTATCAGGAGGTATCGGGTACGGATGGCACAGCGGTGTCATTGGAGCCGGAAACGGATCCCCAAGTCTGCCGCATCGTGGCTGCAGTGAGCAACGCCACCACACGAATGATGTTCGAGCGAATCGCCACTCGCTTGAGTGAATCTTCCATTCACATTCATCGTGCTCATCTCGATACCATCAACGATGGAGATTATGGATATGTGGTTCTGATCGGATTTGTCTGCTCTGCACCGGGAGGAGGGGTTCTTGAGGAGGACAGCCCCCTCTGGGAAAGTGTGCGGCGGGATCTTCTCCGTATGAAATGGTTGGACAAGCGCACGCTTGCTTTCTCCCAGAGACATCCGGAAGTGGAACTTCTTCATGCGGAAATACTGACCGGACTGTGCGATTTGTCCCACCAAGTGCTGGTGAAGAAGAATCCCTACGCCTATACGCAGGATCGCATTCATCGCTTGATGGAGAAAAATGTCAAACCCGCCCTCCGAATTGTCGAACTATTTCTAGCCCGATTTGATCCCGATCAGCCGCTTTCGGATGATGAATTTCACGCCCGAACCGAATCACTTGGACTGTCCATCACCAACGCGGTGGATCTGGAAGATTCGCGTACGGTACTGAATACCATGCTGGACGCAGTGGAAGCCACCCTTCGGACAAATGTTTATCTGGAAAAGCGATATGGGCTGGCGTTCCGCCTGGACCCGATTTTTCTCGCAACTGAAGAAAGGTCGGAACTCCCATTTGGCGTGTTCTTCGTCCATGGCCGCTCTTTCAATGGATTTCATGTGCGGTTTCGGGACATTGCTCGGGGCGGGGTGCGGGCCATACGCCCGCTCGGGGGCGATCAGTTCGCGCATGAAACGGAGCGACTTTATGACGAGGCGTATCAACTCGCCTACGCCCAGCAACTGAAAAACAAGGACATCCCCGAAGGAGGATCGAAGGCGGCCATACTCCTGGAACCACAGGCCAAAACTGCCCGCAGCGTGAAGGGTTTTGTGGATTGCCTGCTCGATCTTATTACCCCGGACCCCGATACCCGGCACCATATTGTCGATTATTTTCACCAGAACGAGCTGCTTTACCTGGGACCGGATGAGAACATCACACCCGAACTCATCACCTGGATCGTAAATCGAGCCAGGCGGCGCGGATATCCCACCCCTACGGCTCTCATGAGTTCGAAACCCGGAGCGGGGATCAATCATAAGGAATATGGCGTCACCAGCGAGGGTGTGAATGTCTTCCTCATGGCTGCACTTAAAGCGGTGGGCATCAATCCCCACACGCAATCCTTCACGGTCAAAATTACGGGTGGCCCCGATGGCGATGTGGGCGGCAATATGATGCGTATACTGCATCGCGATTATGGAGACCGAGCGAAAATCCTGGGAATCGCGGACGGGAGTGGATCCGGGGAAGATCCGGATGGACTCAATCACGATGAACTGTTGCGCCTCGTTCAGGGGTCGCTCCCCATTGCCGAGTTTGACCGGTCGAAGCTTGGTCCCAATGGACGAGTTACGGCATTGAGAGATCCGGACGGCGTTCACCTGCGGAACACACTTCACAACCGACTCCTCGCCGATGCCTTTGTGCCCTGTGGCGGAAGGCCAGCGACGATTCACGGGGGAAATTGGCGCGATTATCTCTGTGAAGATGGCACACCCTCCAGCAAGGTTATCGTCGAGGGAGCAAACCTGTTTCTCACCCCCGACGCCCGCATCCACCTGTCTGACCTCGGCTTGCTCATTATGAAGGACAGCTCCGCCAACAAGTGCGGAGTGATCTGTTCAAGTTTCGAGATCGCGGCCTGCATGATGCTGGAAGAAAAAGAGTTTCTGGCGATCAAGGAACAATTTGTCGAGCAGGTGCTGGAGATACTCAGAAACCTGGCCCGACGGGAGGCCGAACTTCTAGGACGCCTTCATTGTCATCGTCCCCATGTCCCCCTGCCGGAGACCAGTACGCGGCTTTCCCGGGTGATGATGCGAACGGCGGACGCCATTGAGCGTGCGATCGAAGGACTTTCGATGGATGAACGAAAAATGCTCGATCAACTCGTGGTCGAGTATCTGCCTCGTATTCTGGTAGAAACGGCGGGTGAGAGACTGTGGAAACGCACGCCGCAGGCCTATCTCAAGTGGATCATGGCCAAATCTCTCGCAGCGCGGATCGTGTACCGGGAAGGATTCGAGTATCTGGAAACGATGTCTCAGCCCGCCATCGCAGAATTGGCGGTCCGGTATCTGGGCATGGAGTTGGAACGCCGTCACCTTATTGATCGGGTGGCCGATTCCGATCTCGCCGACCGGGAGCGGATATCGGAATTACTGGAGCGGGCGGGCATTCTCTCTACTCTGGGTGATGACGCCTGATCTGTTCAATTCAATCAGAAGAGATTTACCGGACCAGAATCTGGCGCTGATTCCCAATGATCTCTACTTAGTCACGAAAATCTAGTCGATATGACATTCGGTGCGTCTGTTTCGGGCTTGCCAGTGTTTTTCATTATCCACCAGGATTGTGGGATTGAATCGATGACTAAACGACTCCCGGAATCGGGCGGATGGGGTTTGCCTCGCCCGGTATCTGACCTATCAGATAAAGCTGACTCCCCGGCAAAAGTGGAGACGGCTGTGAATTTAACAACTGCTCAAGAAATGGCCGTGCGATCCAAGAAGCGATTCCATATCACTCTGCTGATCATCATCGCCTTCGGGGTGGGAATGTCGTTTGGGATTCATGCCAAGCAACAGCAGGAACTCCGGGCAGCAGTAGTTAATTTCCGTCAAACTGAGAGCGAGTCCGGCAAACATGTCGCCAGCATTATCGAGCATACTTTCGAAGAAATTTATCACTCTCTGCGTACTATGGCCCGTTTGCCGGGGGTTCGTTCCATAGACCGGTACGCCCAAAACTTCGATGACGACGCCCATCTGACGATGCAGGAGTTGTACAACACAATGGCGTCGGAAGTGGCGGTTTCGGAAACCTATATCATTCCTCTCGATTTTGAGCCGGATCTCATCGATCCCCACACCGGAAAACTCCAGGCGCCGATCATCACTTACGATGAACTCATCATTAACCGTCACGCAGGGCAAGAAGGTTCTGAGGACGATGAAGAGACGGAACTGGAAGAAATTGAAATTTACGAATACCGTCTGATGAAGCAACAGATCGCGTGGTTTCGCGAGCATTATCCCCGAGAGACTGATGTTGACGGGTTGGTCTATCCTCTGCTGAGCGGGCCGGAAGTGGTGACCTGCGATAACTCCCGCTTCGACCCTGCGGACCCTGATGATCTCGACCGATCCGGCCTGGTTATTTCCGTGCCCTTTTATTCTCCAGAGGGTGATCTCAAAGGATTGCTCTCCGGGGTGATTCTCACCGATGCATTGCGCGACATGCTTCCCGGGGGAGATTATGGCCTGATGAATCTGGATCATGATTATCTGACTCTGCCGAAGGTGGAGGGTCCGGTGCATCAGTCGGATGCTTTTGTGCAGGCGGGGAAGCCCGATCCGAACCTGGTGTATTCGGAAGTTATTACCCTCGATACCCCGTTTTTCAACGATCCGTGGAATCTCTGGTCAGGTCGCTCAAACGAAGTGTTTGAAGCCCGACCGGAAGTGCTTGCCGCGCACAAGGCCGCCATGCTGGAGTATGCCGGAACATTGGTATTGATGGCGGGAATGCTGATTGTCGCCGGATTGGTGCGGCGAAACCATCTCCTGCTCGCCGCTCATGCGACCACATTGGAAACAGGCATCCGGGAACGAACCGCCCACCTGGAAGCCAGTCAGCATAATTTGCGGGATGCCCTGAAGGATCTCCACAATATCCGCTTCGCCATGGATGAACACGCCTTCATCAGCATCACCGATGTAAGGGGAAACATCATCCACACCAATGAAAAGTTCTGTGAAATCAGCGGCTATACCCGGGATGAGCTTATCGGACAGAACCATCGCCTGGTTAAAAGTGATGAACATGATGATGCGTTTTATCGCGACCTGTGGAGAACCATCGCCATGGGAACGGTCTGGCGAGGTGAAATCTGCAATCAGAAGAAGAACGGTGGTGAATATTGGGTGGAAGCCACCATTGTTCCCTTCAAAGACGAGCAGGGAAAAAACGAGCAGTATGTGGCCATCCGAACCGACATCACTCCGCTCAAGGCCGCTCAGGAAGAAGCGATGGCCAACGCGGAAGAACTGGAAGCGGCGATGGGGCAATTGAAGGCGGCCATGGAAGAAGTCGAAGCCGCCAGCCGGGCGAAGAGCGAATTTCTCGCCAATATGAGCCACGAGATCCGTACGCCCATGACGGCGATCCTGGGCTATACGGACTTGCTCAAGGAAATAGGCGACATCAAATTGGCTCCGAAGGATCGAGTGGAGGCGATCGACACTATCCAAAGGAATGGAAATCACCTGCTCACCATCATCAACGACATTCTGGATATTTCCAAACTGGAAGCAGGCATGATGACTCTGGAGTGCATAGACACCTCACCGGCTGCATTGCTCAACGATGTCGTGGAATTAATGAAAGTGAGGGCGGAAGGCAAGGGATTGACGCTGGCCGCAGAATTCTCGGGACCGATTCCCGACATCATTCAATCCGATCCCACCCGGCTTCGTCAGATCCTGGTGAATCTGGTCGGGAACTCAATTAAGTTTACGGAGACGGGGAGTGTACGACTCGTCGCTCGACTGGATGAAAGCACGCGCGAGCCGCAATTGGTCATCGAAGTGATCGACACCGGAATCGGGATGAACGAGGAGCAGATGGCCAAAGTGTTCGGAGCGTTCGAGCAGGCGGACACCTCAACCACGCGGGAGCACGGGGGAACCGGACTGGGGTTGGCTCTCTCCCGGCGCCTCGCCCGTCTCCTCGGCGGGGAAATCGGCGTGGCCTGCAAGCCAAACGAGGGTTGTGTGTTTTTTGTGGCTATCGGAGTTGGAGACATTGAGGGAGTCTCACGCTCAGCGGACTTCGAGAAAGCGCTGGCAGCATTTCGTCATACTTCACCCAAAGATCAAGTCGAGCAGGCCTCAGACACTTCACTGCCTCTCGATGGGATGCGCATCCTGCTCGCGGAAGATGGGCCGGATAATCAGCGTCTGATCTCCTTTCATCTGAAGCGGGCGGGAGCAGAAGTCGAGATCGCGGAGAATGGCCAAATCGCTCTGGATTCAACAATTACGGCTGAGAAGGAGAATCGACCATTTCAGGTCATCCTGATGGACATGCAGATGCCGGTGCTGGATGGATATACGGCAACCACCCGATTGCGGGAGAAGGGATATGCCAGACCCATCATCGCCCTCACCGCCCATGCCATGGCGAGCGATCGACAGAAATGCCTTGATGCAGGGTGCGATGATTACACTACGAAACCAATTGATAAAGATGCCCTCATCGCCCTGGTTTCTGAGTACGCGCAGCGCAGTCCGCGAGGATTCGCTCACCAACGAGGGTGATTCATCGAGGGGAATGGGCGGTGAGAATCCGCCAATACTCTTCGTGATCCTTAATCACTTCTGGATCGATCCATGATCCTGGGCATTGCACCAGATCGAGTACTGCATCCCGCTGGGCATGGGCAATCTCCACCGCCAACAAACCACCGGGATTCAGGAACTGAACGGACTGTTCCAACAGGGGTTGAATGATATCCAGCCCCTCGGGACCACCACGCAACGCGGTCGCCGGCTCGTAGTCTTGAACATTGCGATCGATCTCATCCCATTCTTTATCTGAAACATACGGCGGGTTGGAACAGATCACATCAAATGATTCGTTGCGTGCCGCCTCGAATAAGTCACCTTCTCGAAACTCGATTCGATCCGCCACGCCGTGACGGAGGGCATTTTTTCGGGCCAGTTTGAGGGCTTCGGGGACGATATCTGTGGCAATGATCGATGCCTGGGGGAGATTCAAGGCAAGGGTTATGGCGATGCAGCCAGAGCCGGTGCAGAGATCGAGGATATGCAATTCATCAGAAGTTTCACCAACCTCCGGAGGGGAACATGCTCTCGCATGCTCGAGCACGGCATCCACCAATGACTCTGTGGATGGACGAGGAATAAGGGTTGTCGAATCAACGAAAAATGCTCGGGAATAAAACCAACCCTCACCCACCAGATACTGCACCGGCTCGTGTTCGGCGGCGCGGCGAACCAGATTCCGCAATTGCTTCAACTCTTCTGCAGAAGCCACTCGATCTGCTTCCATGTATAAACGCACTCGATCGCATCCCAGAACATGAGAGAGGAGCATTTCAGAGGTCAGGCGGGGAGAATCGACTCCCTTGGCTTTCAGATGATCGAGCATCCAACGGAGAAGTTTGCGGGTGGTCCAGGGCTGCTGATTGGTGGTGATGGGAGTGCCCTGAATCGGGTGTGGGGGACGAGTCATGCAGGACATTGTATGATGATACGAACATCGACGAATCAGAGAATCTTCTCGATTTTCACCAATTGTTCGCCGATGGATTGAACTGCCCCGACACACACCCCACTTTTGGAATATGAGACGAATCAATGCATGTGCTCATGCTGGGATGGGAATTCCCACCCTATATCACCGGCGGTCTCGGCACCGCCTGCTACGGCCTGACCAAAGCCCTCGATCGGCTCGAAGTCCGCATCACCTTTGTTCTGCCTCAGTCCCCGGACTCTCCCGGCCCCCAATCCAGCCCAGGGTCTTCTGAACCCCATTCCTCGAGAGAATCTTCTCATGTACGGCTTCTCAGCCCGGACATGGCCAGAGTTGACACCAGGATTGCAACCTCATTTCAGGATGAATCATTTCCCGGAGTGCAGTTCATCGGGCTTCCCGCAGAATTTTCCAGCCCGTATCCGGGACATGGTCCTGTTATTCAAGCCGGAGCCAAGCAAGAATCCACCCTGGAGATTCCTTCGGATATTCCTCTTGCCGCCTCGTCATCTCAGAGAGAATGCCTGGCCCCATCTTCCCCTGCCCCCCATCCTGCCGGTCATGACTCTTCCATGCCCTCTTCAACGGGAGACGCAACGGGAGAGGACTATGGAGGTGACATCGTCGATCAGGCGGAACGCTATGCCCACCATGTACTCCGTCTCGTTGCCGGATCGACTCCCCTCGACTTTGATGTCATCCATGCACACGACTGGATGACCTTCCCCGCCGGGTTGTCTCTCGCCCGAATCACCGGCAAACCCCTCGTGGTCCATGTTCATTCCACAGAATTCGACCGTTCGGGAGTGAATGTCAACCAGCGCATTTATGACATCGAACGGCGGGGAATGCACGGGGCCTTCCGCGTCATTACGGTCAGCCAACTCACCGCCAACACCGTGATTCATCGCTATGGGGTGCCGGAGCATCACCTGCAGGTCGTCTATAACGGGGTTGAATTTCCTGATGAGCACAACTCCATGCGAGGCATTCGCAGAGAGGAAAAGATTGTTCTCTACTTCGGCCGGATCACCCATCAAAAAGGTCCGGAGTATTTCATCCGGGCGGCGAAACGGGTCTTGGAGCATCTGGATAATGTGAAATTCGTTGTCGCCGGATCAGGCGACATGGCTCGACACATGATCGAAATGGCGGCCAATCTGGGTATTGGAAATCGGGTGCTCTTCACTGGATTCCTGCGAGGCGATGATATCAAGAGAGTATTTTCCCTCGCCGATCTGTATGTCATGCCGTCGGTCTCCGAACCTTTCGGGATTGCCCCTCTGGAAGCAATGAGCCACGATGTGCCCGTCCTGATCAGCAAATCCTCTGGGGTCAGTGAGGTGATTTCTCACGCCCTCAAAGTGGATTTCTGGGATATCGAGGACATGGCGGACAAAATCATTGCCGTCCTCCGTCATCCCACCCTGAGCCAGACTCTGCAACAGCACGGTTCGTTCGAGGTCCGCCGTCTCACCTGGGATGGGGCGGCGAAAAAGTGTGAGCAAATCTACCGTGAGGTGACGGCAGAGATGGGAATTCGAGTCAACGGGGATTGATGAATAATCCGGGTGGGACGAGCCGAGAGTGGGCGAACTCCACCTGGTGGCTACAATTCCCCCATGATCCCCACGGAATCACCACCCTCTTGCCATCAATCCCTCGAAGCCATCCTTGTCCCAGAGGGGAAAAGGGTGGAGGCCTTTCTCGCCCAATGGCTGAATCAGCGTCAACCCAAACTGCCTTTGAATATACAGGATGCGCTCGAATATGCCCTTCTCGGCGGGGGCAAAAGACTGAGACCCGCTCTGGTCTCATTATGCAGCACAGCCATTGGAGGATCATCTCAATCTGCAGCCGGTTCAGCAATTATTCCGGGGGCGGCCATCGAGATGATTCATGCCTTTTCTCTCATCCATGATGATCTCCCTGCGATGGATGATGATGACCTCCGCCGCGGTCGTCCGACCCTGCATAAACATGCGGGTGAAGCGATGGCCATTCTGGCTGGTGATATTCTGGTTTCTATGGCCGTGGAAGTCGTCACCGGATCAGACTTTCCCCCAGACACGAAAATCCTTCTCCTCAATGAGTTATTCCGAGGGGGATGTACGAAAATGATTGTAGGGCAAGTTTTGGATACCATCGAAGACACGGATATCCATACTCCAATTGCATCTCCAACGGTTGATGATGAACAGCGCCTTCTCGAAATTCACCATCACAAGACCGGAGCCCTCATCGTGGCCGCTTGCCGCTGTGGTGGGATTGCCGGAGGAGCCACAGATGATCAACTGGACGCCTTGACCTCATTCGCGACCGCTGTGGGACTGATGTTCCAATTTGTTGATGATCTCCTCGATGAAACGCAAACCAGTGAGCATCTGGGAAAACTGTCGGGGAAGGATCGGGAAAAAGGCAAGCTTACCGCTCCCCTGGTGTATGGAATTGAGGGAACAAGAACCCGAATCGGGGAGTTGAAGGATGAGTCATTGATTTCTCTGAATCCATTTGGCGAAGACGCCGATCCCCTGAGAGAACTTTCTCTGGCTCTGGCGAACCGAACCCGCTAGGAGTACCGTATTGGTCTGCAGGCACCGCTTCAACCGAAAGATAGCACTATGGAACTGAAAATTCTTCCCTTCATCACCAATCCCACCGATCTCAAACGCTTGCCCGTGGACCAACTCCCGACGCTCGCCACCGAAATTCGTCATGCCATTTGCGAACAGATAAAAATTACCGGTGGCCATTTTGCTCCCAACCTCGGTGTGGTGGAGCTCACGATTGCCCTGCACTATGTTTTTGATTTCGCTCAGGATCGACTCCTTTTCGATGTCGGTCACCAGTGCTACACCCACAAACTCCTCACCGGTCGCTTTCCCATGTTGGGACGGCTGCGGCAACAACACGGCCTAGCGGGCTTCCCAGAACCCGGGGAGAGTGATTTCGACCTGTTTTCCGTCGGTCATGCAGGTACGGCAATTTCCACTGCGGTGGGCATGGCCAGAGGCGACCTGCTGAATGGGGAGTCCTTCGATCCCGAAACAACTCCAGAGGGACGGCGGGTCGTGGCTCTGGTCGGCGACGCCAGTATCGTCAACGGGGTGGCTATGGAAGGGCTGAATAACGCAGGAACCCTCAATCGACAGTTTCTGGTGGTGCTGAATGACAACGGCATGGCCATCGCCCAACCCCAGGGGGCGGTCGCCGCATATTTCGACCGCATTCGTGTTAATTCTGCTTATCGGCGAATGAAAGAAACTGCCAAGGGCGTGGTAAAACGCCTGCCCGGTGGAACCATCCTCAAGGAGATGTATCACCGGATGGGAGAAATCGCCAAGGATGCCGTGGCCGAGGACTCCTGGTTTGAAAAATTCGGTCTTCTTACGGTCGGTCCCATTGATGGCCATGATCTCCCCACTCTCATTGATATGTTGAGCGAGGTGAAAAACTTTGATCGCCCCCTCGTGCTTCATGTGCACACGGTCAAAGGAAAGGGTTTCGACTTCTCCGAAGGCGACGCCACCACCTTCCATTCCCCAAAACCCTTTACGGTTGAGGGTTGCCGGGTGGAACTAAAGACCGGTGGTCGCAGTTTCACCAGTGCGTTTTCCGACGCCCTCACAGAACTGATGGAAGAAGATGAAAAAGTCGTTACCTGCACCGCGGCAATGTCGGACGGTACCGGTCTGGCAAGCATTTTGAAGAAATTCCCCGACCGGGCGTGGGACACCGGCATCTGTGAGTCCCACGCCGCTGATATGTGCGCGGGATTGGCGAAAACGGGATGGAAACCATTCTTTGCCGTTTATTCCACCTTTCTTCAACGGGCTTTCGACCAGATTTTTCAGGAAGTTGCCTTACAGAGATTACCCCTGCGTCTCTGTCTCGATCGAGCCGGTCTTGTCGGCGGAGATGGCGCGGTCCATCACGGCTTCTGCGACATCAGCATTCTGCGCGTCTTTCCTGATTCCGTGCTCATGGCCGCAATGGATGAACCAAGTTTGAAACATGCACTGACCTTCATGCGGGATTACGACAATGGTCTCAGCGCCGTTCGGTATCCCCGGGAAAGTGTTTCTGATCGATTCAATGATAAGGATTGCCCTGCGTTTCAATTGGGAAAAGCCCGCCCCCTGGTGGAGCACGCGAACCCTGACGCCGCAATCCTGGCTTATGGGGTGATGGCCATCGAAGCCGCCTCCGCTTTGGATCAACTGGATGGTGATTATGCCATCAATCTCTACGACGCCCGTTTCTCCAAACCTGTGGACATTGATCTCCTGCGTACCCTTATCCAGCAGAACATTCCCATCATCACGGTTGAGGATCACGGCCTGACCGGTGGATTTGGCTCGTGTGTGGTGGATGAATGTCAAAACGCGGGTTTGGATACCCGAAATATAACCCGCCTGGGTATCCCTGAGCAATGGATCGAGCAAGGATCTCGCCCTGGTCAACTCGAAGAAGCAGGGATCGACGCCTTGAGCATTGCTCGGACCATCAGGCAAACCCTCGATGTTTCCCCCATGCCTGAGGTTGAAATCATTGCCAAGGCAGCAGTACGCCCGGCTGCCCCCATCCATCCCACGGCCCAAATCTAATAAACTATCCACTTAGTCGTATTGTCCATAGCGAAGCCACATCCTGGTGGTTTGTTTTCATTCCCCGACCCGGAGTTCGTTCCATGTTTCGACTAGCCGTTATCGTCTGTGGATTCGTCTGCTTTCTCCATACCCCATTTTCTTTCGCCCAGAGCAACAGTTCCCCCGTAACCCTCACGCCGACAGTTCAGACGGTCGATGTACCCGTGAGTGCCGCCACCGTCTATCGGGGACGGGCATCGGTTACCAGAGAGATGATTCTTAATCTCCAGCCGGGATCCTATGACCTCCAGTTTATTCACCTTCCGGAAACAGTTCTGACCGACTCCCTTCAGGCCCGGTCTTCAATCGGCGTCAAAATTCTCAATGTGGAGTACGAAGAAATCTATATTGGAGAAACGGCATCACCACAGATCGCTGAACTGGATCACCAGATCGAAGACCTCGAAGACCAAATTAAAGCGTTGGAAAGAAGTATTGGTCTCAATGAACTCAAGGAGAAATTCATTGACCGTGTTTCAATCCGGGCATCGAATGATGCGGGTGATAAAGGGGGCACCGACGCACTGGACCTTCAGATGGTGCGCCAACAGTATGCCTTTCTGACGGAAGAATGGGAAATTATCATCAATGAGCACTTTGACCTCGAATCCCGGAAGGCCATAGTGGAACAACAGATGAAGGTGTTGCAGGCAGAACGGAACGCTCTGGCCGGAAGTTCCAAAACGGATCGCGTCGCCACGGTTTCCGCCGTTGTGCTCTCAGCAGGTGAAGCCACGGTGGATCTCACTTATCTTGTACACAACGCTACCTGGCAACCGAAATACAACATCCGGGCCGAGC
The DNA here is from genome assembly GCA_964563005.1 of uncultured Isosphaeraceae bacterium. Classification (GTDB taxonomy): domain Bacteria; phylum Planctomycetota; class Phycisphaerae; order Phycisphaerales; family SM1A02; genus CAZLXE01. The sequence continues at coordinate 34,728 of CAZLXE010000003.1, forward strand.
CGGACGGCGGATCCATAACTATTGAGTACGATGCGGTATTGACCCAGAGAACGGGTGAAAACTGGGATAATGTTGCTCTCACGCTTTCCACCGCACGCCCGACCGTTGCCGCCAACCCTCCCACGCTGACCCCGTGGTATGTGGATGTGGCGACGGAGGCATTCGATGGTTCGGCTACGGCTGCACCAATGCGCCGCAAGGCCATAGCCAAAGGAAGAGATGGGGTGGTCTACTCATATTCGATCAGCGCAGATAAAGCAGCAGAGAAAAACAAGATGCTGGAGTGGGCCGCCGGTGAAGCCGAAGTTGCCGGGGAAGGTCCATCCGTAACTTTTTCCCTCCCCCGCCTCGTTACGGTGGAAACCAACGCCAAGAAACAACAACGAACCCGTATCACCACCATTAAGGCAACACCGGAGTTCGTTCACATTGCCGTCCCGCTTCTGACCGACGCGGTGTATGTGCTGGCCCGCTTTCAGAATACCGGGGCGTATCAACTTCTCCCCGGAGCAGCCTCAGTCTTTGCCGGGCAGGACTACATAGGTCCTACCACCCTTCCCGCTGTCGCTCCCAACGGAGATATCAAGGTTTTCTTTGGCATTGATGAATCGGTGAAAGCCACGCGCACCCTCGTCAATAAATCCACCGGCAAGACTGGGCTTCTCGGTGGAGGACGCCGCACTTCTTTCAATTACCGTATAGAAATAGACAACGGAACCGGGAAAGACATCGCTATGGAAATCTGGGACCGTCAACCGGTTTCCCGGAATGAAAAAATTGTCATCAATCTTGTCAAGCCCACCCACTCCCTCGCGACTGACAAAGAATACACCGAGAAACAAAAACCCCAGGGCCTCCTTAAATGGGTTCTCAGCATCCCTTCCAGGGCCACGGCCAATTCAGCGTTTACACTCACCTACGGCATCGATGTGGATCGGCCTAAGGAAATAAAAATGACTCAGTTGCCGGAATAGTCAATTTTCGGTCTCTTCTTGGGAAATCCACTGGGATTCAACATTATTTTTGGCTGGATTTGAATAATTCTGCCATCCGGAGAACCATTACAGCGTATATCATATGCTCATCGGGAATTTTCCTTTGTCTTAGTTGTACTCTTTTCAATGACCACCAACCGTATTCCCTGCTATTTACTTCTCGTGACATTGATGTTCACAGGTGGATGGGAGCGAGAGCAATCTCCCCCTTCCCCGTCGGAAAAACCATCTCCCGGCTCAATTATCCCAGACCATCCGAAAACAGGAGATTCGGACACCCCCCACCGGGTCATTATTAAGGTCAGCCGCCACCGCACCCTCCACGGCGAAATTGTGCTCGAAGATGATGATGTCATCATTGTCCGTACTCCTGCTGGTGTTACTGAATCCTTCGCAAAAAGGCGCATCCTCCGCATCATTCGCCTCGTTGATCCCCTTCCCGGACAGCGCGGGGTCGTTATTCTCTCAAATGGAAATCGCAGAGAGGGGATTATCATCGAAGACGGCTACGATCGTGCTGTCCTGGAAATCAAAGGAATCCGAGCAATTTTCAGGCGGGAGATCGTTGATGAGGTGCAGCTTGATCCCACCTTCGAGGAGAAATATGAGAGTTTCAAACTTGCGCTCGTTCCGGGCCAGCCCGACGCCCATTTCCGTCTCTGTCAATGGCTCTTCGACCAGCAACGATACAAACTGGCCAGAATAGAACTCAAGTCCCTACTCAATCAAAACTCTATGGCCAAAGCCCGACACCTGCTCACCATCGTGGATGCCCAACTCGGTTTGATGGAATCTCGTGACTCTCATCCCCCAACCCCTTCCGATTCTCCTGCTTCTCAATCACGCTTGAAATTCCAAGAAAATATACTCAGTCAGAACGATGTCAACCTTATCCGGGTTTATGAAATCGATTTCGCTCACCCTCCCCGAATCACGGTGCGCCCGGACACCATCCGGACACTTCTCGAACGGTATGGAGACAACCCACTGGTTCCCTCTTCCCAGAAAGAGCGGACAGCTCTTTTTCGCGCCGACCCACTGGATATTGTGCGTCTCATGTTCGACCTCCGGGCGCGAGATTTATATTCAGAAATCGAAGTGAACTCCGAGCCACCAGCCCTCAACCTCTTTCGGCTCCGCGTGCATGATTCCTGGCTGATGAACAACTGTGCCACCAGCAAATGTCACGGTGGCCCTGATGCCGGTCGCCTCTTTCTTCATCGACGCATGCTCCGCGATCCCAGGGTCCGGTACACAAATTTTCTCACTCTGGAACGACTTGACCTCGGGTCAAAATGGCCCCTCATCAACTACCAATCGCCATTGGATTCACTCATCATCCAATATGGTCTTCCTGCTCACGAGGCCCGCAAGCCCCATCCTGATGTACATGGGTGGAAGCCAATTTTCGTCGGAGCAGGCACACAGATGAAGGAGGATACAATAAAATGGATCAATTCAATGATGAAGCCCAGACCTGAATACCCCATCAAATTTCATTCATCTGTACCCATGAATGTAGAATCCGAAATAATTCCGAATCAACCTCCCGATTCCCCCCCCTCAGAAATTCAGCCGTGAGCGGGATTCCATATTTTTCCCTTCCCATACCGTACTGTGGTTGATACAATCGCAAATTCCAGAATATTTTCTGATTTCGCCCGTTTTTACCCTTTACAGCATTCCCCATGAATACTCCCCAATCACTCATCTCCACTCTTTCACTTGCTGCTGTTCTGTTCAACTGTTCCGGATGTGAAAACGCCGAGGCCCAGCGTGAAGTCGAAATCCAAAATATTGTTCTGAACGCGAGTGAGGACTTGCATGAGGCATCCATCCTTGCTGCCGCCACTACCGAGTCCTCCAGCGATCAAGCCCGACAATCCCTCAACGCCATCCTCGGTGAACTGCGTCAAGTCAACGATGCCCGAGGGGGTCAACAGGCGGCGCGGTCCATGCTTGCTGCAACCGCACTTCAGGAACTCGCCCGGATGGATCTTGCTGAAATTGAACGAATGGAAGCAGATCGGCGTATCGAGCGCATCGTACTTCACGAAAAGATCAAGATCGCACTCCGCATGGAGAGTCGAGCAACCGGTCTCGAAAACCATTCCGGGTCAGAGGCCCGTCAGTATCTTGAAATTGAGAAACGAACGGCCTCTGAGCAACTGCATGCATTCAGCGAAACCGTCGCCGACCTTGATGGTCCCCTCGCGGAAAATACCCGCCTCATCACCGAAGATTCTCGTCAAATTGCAAAACTCGAAGAAAATGCCAACCAACTCCGACGCAAAGCGGCGGAATTAGGGCATGAGAAAGGACTATCAGACTTTCTCGAAGCCATACGCATGGAACGAGAGGCCGATCGAATCGAGTTTGAGATGTCGAATCGTGAGGCGGTGCTGAACTACCAAATTCAGCCCGAGCATCAGCAAGCAGATCACAAAGCCCAATTCGCCCGTCAGCGGATCGATTCGGTGGACTCCGCCGCCGCCACCCTGACCACCTACACCCAAACCATTTCATCTGATACCTCCACAACTCGCCAGAGTATCGATGGCCTGCGTACCAAAATTCATGATCGCCTGAATCTCCTCCACCAGGAGCAAGATGGGAAACTGTTGGAAATTTATGCCAGGGCCACAGATATGCTGTCTCAGGCCACCTCGGAAGCCCGGAAAGCGGCGTCCGGTTCGGGACGGGAAGGAACTCTTGCTTCTCATATGATGGAAGTCCAACTTCATTCATTATCCGGTCAATTGCAGTGGACCCGGGCGACAGGACTTCATGACCATGAAGCATTGCTGCAGAATATCCAGACAGCTGAAGCGGCATGGGGTGGATCTGATGATTGGAATACCAGGCAAACCGCTACTCACACAGACTTTGAAGAAGCCCGCAATAAGGCAAAAGCATCGTTCACACAGGCCCGAGAAATCCTCAGCGGCATGAATGCTTCCGGATCAACGGGCCGAAATATAATCACCCTGCAAAAGGGACTCGATGACGCGCTCAAGGGGCTGGATGGTGAGTTTGCCGCAAAAGAATCAAATCCCCTCGCCGATTCAAGAGCATCCCGCACCTCTTCCGGCGGATCATCTACTTCATCTTCGGGATCTCGTGCTGGGAAGGGTTTCGATTCTGCCGAGGAATTGCTGCAACAGATTATTGAGATTTCGGCATCAACTGTTGACAGTGCAAAACTCTTCGACCTTTATTATTCAGACGATTTAACGGTTCGGAAACGGTTGAAGACATACAAGCGAATGGTTTCCTCAATGGAAGGAATCATGATCGCAGTGGTCGAAAAATTTGGAGTTGATGCTCTCACTGAGATGGCGTCCCAGATGCCGGGAGCGGCCGGACTTTCCGGGGGACAACAAATTCAATCTGTTGATGACCTCATAATCGTGGAGAAAAGTGACAATCGAGTGGAGTACGCCCTTTCGGCTTCGTCGCCGGCGAGTGAACACTTGACGCTGATTCGGATCAAAGAGCGGTGGTATATTCAGCCCCCAGATGCTATCGCCAAGCAGGATCCGCAAATGGATCAGATGATGTCCATGATGACCAAACAATTCAGTAGCAAGAAGCCGGAACTGAGAAAACTGGCCCAACGAATCCGGAATGGGGATTTTGCAACCCCTATGGAAGCAATGATGGCTATGGGGCAACTTATGGGTGGAGGAGCGGGAGGCGGCGTGGGCGGCCGCTGAACAAGTATTTGTTTTTCGGCGCATTGTTGCTCGGTTCCATCGCGATCAAATCACTGGATCCTATTGTATGGATCACATCTCCCCTTCAACAGGTCGTTCTCTTCCACGCATTAAGGGCGGCTTCCTTATGGTCTCCGCCCTCGCCACTGCTGGCCTCGGCTGGTTTATTCTGAATCTGCTTCCGGGTATTGCCGAAAAACTTTCTGGTGGAGAGCAGGATCTCCATCCCCTGGCTCGTTTTTGCATACATCATCGACCATGGATTCCCCTACTGGTCCTGCCCGGATTTCTGTGTGGAGTCCTCATTCTTCGCACTCCCCGGAGTTCGCTGGCTCGAATGTGGCTTCTCGTCGGAACGCTGACTCTGATTTTATCGGTCGCTCTTATTTTTTTCTGTTTTATCATGACTTTGGCCCCTGCGTATCAATATCAGCCCCTGTAGCGGCGTTGAAGATTAGATATGATGTCAGGTCAACTTCTGGCTTGATCGCTTGTGCAAATTCCGAAACCTATTCCCTGAGGATGCATCCATGTCGTCTCGATTCCTGTTTCCAACCATCACTGCCCTGTTGCTGCTTCCCCTGCTCACCATCCCTTCGTGCAAGCAGGACTCCGAACCCCAGAATAATTCCCCAACCACAAACCAAGAATCAGTAACCCCTGCGGAGCCAGTGGCGAATCGAGGGAACTCGACCCAAACGACCGATCCCCAGGATCCCGGTTCATCCCCCGAAGCACTGCTCGCTTATATCCGCACTGTTCTCGAAGAGCGCCCCGTGCCTTATCGGAAATGGTTTGACATGTTTTATATTCGCACCCCAATCCAAGAGAAGTGGCGCCAATACATCACTCAGTGGGAGGTGCCTCGACAGGAATTGGAGCAGGCCATCAAGCGTTATTTCAATCCGGGCGTAACTTTCAGTGAAGCGGATCTCTGGCCCCATCTCGTAATGGAAATCACCAGTCGATCTGAGGACCGTGCCGAAGCCGTCTGCAAAGATGATATTGGCCTGGAGGGTGGGCGCGAAGAAATACTTTACTTCATCAAGGTGGAAGGAGAATGGCGACTTTCGGCAGATACCTTCGAGGCCTCCAAGCAATTCCCCGAGGAATATTTTAAATCATATTCCCTCAATCTCGAATCACTCCCCGCCGCCATGAAGGACATCATTCGACGAATGGAGGCGGGTGAGTTTGCCGGGCCGGCGGAGGTGCGTGGCGCTGCATCAAGAGCATTCGACCGAATTAAAACAACCCCTCCGTCCACTGCCCCAGCGGGGTCTTAACCACCCGACGGATCACACCTTACCCAGTCGGATCATGACTTGCTGGGCTGTCTCTCGAACGAGATCTGATACCCCGTTGTCTCTCGCCATTATTTCGATTTGTTTTTCTAATAATCGAGTTCTTTCTGACTCCCGATCAACTTCAGAAATCACATTGCCTGCCGCGATCAATGCGTTACGCTTCATCATGTCGAGTTTCGCCCGCTTGAGGGAAGAAGTGGTGAACGCCACTCGACGATCTTCCTCTGTCCACCCGAGCACCGTAAGCAGATCAAACCCCGAATGCCTCGGTACATAGTCGGGATGAATCTCCCTTACCGCACTTCGCACGCTCGGTTGATTGTGGGGGCAGACTTCCTGACAGATATCACAGCCGAAAATCCAGTCCCCGATGGCTTTGTGAAAACGCTGGTCAATCACTCCCCGATGCTCGATGGTGAGGTAACTGATGCAGCGGGTGGCATCCACGGAAAAGGGGGTGATGGCGTCTGTGGGGCAGGCATCGAGGCAACGGGTGCAGGTGCCGCAAGGATCCTCTTCTGTCGGGGTCGATGGAGTGAGTATCAATGTCGTAATGATCTCCCCCAGTAGAATCCAACTGCCCACGCCCCGTTCAATCACCAAGGTGTGCTTGCCCACCGCCCCCAGTCCCGCCCGTTGGGCATGTTCTCGTTCCAACACCGGAGCCGTATCGACGCAGGGACGGAAGACTTCATCTGGAAATTGCGCTCGCAACTCATCGCACAATTGATGTAGCCGCTTTTTCATCACCCGATGATAATCCTTCCCTCTGGCGTAGCGGGCAATTCGGCCATGACTGGGAGATGGAGAAGGATCTAAATCGCTTCTGTGATAGCGATCCGCCACACAGATAATGGACTGAGCACCCGGAACCATTTTCTGAGGATCGATCATTTGATCGGCCCGATCCTTGAGATAGTTCATCTCCCCGTGTTTGCCATCTTCGAGCCATTGAACCAGTGAATCCGGCCACCGGGAGGAATCTGCGGGAGTTATTCCCGCCAAGGCGAAACCGAGAGATAGACAACGATCGATCACCATACTCTCAATGTCATTGGGCTTGGTTTTCTGCTGGGTGGCCATTGTGTCCGGGAGTATGATCGATCCGCTCAGGGAATGCACTGCAGGTTGGCATACCGCAGCATCAGAGTTTTCATCCCGGCGTCCTCAAACTCAACCTTCACCGTGGGTTCCATACCGAATGCTGTAAGCGCCTCGACGCGGCCCATGCCGTGCTTGGGATGGTGAACAAGACAGCCCACCTTAACCAGAGTGTTTTCACCAAATTCCGTTGGTTCAACTTCCGAGTCATCCATCTCGACGGACTCAGTAGGCAATTCACGAATAAATCGGCTGGTGGTCGTTTGCTGAAAAGAACCTCGAAAGCGACGCGACCTCGCCCGGGAGAGCAGCAGCCAACGCCTGGCCCGGGTCATGCCCACAAAGCATAATCGCCGCTCTTCTTCCACCTCTTCATCCGTATCCCCGGCACGCGAGAAGGGAAGCATGCCCTCTTCCAGCGCTGCTATGGCGATGACATCAAACTCCAGCCCTTTTGCCGCGTGGAGGGTCATCAGAGTTACGGCTCCTCGTTCGGGATCGATTGCGTCCGCATCACTGACGAGAGCGACGGACTCCAGGAACATCTGCAATGCCCCGATGAGCGGAACTGGCTGTGCATGCGCCTCTGTTACCTCTTCCTGCCCCGGTTGCCATTCGATTCCGGGGGAAAACTCCGCGGCAGCATTTACCAATTCCTCCAGGTTTTCCACTCGATCCTGCTCTTCGGGGGATGCGTGTTCGGAATAATGCCCTTCCAATCCCGACTCTCGAATTACCCGATCCACCAACTGGGCCAGCCGCGTGGTTCCCCTGGAGTCAGTATTCTCTTCATCACCCGAGATTGATCTCCATTTCAAGACCATGTTTACAAATTTCTTGATGGATTTCAATGCCCGTGTGGAAACTTTCGGGACATCCGCTGCTCGTTCTAACGCCTCAAACAAAGAGAGGTTTTGATCCAGGGCCAGCGTATCCACACGGGCAAGAGTGGTCGCCCCGATTCCCCGCGTGGGTGTGTTAATGACCCGTCGCAGGGCAATGTCATCCCTGGGGTTAGCAATCAGTCGCAGATACGCCAGGGCATCCTTTACTTCCTTCCGCTCGTAGAACGCCGTCCCTCGGGCAATCACATAGGGCAGACGCCGCCGTCGAAACGCGTCTTCCAGACCTCGACTGAGAGCGTTGATGCGATACAACACGGCCATCTCCCGATACGGCACGCCCTCCTCCCGGTGCAACCGGGCAAACGACTCTGCGATGGACTGGGCTTCCTCCTGTTCATCGAAATAAGAATCAAATCGGGGCATGATGCCATTTTCAAGATTGGTGAACAGTTTTTTGGGTTTTCGCTGTTCGTTGTGTTCGATCAATCCCGATGCGGCGGCGACGATGTGACCGGTACTGCGAAAGTTCTCCCCGAGAGGCACGATTATTCCGTTGGGAAAATAGGTTTCAAACTCGAGAATATTGGTGATATCCGCTCCGCGCCAGCCGTAGATGGATTGATCGGGATCGCCCACCACGCAGATATTGCCGTGCCCTGCCGCCAACGCATGGGCGATGGAGAACTGAGCATGGTTCGTATCCTGATATTCATCGATGAGGAGGTAGCGGTATCGATGTTGGAGTTCATTCCGCACCGATTCATTCTTATGCAGCAACCTCGCGACAATGAGGAGTAGATCATCGAAATCCAGGGCGCTGTTTTCCCGCATGATCTTTGCATAGGCAACATACGCTCGGGCGACGGACTTCTCGTAAAAATCGGCGGCATCCTTTGCGTATTCCTCCGCCGTCTGGAGAAGATTCTTGGCCCGACTGATCCGTGCTAGAACCGAAGCAGGCGTGAAGTTCTGATCCGACAGATCCGCCTGCTTGATGGCCCGTTTCATGGCGTCGCGCTGATCGGCCGTGTCGTAAATGGTGTATTGAGCCGATATCCCTGCCTCATCCCCATATCGGCGCAACAGCCGGGCGCAGAAAGAATGAAAAGTCGCCATCGTCAACCCCCGCAACCCGCGCGTCTCAGGGGGAACCTGATCCTGAATCCGTTCCCGCATTTCCCCTGCCGCCTTGTTTGTGAAAGTCAGGGCGAGAATCTCCCACGGGGGAACGCCCTGACTTATGAGATGAGCCACCCGTCGCGTCACCACCGTGGTTTTTCCTGAACCGGGACCAGCCAATACCAATAAGGCACCGTCCTTATGAGTTACGGCCTGACGCTGGGCATCAGTGAGGTTTTTGAGGATTTCCTGATTGAAAGTCATGATGATACGAGTGTAGCGGCTCAAACTTGACATGCCTCAAACCAGAAAATGCCGCCCTATCTGGCAATCTGGAGTTGGATAACCACAATATGTAGTAGTTTAGACACCACTTATAAGGTTATCCACCCCATATAAGGCAATTTGCACCTTGAAAAACCGATTCGTAAGATGTTGCAAATCATAGGGTTGGGTCAATTATCCCAAAAAACCCAAGATTTTGGGTCTGATTCCCTTGAAGACCCCAGATGTTGTAGTACGATACCCTATGTGGGACTTGATTTACTTTGAATCTCACACCTTTGGTTTGCCCGAAGGTGAATTCTTCGCGTTTCTTTGGAATTGAATTATGGCCGTCCTCTGTGATACCCAAATACGAGAACTGGTAGGCATCGAGCCATTCGCGGAGAATGTCAAGCGGGAAGGCCGAGTGTCCTATGGCGTTTCCAGCTACGGCTACGATGTCCGTGTCGGGACTCTCTTTAAAATATTCACCAATGTGTCCACAAACGGAGGACAGGCCATCGTCGATCCCAAACATTTCGACGATCATAATTTTGTAACGATCGATACCAGGAAGACGGGGAGAGACTATGTCATCATTCCCCCGAACTCTTTCGCTCTCTGCGAAACTGTGGAAACTTTTAAAATCCCCCGTAATGTCCTCGCCATCTGTGTAGGAAAAAGTACCTACGCCCGATGTGGCATCATTGTGAATGTAACGCCGTTGGAGCCCGAGTGGCGAGGGCGCATTACCATCGAAATATCCAATTCCACACCGTTGCCTGCGAAAATCTATGCCGATGAGGGCATTGCTCAGATGGTTTTCATCAAAGCGGATCGAGTCTGTGCGGTGAGTTACGCTGACAAGAATGGGAAATATCAGGATCAACGGGGATTGGTTTTACCTCGGGTTGACTGACCATCGTGTGGGGTGGGCCTGGCTCACCAGAACAGAAATCGTCGGGTGGGTTTTGCCCACCACTGAAAAATACGGAGCAATGGTGGGAACATGAAAATTAAGCGACGCCACACAACCGCAGGCCAGGATGTCTTCACCACCGTTGAGTGGGCGAATCGCACCAGCCGCATCACCAATGCCGACGGCTCCGTGGTGTTTGAGATGAAGGATGCAGAAATTCCGGCTTCGTGGTCTCAACTGGCCGTGGATATCATGGTCAGCAAATACTTCCGAAAGGCCGGGGTACCTCGATTAGATGAGCATGGCGCCCCGGTCTTGGATAAAAACGACAAGCCCGTCACCGGCCCCGAAACCAGCGTGCGTCAGGTGGTGCATCGCCTCGCCGGGTGTTGGCGGGCATGGGGCGAGCAGCATAATTATTTTGAATCATCAGAAGACGCGAAGGCCTTTTACGATGAGTTGGCCTACATGATGCTCCATCAGATGGTCGCTCCCAATAGCCCTCAATGGTTCAATACCGGGCTGCATTGGGCATACGGCATGACCGGGCCGGCCCAAGGCCATTGGGTTCCCGATCCCACGACCGGGGAAGCCCGACCCGCCCCCGATGCCTACAGCCATCCCCAGCCCCATGCCTGTTTCATCCAGTCTGTCGAGGATGATCTCGTCGGTGAAGAAGGCATTATGGATCTGTGGTCCCGCGAAGCTCGCTTATTTAAATATGGATCAGGAACGGGTACGAATTTCTCCAAACTTCGAGGCGAAAACGAATCTCTTTCCGGGGGAGGAAAAAGTTCTGGCCTGATGAGTTTCCTTAAAATCGGTGACCGGGCCGCCGGGGCAATCAAAAGCGGCGGCACAACCCGACGGGCCGCAAAAATGGTCACGCTCGATATCGATCACCCGGATGTCGAATCATTCATCAATTGGAAAGTTCGTGAAGAAATCAAGGTGGCGGCCCTGGCGGAAGGCCTCAAGCATTTAAGCCAGGATCAACAGGATCTAGCCGAAGATCTCGGACTTAAACTGAATTACGATTTTAATGGCGAGGCCTACTATACCGTTTCCGGCCAGAACTCCAATAACTCCATCCGAGTGACCGATGAATTTCTCCGGGCAGTTGAAGCCGGAGATGACTGGAATCTCACCGCCCGCACCAATGGAGAAACAATCAAAACCATTCCCGCTCGTGACCTCTGGAACCAGATTTGCCGGGCGGCATGGCATTGCGCCGATCCCGGTCTCCAGTACGACACCACCATCAACGACTGGCACACCTGCCCCAAGCACGGCCGCATCAACGCCTCTAACCCGTGCAGCGAATACATGTTCCTCGACAACACGGCGTGCAATCTGGCGTCGATCAACTTGATGCGATTTTATGACGCAGAACAACGAGTTTTCGATGTCGATGGATTCGAACATGCCATCGAACTGTGGACTGTCGTTCTGGAAATCTCTGTCCTCATGGCCGCATTTCCCTCGAAAGCCATCGCCGAGCAGAGCCATCGGTTTCGCACCTTGGGATTGGGCTACGCCAACCTCGGGGCCATGCTCATGCAGGCAGGCATTCCTTACGACAGCGAAGATGCTCGCGCCCTGGCTGGTTGCCTGTCCGCAATTCTCACCGGCCGCGCCTACGCCACCAGCGCCCTGATGGCGAAGCAGTTCGGTCCATTCAGTGCGTTTCCGGAAAACCGGGACGCCATGCTTCGGGTCATCCGCAATCATCGACGAGCCGCCAATGGTGTTTCGCGAGATTCCTCTGAGTATGAAAATCTTTCCATTCGTCCGCTGCCCATCGACCATGCCCTGCTGCAGAGCAACTCCATCGGCATCTCCAACGCCTCCACGCTCCTCGAACGAGCCATCCACGGTTGGGATGATGCTCTCACGCTCGGTGAAAAATATGGCTATCGGAACGCTCAAACCACTGTCATCGCCCCCACCGGTACCATCGGTCTGCTCATGGACTGTGACACCACTGGTGTCGAGCCGGACTTCGCCCTCGTTAAATTCAAAAAACTTGCCGGGGGTGGATGTTTCAAAATAGCCAATGCCTCTCTCCGACCAGCTCTGCACGCCCTCAAGTATGCACCAGACCAGGTTGATGACATCATGCGGCATGTCATGGGAGCGCTTTCTCTAGATACGCCCATGCCCCTTACTTCTGAATTCGCGGGCGGTTCCTTCAGGGAATTCCTCCTCGAACGCGGCTTCACCTCTGAAGAACTCGTCCAGGTGGAAAACGGTCTTCCCACCGTCTTCGACCTCTCCTTTGCCTTCACCGCCTGGTCCATGCCTCCTCGCGTTCTGGAAGCGCTGAATGTGAATGTCAAACAAGCCCAGGAGGACTCTCGATTCAATGGCCTGCGTGCACTCGGGCTTACCAGTAAGGATATTGAATCTCTCAATGAGACTCTGTGTGGGGCGCAGACCATCGAGGGAGCACCCCACCTCACTGTGGAACATCTCCCGGTTTTTGATTGTGCCGGAAAATGCGGGCGTACGGGAACCCGTTTCATCGCCGCTTCAGGACATATCCGCATGATGGCTGCGACTCAGCCCTTCATCACGGGAGCCATCTCAAAAACCATCAATCTCCCGAATGAATCATCGATCGATGATATCGCCGATGCCTATCGGCTCAGTTGGACTTTGGGACTCAAAGCAAACGCCTTATACCGCGATGGCTCCAAACTCAGTCAACCCTTGAATGCGGCGGTGGATACCCTGGAAGATGAAGAGGACGAAGCAGACATCGCCATCGCCCTCGAAGAAGTTGGCATTGCGGTAACGAACGCCGCCTCCACCCTGGCGGAAGTCGTTACCCCGGAGCCACAGTACATCGAACGCATCGTGGAGCGTATTGTGGAACGCCCTCTCCGTCGCCGTCTTCCCGATACCCGTCAAAGCATCACCCACCATTTCAATGTGGGCGGTCATGAGGGATATCTCACCGTTGGCATCTATGACATTAGTGGAGCGCCCGGCGAACTTTTCATCACCATGAGTAAAGAAGGATCGACCATCGGGGGTCTGATGGACAGTCTGGGTACGGCTATCAGCGTCGCCCTGCAATACGGCGTTCCGATCGAAAGTCTGGTCACCAAATTTGCCCATCAACGCTTTGAGCCGATGGGAATGACCACCAATCGAGACATCCCCATCGCCAAGAGTCTCGTCGACTACATATTCCGCTGGATGGGCATGGAGTTCATTCCCGGATACCGGGAGGCCAATACCCCGGACAGACCCTCACACCGAAAAACCAAACCACTTCCTACCCCACCCAAGTCCGTTAAGGAGAATTCCGAATGGATGGACGACAGCTCCGAACCCACACCGAGGCGATTTTCCCAAGAGGAAATAATCAAAGAGAAATCCCACAAAGCACAGGTCAGCAAAGACTCCGACCAGGGGAGGACCGCCTTTCATACCGAAGCACCAGATTTTCACCCCCTCGCCCCCCCCACCGCTTCCGTCGGAACGAGTGCGATAACCAATTCCCCAATCAATGGCCAGAGCGAATCAGCCGTCATGGCCGAGACGATGAACCGATCCATGGCCGCCGTCCAAAGCGACGCCCCCGCCTGCCCGGAATGCGGCCATCTCGTTGTCCGCAGCGGAACCTGTTATCGCTGTGAAAATTGCGGCAACTCTCTGGGGTGTAGTTGATGAAACAATCAATGTACATATTGCCGAGAGCGGATTATTTTTCCCGCTCTCAGTCATATCTTCCCGGAAGCAATGGGCATGGAATGGAGAAACGAATGGGTCGACAAGTGGATGGACTGACTTGTTACGGATTGGCTCGATACGAGCTCAAACGAGACCAAACTGACCCCCGGGATATGGGGGTAGACCCTCTCCGATCGCCACGGCTTCCAAGTTTTGCGTTGTCCGTTGGTTCATGGATGACCACGGCATCTGGAAAAGCCCGCCTCACAAACTGAGGCATCAACGGCTCTTCTCTTCCCTCCCCCCGAAGCGGTTCCCACCATCCGCTTCGGGGGCTTTTGTATTCCTATAAAAACGCTCTGGCCACGATTTCAAAGACTATTTTCTGAATTATCTCAATTCTTTCTTTATTTGCATAAGGGAATCCACTAGTCCTATAACTCCCCCCAATATACGCATAATCTTTACTATTTGGTTATATAACCCGCATTACTCGTAAAATTAAAATAAATTGCCATAATCCTCTATTTTTCCTTGAATTATGATTATTTTGCTGTATTTTACGAATGCTGGAATTTTTGTAACTGCATCCGAATCAATGATTTGCACGGCTCTATGGCTGTAATCTCTAGCACATGCAAATCATGCCTTGAATGGATGCCAGGAGGAATGTAAGAATGGATCGCTCAATTTCGTTTTCGCTCTTTCGTGATGTTTGCTGTGTGATGGGATTGGGCTTTGCCTTAGTCCTCCCTGTTGATGCTCAGTCATTGCCCGGCAGTGGGATTCCCATGCCGACTGCCCCGGCTCGAACCCGCACGAAGCCAAATGACAAACCAAGTCCTAAAACTCCGAGCGAAAGCATCCCCAAAACCGAAGATGCAGCATTCACGGTTTTTTCGACGCCCTCCTTCAATCATCGAGTGATCAAAGCAGATGTCGTCGCTCTGGATCAATCGATTATTTACAACCGATACGGGGCGTTTACTCCCAATTCCATGATCTTTGCCCTCAAGCGGGATGTTGTCGATGTCAATGGCGGCCCCACCCTCATTCCGGGTCAGGTACGCCTCCGTGATGGCAAACGCCCTCGTCCCCTCGTTCTCCGGGCCAATGAAAACGATATCCTCGAAATCACGCTTACCAATCTGCTCGATCCCATTCTCCCGGGAACCCGCACGGTCGGCATCCAGGTGAACGGACTGGAAACCTTTGGTCAGTTCGCCGAAGATGGCGGGGCCAATGTGGGCCTGAATGCCCAGAATGCTCTCGCCCCCGGCTCCGTCCAGACATTTCAACTCTTGTGCCCCAAAGCGGGCACTTATTTTATGTTTTCTGCCGCCGGTGCCGCCGGAGGTGAATTGAGTCAGGTGAATCAGGGGCTGTTTGGTGCCGTGAATGTTGAACCGAAGGGTTCCACCTGGTATCGATCCCAGGTGACGGACGCCATCCTCGCCCAGGCAACCATCGGCACAAACCCGGATGGCACGCCGATCATCGACTACAAGTCCACGGGTGCCGATGGTCTTCCTTTGCTGCGTCTCATCGATCAGAACGACAATTTGATCTATTCAGACCTCAACGCCATCATTGAGAATCCCCAGGAAGACTGCACCAACGCCCCCCCCTCGGGAAGTTGCGGCGAGACCTTCCGCGAATTCACCGTCATCTTTCACGATGAAATGGGTATCACTCAGGCGTTCCCCATTCTGAACCAACGCATGATGCGGGGGGGACGCGACGCCTTCGGCATCAACTACGGCACTGGAGGTATCGGGGCCGAAGTTATGGCGAATCGGCTCCATATCGGGCCTGCTGCGAACGCTGGTGAAGCCAAATTTGAAGAGTTCTTCCTCGAATCGTGGGCCTTGGGCGATCCCGCCATGGTGGTGGAAAAAGATCCCGTGACTGGTATCGCAATCGGTGCGCTCTATCCTGATGATCCCTCAAATGTTCACCATTCCTACCTGGGTGACCCGGTACGGATGCGCAACCTCCATGCGGGCAACGAGACTCATGTATTCCACCTCCATGCACATCAATGGCTGTTTTCACCCAAAGACGCTCAGTCGACCTATCTGGACTCACAGGCCATTTCTCCTGGTAGTACCTTTACTTATGAAATTCAATATGGGGGAACCGGGAACCGGAATTACACACCTGGGGACTCCATTTTCCATTGCCATCTCTACCCCCATTTCGCCATGGGTATGTGGGAACTCTGGCGATCACACGATGTATTCGAAGCAGGAACGCCCGATCGAATGCTTCCCGATGGTGAGATTTTAGGCGGAACACCGAATCCAGGGCTTGTCCCCCTTCCCCGACGACCCATGCCCCCCATGCCCACCGCGGAATTCAAGGGGTACCCTTTCTATATTCCCGGAGTTGCCGGCCACCGCGCCCCACAGCCCGCCTTGGACATCGAGTGGGATGGAGGCCTGCCTCGTCATGTCATTGTGAATTCTCAGTACCTTGAAGGCCCCGCCGCCATTGCAGACTACGATCTGGATCCGAGTAATGACTACATGGGCGACCCTGTGGCCCAGCGCGTACTCGCGGCAAATCTTAACCCGAATCTTACTTTCCTCGCCAAGAAACTCACCGCAGTGGATATGCAGATTCTCCCCCAAAATGGCACCCCGGCGGAACTGGTTGCCATGTCTTTTCATGATGGAACGCTGATTCCCGGTGGGGTTCCCATCACGGATCAGTACGGATGGCCCGCCATTGGTTATCCAGCGTATGATTCATTCGGCCATCCCGGGCGATTTCTCGTGAATGGACTTCCCGGTGCACCCGGTGCACCCTTTGCCGATCCCTGCCCCCCCACCTTCGTGGATGGACAGGGTCAGACTCGGCCGACACCTCCGCGAATCTACCGTGCCGCGTATGTGCAGTTCGACATGACCGTGAACGCCCTCGGCTGGCACGATCGTCAGGCCCGCATTATTGTCCTCAACGATGATGTTACTTCGACCCTCGATGGTACTCGGGCTCCCGAGCCATTCTTCTTCCGAGCCAATTCGGGCGACTGCATCACCTTCCATCCCACCAACCTTATCCCATCCAATGTCAATGTTGATGACTTCCAGATCTTCACTCCCACCGACACCATTGGCCAGCACATCCACCTTGTAAAGTTTGATGTGACCTCCGCCGACGGATCCGGAAACGGCTGGAACTACGAAGACGGCACCTTCGCTCCAAATGAAGTTCGGGAACGAATCGAAGCGAATAATGTATTCCAACAGGCAAATGGTGGCACCCAGATTCTGACCGCCATGCCTCACCCCGTGTTCGGTACCGGTGTCAATGGCGCCTATGTCGGCGCTCAAACCACCACCCAACGCTGGTGGGCAGATCCCCTCGTGGATACCAACGGTGCCGACCGCACCATGCGTACCGTGTTTACTCATGACCACTTCGGGCCGAGTACCCATCAGCAGCACGGCTTCTATGCCGCCCTCGTGGTTGAACCGACCGATTCCACCTGGCAGACTGTTGATGGACTGACCACGCTGGGCACCCGGGCGGATGGCGGCCCCACCAGTTTTGCGGCAAATATCATTTCCGGCCCCAGTGGAGCCGACTCCTACCGCGAATACATGCTCGAGTGGTCGGATCTCGTTCCCCTGCATGACTTGAATAATATGCCCGTCAATCCGCCTTCAGGTGGCACAGAAATCATTTCCACTCGGGGAGCGGGAGCAGTCATTAATTACCGTAATGAGCCGGCGAATGCCCGGTTGGGTGGTTCATTTTCCACCCCGAATGGCGATCCCGCCTTCGCCTTCAGCACTCCACAACATGGTGACCCGTTCACACAAATTCTCGGCGTGTATCCTGGCGATAATGTACAAATTCGACCCATCGAGGGTGGACAGGCCTTCATGCACAATATGGGATTAACCGGCCACCGCTGGCTCTGGGAACCATCCATGGGGAATTCCGGTTACCAGAATGTTCAACCCATGGGAATCTCTGAGCACTTCGAGTGGGAAATCACTGCTACAGATGGCTTCCGACCGACCTTCGGCGCTCCTGGAACCGCAGACTACATGTATGAGTCCACTCCCGCCGCTGAACATGATCAGGGAATCTGGGGTCTCATGCGGGCCTATTCCACCATGCAGGCCGGACTTGCCGCACTTCCCAATAATCCCAATCCTTCTACCCGTCCCACGCATCCCCTTGCCTCCGGCACCTGCCCGACCGGGCCGGGAATGCCTCCCGTCCGACACTTTGATGTCGAGGCCTGGCGAGCGGCCGATCTACTTGGTCCCAATGGAATCGTGTACAACATTCCGTGGAATTTCCACGATCCCGATGGCATCGTCTTTGTCGAGGCCACAAGTCGGCCGGAATTGATCGCGGGAACCCGCCCCCTCGAACCCCTCATGATGCGGGTGAACGCGGGAGATTGTGTCGAGGTTTCACTGGTCAATAATCTTCCCCTTTCCGTCGCCACCGCAGACATCATGTCCGCCCGGGTTGGCCTTCAGCCCACCCTCGTCAGTTATGATGTGGGAGCCAGCGATGGGGCCTCGATCGGCAATAATGTAGACACCACCGTCGGCCCGGGTCAGACTCGTTCATACGCCTGGTATGCCGGGGAAGTCGCCTCCGACGCAGCCGGACAGATCACCTGGACCCCACGAGAATATGGGGTTACGGCGATTCGAGCCATGGGCGACTATATGCGTCATGCCCAGCGTGGAGCCGCCGGCGTACTCATCGTAGAACCCCAGAATGCGGCAAGTTATATTGACTATACCACTGGTCTTCCCGCAACAGGTCAATATGAGGCCGATATTCTCGATGCCTCAGGCACTCTTCTCTTCCGTGAATTCGTCATGATCTTCCAGGATGGTGTCTATATGTGGGATAATCTCGGTCGCCAGGTACAGGCCCATACCCGAAAACCCGATATGTTTGCCATGAACGGGAAGACGGAGCCAATCTGGTCACGCCTGGGTCTGAGTTGGGTCAATGCCCAAAACTTTCTATCCCTGCTCGACCAGTCAGATGCCTGCAGCACCATTGCCCATGGTGATCCGGAAACCCCAGTGTGTGTTTGCACAACGGGTATGCCGGTCCGGCTTCGTTTCGCTCATGTTGGTGCGGGGTGGACCGGGGAACCGCTTCGCTCAATCGCCGTCGGTGGCCATAACTGGCAGCGACAACCCTGGATCAATGGCTCATCGGAAATCGGGAACAATCCCACTTCCGAAAATGTGGGAGCCATCTTCGGCTTTGGACCCATGAGCGTCCGGAATGTCAATATCCCCTCGGCAGGTGGCGAAACCCGAACCCAGGGTGACTTCCTGATTCGTTCGATGGATGCCGATGGCTACACCAATGGAGAATGGTGCATACTGCGGGTGCAATGACATCCGCTTCCCCCTGTCAAGCATGACTGGGGGTAACAATTCAACTTTTCTGACCGGCGTCCCGACGGGCGCCGGTCGGTTTCGTTCAGGACGGCAGGATGAAGGAGGTCAATATGACCTGGTCAGGAACCCGACAAGGACGGCGGATTGAACTCGAAAACAGCATGCGCTGGAAATACGCGCTGAGTGCGGTGCTCATTGCGTTCATGGTTGGCATTGTCACCGCACACCCACAAAATATTCCCGATGACGCCAAAGCTCACCCCGGACGGATCGTCCAGACTTTTGTAGAAAATGGAGTTTCGGTTGAATTGGCAATCACCCGCATCGAGGATGTAGTCTCAGACCAGCCGCTCTCCACGGGCGACAATGTCAGTATTTCCTTTACCATCAAGGATGCCGCTTCCGGAGAACCCACTCGAGGCCTCCATCCCATGGGCTGGGTGGATAAACGCCGATCCAAATCGGCGCCGACGGCCGACGAGATGCGCGACAAAATCGCTGCTTTTCTGGGGGGTTTCCTCAGTATTGAAGCCGACATAGATCTTAACGCCTACCGCCTGTGGGTGATCAATCACGATAAAACCGTCTCGGTCATCAACCCTTTGACCGTATTCAGTCGCACCAAACTGGAATCGATCATACTCCTTCCCGGCCTGGGCGCCGATCTGGCCTTCACTCCAGATCAAAAACTCCTCTTCGTCACCATGCCCGACAATGATGCGGTGGCAGTGATTGATACCGCGTCACGATTGCTTTTGAAAACCATTTCCACCGGCCCGGGCACCCATCCCATGCGACTTCTCCCCCAACCGGATGGGAAACTCATGTGGATAGGTTTAGATAAAAATACCCAGATTGCTTCCATCGACACCGCTTCACTCGCGGTTTCCGGAACAATCGAAGTGGGACACGGTCGTCATAACCTTATCTGGATTCCTGATGACGAATTGATCGGCGTCACCAACAGCGACGACAACACCCTCGCCATCATTGATGCCCATCGCCGCAAACGCCTCCACAGTGTTTCAGTGGGGAAAACTCCCATTACCCTCGACTACAGCCCCGCCAGTGAACTGATCTATGTTGCCTCTCTGAATGGAGATGGAATCTCCGTGGTCAATCCCGATTCTGGTGCCGTCGTCACCACCCTTCCCACGGCTCCCGGACTGGTCGATCTCGGTTTGGCTCCTTCCGGTCGCCATGGCATCGTCCTGAATCAGTTTGAGAACACTGCCATCGTCTTCGATACCGCCACGAATACCATTGTGGATCGTATCGAAGTCGTCCCCGGCCCTGATCAGGTGATTTTTACCGACGCATTCGCCTATATTCGAGGCATCGACTCAGCGGCGGTTTCCCTTATCCAACTCTCAACTCTCGGCGTTCAACAAGGATCACCGGCTGAAATTATTGCGGGCAAACTTCCCGCATCCGCCCGCCCGGATGATCTTAACATCGCCCCCATGATCGTGCCCACTCCGGAAGGCAACGAGGTCATGATCGCGAACACTCCCGATATGGGCATGTACTACTATGTCGAAGGGATGCTTGCTCCCATGGGTACTTTCACAAATTATAAACGCCGTCCCCTGGGTTTGGCCCTTCTTGACAACAGTTTGCTTGAAGTATCCCCAGGCGTTTATGCCGTCAATACCATTCTTCCGGAGGCGGGCATTCAAGATGTTTTCTTCGTCGTCGATCAGCCCCGTGTCGTTAAACGCCTCGATTTCACCGTTATCCCCTCTGCAGAAGAACGAAAAATACAGGATCAGGCGATCGCCATCAAAGTTCCGGATGAATCGCTTCAGGCAGCACCAAAAGATGACACCGATATTCAATTCACCATTTCAACCCAAAACGGTGAAGAACCCGTGGTCGGCCTGCGAGATATTCTCGTCACCCTGGTTCGGGAAACCGGGCAATGGCGGTCCAGTCAATATGCCCATGAAATAGGCGATGGGATGTATGCCGTGCAGCAGAATTTTCCCGATCCCGGCATCTATTCCATGGTGTTCTGGGTGGAATCGCACGGGGTAACGCCATCATCATCCCCGGTCTTCAAAATACGGGTGTTTCACGAACAGAGTTCCCGCGCCAAACCATGATGACCAAGCGATCTTCACCTCCCACTTTATTTATTCGTGCTTTAATAAACGCACGGATGATTGTTCTGTGCGGCCTCTTCTCAATCACCGCTTTGGTGGGAGAAGCGAGTATTGATGATCAGACCCCCCATTCCCCTGATCCCGATCGTGGTCGATCCATTTACACCACCGGGAAACCGGAAGAAGGCCCTGGCATCAAGGCCCTGATTGGCCGCAACACCCCTCCCTTGCCCGCCACAGCTTTCCCTTGTGCGAACTGCCACGGTGAATTCGGTCAGGGCACCAACGAAGGCGGTCTCCAACCCCCTTCCATCACCTGGCAAAAGCTCACGCGAAACCATAAATCTGAGTTTACCCAGCGCGAACGCCCGGCATATGACGAATCAACACTCCTTCGTGCCATCCGAACCGGTATCGATGCCACCGGGGAGCAGCTCCACCAAGGCATGCCCCGCTACCAGATGACCGATGATCAGGCCCGGGATCTTGTGGCATATCTCGGTTTGCTCGGCGTCCGAGACCATTTTGATCGAGGGGTTTCGGAAAATTCACTCCGCATCGGCTCCGTCTTGCCATTAAGTGGGCCCCAGAAGGAAACTGGAACCGCCTTACGCTTTGCCCTGGAGCGATATTTCCGATCGATCAATAACAACGGAGGTGTCTTCGGGCGAAAAATTGAACTCGTATTCAGTGATGCCGGCAGTAACGCTCGCGATCGATTGAACGCCTTTCATCAACTGGTGGAAGAAGATGAAGTATTCGTCCTCGTAGGGTGTTATCCCTGGTCATCCGATATCGCAGTGAAAGATTATCTCAATAGAACCAAGACGCTGGTTATTGGACCCATCGGGGTTCCTGCGGTTGAGCCGAACACGGGGAGATCACCGGTGTTTTACACCCTCGCGAGTACTGTGGATCAATGTCGCGTCATGATCGATCGCATCGCCTCCCACGCCGACTCTGATCGAAACAAAATCGCCATCGTGTATGCCGATCAACCGGAAATAGAGAAGATGCTTCGTCGTATTCGGACGCAGGCCATGCTACACAACCTTCCCAAACCGATTGCCCTGCCCCTGAGTCCCGAAAAAGAGGAAGCAAAGAATCTCGCATTTAAATTGAAGCGTACTCACGCCGATTGGATTCTTTACCTGGGAAATGCTTCGTTCCTGTCGGACTTTGCTGAAGAGTTGGTTCGAGTATTACCGGAAGTACGACTTCTCTGTCCTTCCTCTGTACTTGCGTCGATTGCAACGAAACTTCCCCGTGAATTGGTTGCCCGGGCTGAAGCATCGTTTGCCGCACCATTGCCGGATTCGATTTGGATGGAATCCATCATGCAGGATAAGGACAATCCCACACAGTTCCTCCACAATGCTGGCCTCATGTGGCTGGAAGAGGGAGCCGCCCGCTTATTTGTTGAAGGCCTCAAACGAGCAGGTCATCGCCTCAGCTGCGAGGTGCTGATGGAGTCTCTGGAGGGCATGCACGAAGTGCGCATTCCAATGTTCACCCCCCTCACTTACGGCCTCAACCGCCGGTGTGGGGCGACCGCGACATATCTTGGTTCTTTTGATATCGAGCGCCGTCGGTTTCGAGTTCAGTCAACTCCCCATCGCCCTCAGGCCCAATCATTTTCGCCTTCCGGAAAGGAAATGCCATGAATTCTACCCTCGCCCTCCCTATCACCATTCTAGTTTCCACTCTATCCGTGTTACCCCTGCCATCCCTTGCCGGAGTGGAGCAGGGTGTCCCCGTGAAACCACAGACCACCACAACTCCCCAACCGGACACGCTCCTTGCCCTCGTCGAAGGTGAACGATTGACGGAAGCAGACTTCTCCCCCCAGATTCATCAGAAACTCCGCTCACTTGAGGATGAGAAGAGCCGGGCTCTGGCCCAGGAACTCGACCTCACCATCAATGCCCGCGTGATGAAACGCGAGGCCCGGGAACGAGGCCTCGGTCTTATGCAATTGATCGATCAAGAGATCATTGCTCAAATTCCCGATCCTTCAGAAGAAGAAATTCTTCAGGCCTACCGCATGACCCCCCAATTCAAAAGCGTTCCGATGGAGGATGCCCGGGGAGTTATCGTAGAATCTCTGCGGCAGCGTCAGGAAAAAATTCGCACCGATGATCTGGGCCGAAATCTTCGGAAGAAATGGCCCGTCATCCTCGATGATGCCCCCCTGCAACCATCCACCACCGAAGAAAATCTGGATCGCATCATCGCTACCGTAGCGGATGAGCCGATTACACTTCGTGATATTGAGACTCCCCTCTGCATCCTCTTTCACCGTATTGATGAAGAATTGTACACTCTCCGAGCTCAACAGACGGAAATGCTCATCAATGATCGCCTTCTCCAATTGCGGGCAGAAGACGAAAACACGACCCCAGATACCGTATTGAAAAAAGCCATGCAGCGTTTGCTCATCACCGCCACCGCCGACGACGCTCTCGAATATTACAACAAAAACAGATCCCGCATCACTGAAGATTACCAGAGCATTGAATCCGAAATTCTCTACTATCTCAGCCAACTTCACATGGCCGAGGCCCAGCAGACCTTCGCCGCTGAACTGCGGGAAGACGCTTCCATTACCCTTCTTCTCGAACAGCCCGGCGAGCCGATTTATACCTTCGATCATACCGATCAGCCCAGCCGGGGAAGTGTCGATGCCCCAGTCACTTTGGTCATGTTTGCCGATTTCGACTGTTCCCGCTGCGCCGAGGTACATGAAATCATCGACCAACTTGCTGAAGAATTCGGAGGCGACGCCCTGCGCATCGTTGCCCGTGATCGCCCCTTGCGACAGCATCCCGAAGCATTCCGCGCCGCCGAGGCAGCCGAAGTCGCCCGTTTCATGGGGGCCTACTGGGAATATGCTGACTATCTCTTTCTCAAGCCCCAGGGATTGAGCGAAAATGCCCTCTTGACCTATGCCGAATGGTCAGGACTGGATAAAGATGTCTTCCAGAAAGAACTTCAGCGCGGTGTCCACCGTGATGCCGTTCTTGCTGATCTTGAATTAAGCGCCCGCTACGATCTTCAGTCCACCCCTGTTGTGTTCATCAACGGCCGGCTCATGCCGGAAAAAACCTACCCCGCACTTCGCACCGCCATCGAAAGCGAAATGAAAATCCTCGCCCAATCTACGGAGAATAAAGATGATCTCCCTGATTGCTGCAAGCCCCCGAAGGAGCCGAATACGGAAGATATTGTTCAGGCAAAAGGTACAAGCGACCTCATCATTCCGAATACACCTCTCCTCAATCAGTTTGGCGATCCCCTCAATTTCTATACCGACCTCATTGAGGATCACACGGTCGCCATCAATTTTATTTTCACCACCTGCAAAACCATCTGCCCCCCCATGACCGCCAATTTCAGCCAGGTTCAGTCCATCCTCGGCGATCGGGTCGGCAAAGATATTCGCATGATCTCTGTCAGCGTTGACCCCACCACCGATCGTCCCGAACGACTCAAGAAATTCGCCGATCTGTTCGGTGCCGAACCCGGCTGGTCATTCCTCACCGGCGAAAAGCAGCGCGTCGACAACCTCCTGACCCGCCTCGGATCATTTTCCGAAGACAAAAACGATCACACTCCTATTGTCCTCATCTATAACGACAAAACCAGTGAGTGGACCCGGGTGTACGGCCTCGCCGACCCCAAAATCATTGCCGGTGAAATACGCAAACTCGCCTCCCCTTCAGAAAAAGATCGAGATGACGCTGAAGCCGCTGTGATCGATGATCAAGCCCCTCAAGACATCGCCGCCAACTTCTTTCCGAATACTGCTCTCACCGCTCAGAACGGCGAATCGCTGCATTTTTTCGATGATCTTCTCAAGGATCACACCGTGGTCATCAATGTTATGTTCACTTCCTGTACCGGCATCTGCCCCCCAATGATGAGCAATATCAAGGAAATCTACGAAAAACTCGGGGAATTACCTGGAAAATCTGTCCGCTTCCTCTCTATTACCGTTGATCCCGAAACCGATACCGTAGACACCATGCGCGAATATGCTCAATCCTACGAAGCAGGCCCCGGCTGGTACTTCCTCACTGGCTCTCGCACCAATATTGATGAAGTCCTCAGCCGCATCGGCTGTAAAACAACAGACAAATACGATCACAGCACCTTTCTCATTATTGGAAATTCCAAAACCGGAACCTGGAATAAAATATTTGCAATGAAAGATGCGGCAATCATTGCGGATGAGGTGCGTTCGATAGCATTAGGTGAAGACTAGACTTCGGAGAATTGCCGCTATGACATATCGTCAGATGATCGCCATCGCACTGATCTGGCTCCTCGCCGGGCTGTCAGGAAGTGCTATCGCCAAGAGCCCGCCCGGGAACAACGGCCATAATCTCGCCGAGCGCATGGACCTCGCCCGGCTGGTCGATCTCTCCCGCGAGAAACTGGGTATCAACATCGAATACGACCCGAAACTTTTTCAGGGTGCCGTAATCGCCCTGCGCCTGGATCACGCTCTATCCGATGAAAAACTCTGGGAACTCACCCTTTCCTCTCTCAGCAAACATGGCCTTACCGTTATCCGCATGCCTGGGAGCGATGTTTACACTGTCATTCAACTGACCAACGCAGCGGCTCAGGCCCGTATTGAACCCGGATCTCTCCACGACACACATGCCGGTTTTGTCACAATAATTCTCGAACTCAAACATCGAGATCCCGCGGGCATCATTCAATCCTTACAGCCCCTCATGAGCCGAGTGGGAGGCGTTCTCACCGCTGTGTCTGGCACCAACAAACTCATGATTTCCGACCTCAAACCCCGGGTTGAACAGACCATGGATCATATCGAACTCCTCGATGTACCTCTCGGCGCGCAGTCGGAAATGATCCAGATTCCGGTTCACCACCTTTCCGTCGATAAACTCGTGCTTCTCGCCAATTCCGCCATCGGCGCATACGGCTCACTCAATGCCGCTCAACTCAAAGGAAAAATCATTCCCGCCCCCGACGGTGGAGCCGTCATCCTCATCGCTCCACAAAACCTCATCGCCACCTGGCGCGCCTTGATTGATACGCTCGACCAGCCCGGTGCTCCTGCAAAAATGATCACCATCGATCTTACCTATCGAACTGCCCCACAGGTTGTCGAACTCATCAGCACCGCCACCACCGCCATGAACGCCGTTTCCGGTACATCGCTTCGAGGCCAACTGATTCCCTCACCGGATGATGACGCCATTGTTATCGTTGCCCCGGAAACTGAAGTTGCCATATGGAACGATCTCATCAAGCGCTTCGACCGCCGTCAGGCCGTTCAGACTCTTACCTATTCCGCACAGCATTTTCCAGCCAGTGAGGTCGCCAATCTCATCGAGCAAACCACTCGAGAAACTGGTCCACGGGGATCAGGGGATCGCTGGAAACTCTCCACTGATGAACTCACCAATACCGTGGTCATTACCGCATCACCCGATGAGCATGCCCACATTAAGGCCCTCATCGAACGCCTCGACGCCATGCCCGCTTCTGCCCGTCGTCCTGTCCGCACCTTCCCCATTAAAAACCGCAGCGTTCGCGACCTGCTCGACATCCTCGTCGAGCTTGTCGATGCCGGGGTCTTTTCCAGTGAGCCCAGACCCACCCGCTCCGGATCAGATTCGCGCCAGCAATCTGTTCGCCCAAAGAATGAACAATCCGCCAAATCGACCGACCCCTCGAACGCCATGCCCGAAAGCACCCCTCAGGAGACCTCCTCCCCCCGACCGGATGAGGAGGATCCTCCCCTCATGCTCACTGCGGATGAATCAACCAATACCATCATCGCAATCGGAGAAATCCGCCTCCTCGCCCAACTCGAACGATTGATCCAAACGCTCGACATCCAGCAGTCTCAGGTCATGATCGAAGTGCTTGCCATCTCGCTTACTGACAGCGATTCCCTCGATTTCGGTGTGGAACTTGAAAAAATGGATATCTCCACAGATGCCACAATTGCCATCTCCTCGCTTTTTGGCCTCGGCGTCCTTCCCGGAACAGGATCGTCAGGCACACCGGAAATCGGTCAGGGGGGAGCCAATGGTTTCACCGGTGTCGCCCTCAGTCCCGGCAATTTCAGCGTCGTCATCCGCGCCCTCCAGGCCGTCCAGAATGGGCGAGCCCTCAATATACCCAAAGTACTCGTCAACAATAATCAGGACGCCATTCTCGATTCCACCCTCCAACAGCCCTTCGCTCAGACCAACGCATCGACCACCGTCGCCACCACCTCATTCGGCGGCACCCAGGACGCAGGCACCAGCATCACCGTCCGTCCCCAGATCACCAAAGGAGACCACCTCGTTCTCGACTACACCGTCTCCATCAGTTCCTTTGTGGGAAGTTCTTCCAACATCGCGCTTCCCCCCCCCCGACAGCAAACCAACATCCAGAGCGTCGTCACCATCCCCGATGGGTACACCGTCGTCGTAGGCGGCCTCGAAATCAAATCCGAATCTGAATCCACCTCCCAGATTCCCCTCATCGGGGACATTCCCATCATCGGCGAGATCTTCAAGTCCCGTTCCAAGTCCGGTTCCTCATCCCGTTTCTATGTCTTTATCCGGGCGAATGTGCTCCGCCACGGCGGTTTTGAAGACCTTAAATACCTCAGCCGCCAGGATTCCCTCTCGGCCGGCATCGATGATGGTTGGCCCACTGTCAAACCAAGAATCATCCGATGAGCTCTGCCGCAAGAAATTTTGACTTACCCCCATCAGACCCCTCGGAAGCAACCCATTCCAACGGCCTCTCGATTAGCTGTGCCTCCACCACTCTGTACCCCCATCTTGTCAGCGAATCATTCTGCCGACTGATCTCCCGTGATTTCGCCCGTGAGCATCTCATTATCTCTCAGGGATCGAGCAATGGAACAGAAAATCTTGCGGTTGCCGAATCCACCGATCCCGTGGTCATCTTCAATGTCGGCGTGCATCTCGGCTCCCCCATTGAGCCGGTCGTGTGCGATGATGAAGCCATCGCCCGGCTCATCGACGATGCCTACAGTCAGAACAATTCCTCAGAATCGCTCCCCGATGATCTCGAGGAGGAGCAACCCGATGATGTCGAGCAACTCCTGAAAAACGCCGACCGTGATCTCCTCAGCACTCAGGGCAAAGCCCCGGTGGTAAAACTCGTGGATGCCCTGCTCTTCGAAGCCCTCGGCCGCGAAGCCAGCGATCTCCACCTCCAGCCCCTTGATGACCGCACGCTCGTTCGCTATCGACTCGATGGCGTCCTCCAGACCGTCCGCGAAATCAAACCTTCTCTCACCGCCGCCGTCATCAGCCGCATCAAGGTCATGGGTCGCATGGACATCGCCGACCGCCGCATCCCCCAGGATGGTCGGGCCACTGTCACCATCAACGATCGATCCATCGATCTCCGCATCAGCACCCTCCCCACCAGTTACGGCGAGCGCTGCGTCATCCGACTCCTCGATAATTCCAATCACCTCTGCGATTTCCAAAAACTTGGTATGCCCCCCCGTGTCGCCGAGCAGTTCCTCGAACGAGCATCGGGCGCCCAGGGCATTATCCTGATCACCGGTCCCACCGGTTCCGGCAAAACCACCACCCTCTATTCCACCCTCCGCGAATCCGGTTCCGCCGAAGTCAACATCATGACCATCGAGGATCCCATCGAGTACGAACTCTCCACCGTCGGTCTCGCCATTAGCCAATCCCAGGTCAATACCCGAAAAGGCGTTACCTTCGCTACCGGACTGCGGCACATTCTCCGCCAGGATCCCGATGTCATCATGGTGGGAGAAATCCGCGATGTCGAAGCCGCCGCCATCGCCATTCAATCCAGTCTCACCGGCCACCTCGTCCTCTCCACCCTCCACACCAACGATGCTCCCAGCGCCATCTCCCGCCTCATCGACTTCGGTGTCGAGCCCTATCTGGTCAGTTCCTCCCTCTCCGCCGTTCTCGCCCAGCGGTTGGTTCGAAAAACCCATCAGGAGTGCGGCGGTCAGGGATGTGAAACCTGTTTTCATACCGGCTTCCGAGGACGAACCGGCCTCTTCGAACTCATGACCATCAACGATACCATCACCGATCTCATCGCCCGCCGAGGTACGATCAGCGACATCCGCGAAGCCGCAAAGACCAACGGTCTCCGCACCCTCCGTGAAGCAGGCGAGGATCTCATTCAATCAGCAGTCACCACCAGAGAAGAAGTCCTCCGGGTGGTGCAGGGAACTCCGTAATGGCGATGTGGCGCTATACCGCTGTACAGATGGATTCTTCAGATTCCCCTGGATCAACCATCCGCACCACCGGCGAGATGGCCGGGGAAACCGCCGCCGAAGTTCGCGCTGCCCTTCGTCGCATCAAACTCCAGGTCATCGATTTAAAACGCCGACCCGACCCCCGCCCCCGGAAGACCGACGCCCGGAATAGTTCATCTACGGGTGATGTCACTCATGAACTCGGCGGCATCCTCGCCCACACCCACCAATCCCTCGACCGCTATCTCTGCCGTCGCCGCCAACCCCTTCGCAGTGAACTCTATGACGGTCTCGCCACCATGCTTCAGTCCGGACTTCCCCTCCTCGAAGCCGTGGAGACCGTTCTCGTCTCCGCCCGGCGGCAGAAAAACTCCTTTGCCGCCATGCTCACTACGCTCCGCGAACAACTCCAGTCCGGCCTTTCTCTGAGCGAAGCCATGCGCGATCACCCGGCATGGTTTGATGGCACAGAAGTGGCAATGGTGAACGCTGGTCAACACGCGGGCAACCTCGCCCTCGTCCTCCGCTCCCTTTCCGACCGTTTCGAACGGTCTGATCAACTCAGCCAGAAACTCATCGGTGCTCTGACCTACCCCTTTGTCATCCTGCTCGTCGGTCTCGGCGTCGTCGCCTTCCTCAGCACCAAAACCCTCCCTGACCTCACCGAAATTCTCCAGAATGCCGACATTCCCATCCCCACCCTCACCGAATATGTCATGGCCTTCGGTCGTTTCCTCACCGGGCACTGGCTTCTTCTCGGCCTGTTTCTTCTCGGTTTCATCTTTGCCGCCGCCATTCTTCCCCGAATGCTGATTGATTTTCTGGGGCGACAGGGTGGAACCGTTCCTCGCTGGTGGGGCTCTCTCCGTCCCCGCGTCTTCCGGCGTATGGCCGTCGCAGCCATGGTCACCCGTCTTGCTGAGTTGATCGCCTCCGGGGTTCCCATTGTCGAAGCCCTCCGCGTGCTCGCTCCCACCTGTCGTATCACCGCCCTTCGCCTGCTTCTGCGACACGGCGCTGACTGTGTCGAGCGCGGCGAAGAACTCTCTGTTGCCCTCGATGACGACCTCTGGTTCGATGCCGAATTCCGTCGCCTCCTCGACATCGGCCAGGCGGGAGGTGACCTCGATGTGCTGCTCGCCCGTGTTGGTCGCCGATATGAACGACAATCCTCCCGCCTCATCGAACGCTTCGCCGCCCTGCTCGAACCCGCCGTCATCCTCGCCCTCGCCTTCCTTGTCGGCATTGTCGTCATGGCCGCCATCCTCCCCTTGATCCGCCTCCAGGAGATCATCTGATGAACAACAATAAAACAGCCGTCTTGGCCGTAACAGCAAATCTCAACACTACATACCAAATACCAAATACCAAAAACTTCTATTCCACCTCTGTGCTCTCTGTGTGCTCTGTGGTGAAGACCCGCCGGGCCATGACCCTCGTCGAAATCCTCGCCGTCGTCGTCATCCTCGGCCTCATCGCAGGAACCCTGTTTATCAATCTGGCCCCAAAAATCGGCATGGCCAAACACGAATTGGCGAAAAGCGGCATCGCCGTCATCACCAGCAACCTCGAACTCTATCAACTCCAGCACAGCAAATGGCCCGGCAA
>CAZLXE010000004.1:0-10800 GCA_964563005.1 uncultured Isosphaeraceae bacterium
AGGCACGACGCGGAGAGAAGAGAGAGAGATTGTCGAGGACGGCAAACGAAAGATTGTCCTCATGAATTTCGCACTGAATTTTTCAACTCAGCAGCGCGGTTTGGGCATGCTACTCAAAATCTGGAGTGTTCGTATCGTCCTGATGGGGGGGAAAAAGTGAATTGATGGAGGCACAACTGGTTCGATGCATCCACATGGATCTTGCAGAATAGCCATGAGGCTTGGAGGCGTGGGCAGCCGCCTGGAGGCGATGGTGATGCTCGCTCAGCAACCGGGACATTTCATAGGCATCTTCGGCTCGATCAACATAGATATCACAACCCAGGGATGCGGCCTCTGAAGATAGTCCCAAGTCGGTCAGCATGCCGACGCTTTGCAGGGAGCCGGAGAAGTTGTGCCGGTCATCGAGCAACCGCTGGAGGGCTTCTCCGTGGCGATTCAGGGTAACCTGGTCGAGAAGAATGCACACCACGACATGGTCATGCTCGCCGGAGACCAAGCCGGACCGGAGGCCTCGCAGGTGGGTGGTTACTCCGAAATGCTGAATGTCTTCCTGAACCAACAATCGGCGCAGATCGGCCGCGAGAGAATTATCTCCGAGGACGACCGTAAGATGTGTAGGTTCGACAATCATGCACTGTTGGTATTGCAAGGGGGATGCCAAATGAGCGGGGCGAAGGATTCGAAAAGATGTGTTTCCTCGCCATAAATGCGGTTTTTGTGGACAATTCAGGGTAGCGTGGGGCGAGTATTTTCTTCATGCGACACCGGTGAGGCCCCCTGCGACACCCGTGCGACAGGGAATGCGACACCTGCGACAGGGAGTGTTCCAGAAATGCAGCAATAAAAAAACCCGGCCTCAGGAGAACCGGGAAAGGAAAGAAATCAATGTATAAAAAACGGAATTGTTATTGGGGGAGGTCGGGCTCGGTATTGAGCCAGCGGTAGATGGTGCTGCGGTGGACGCCGAACTTGGATGCGGCTTTGGTGATTGATCCCCCGGAGGCGGCGAGCACCCGATTGAGTTCCTCGCGCTTGACTTCTTCCAGGGAATGCAGAGCGGGCGAAGTGGTGAGATCGCGCAATTGACCGGTGGTGACGAGGGTGCGTACGGAGACCGGTGATTCGGGAGCCAAAACATGGAGGCGTTCGATGACGGTTCGCAGTTGCCGAATGTTGCCGGGCCAGTGGTACGCCAATAAGAGGGCGAAAGCGTTCTCTTCAATGGTCAGCGGGGGTTGGGTATAGAGTTCGGCGAATTCTTCATTAAACTCTGCGATAAGGGAGGCGATTTCATCGACCCGATCCCGGAGGGGCTTGACCTCAAGATGAATGACATCGAGGCGATAGAGGAGGTCTTCCCGGAAAGTTTTATCCCGCACGGCCTGGTGGAGATCGGTATTTGCGGCGGCGAGTACCCGGACATCCACGATGACGGGTTTGGCCTGGCCCACCGGCTGCACTTCGCGTTCCTGAAGAAGACGGAGCAGGCGAGTCTGGGCGGACGGGGGAAGTTCGCTGATTTCATCGAGGAACAGGGTGCCGTTTTCGGCGGCTCGAACAAGACCGATGTGGTCGGAAGTGGCGCCACTGAAGGCGCCTTTGACATGGCCAAATAACTGGCTGTCGATAATGTGCTCGGGGATGGCGCCGCAGTTGATGGGAATGAACATTCCTTTGCGACGACGGCTGTGCCGGTGAATCCACTTCGCCAGGCGTCCTTTGCCGACACCGGTCTGGCCGGTGATGAGCAGCGTACAGTCCGATTTAGCAGCCCGATGGGCGAGTTTCAGGTCGATGGAATCTATCTTTTCCTGATCGCTCGAGGTCTGAGGGATTACGCCTGGGGTATTCGGGTTTTTCTGTGATGAGGCGTGGGCCATGGGCAGTCTCTCTCTGGGGCATTCACAACTTGTTCACCGAGGCGCCGGGGGAGGCGCTTCGAGCGGGAAGAATGATTCTCTCATTATTCTTTCCCGAGGGAGTCAGGCGATGGTACGGCCCATAAATTATGGGTTGGATGTCGAGCCATCTCATGACAACAGATTGCGGCTAGTTTTCTACAAGGATAAACAGATTCTCTCTCAATCTCAGGGGTCTCTCTGGGGATAAGCCATCAACCTATCCGATTCACCTGTATAGGACACCAAAAACACCCTCTTGTCAACTGAAAAATGCGAAGAATTGGAAAAAAACTCAGAAATTGCCCATTTTATCCCTGCGGGAATGCATTTAAATGGCGAAAATATCATTCCTCCGGAGCCGAGGTGTAGATAAATGGCTTGATTTCGGTGGTTTTTCCGGAATTAGGGTCAATTTTCAAGGTAACGCCGCACATCCGCTCATCGCCACTGCCTTGGCCGAAGGGGGTGAACAGGCCGGTGCTCATGTATTTGACGACGGATTCTGTATCGGCCCCGATCACCGAGTGATAGGCCCCGCACATGCCCGCATCGGTCATAAAGGCGGTTCCCCTGGGGAGAATGCGGGCGTCGGCGGTGGGGACATGGGTGTGGGTGCCGACCACGGCGGCGACGCGACCGTCCAGATAATAGGCGAGGGCGCATTTCTCGCTGGTGGCTTCCATATGGGCTTCCACGATGACGATGGGGTTGGATTCGGGAATTGAATCCAGCATGCTGTCTACGACCGAGAAGGGGCTGTCGCAGGGATATCCCATGAATACCTGGCCGAGAACGGTGATGAAAAAGACGCTGCGGGAGCCGTTTTCATCGAGGGGCAGCCGGAGAAATCGCTTGCCCGGGGCGGCGGAGGGTAGATTGGCAGGTATGGAGATGGGTTCATCCGGGTTTTCCAGCAGGGGAATGATTTTTTTCTGCCGGAAGACATGATCGCCCAGAGAAACGCCATCGATGCCAAAGTCCCGGATTTTCCGGTAGAGATCGGGAGTGATACCCGAGCCGGAGCGGATATTCTCGGCGTTGGCGATGATGAGATCGGGTTGGTGTTCCTCCCGGAGTGCGGGGAGTTGCTGTTTCACAACCATGCGGCCGGGAGTGGCGAAGATGTCGCCGAGAAATGACACGGTGAGGGTGTTCATGGGGACAGCATGGTAGAGAATGGGTTCAGTTGCAAGCGGGATGGCGAATATTCTGTTATACTGCCTGTGGCTGATATCCGCCGCCGAATGAAGGACGGGCGGGGATGAGGCCGGAACACACTTTGCGACCCGGAAATCCGAGATCGGCTCGGTGGTGGTGTCTATGAAGACACGCAGGCATTGACGAGAATGGATTATTGAAAAAGGCGGATGATATGACCGTGGAGACACAGATGCCGGAAACACGATTTGAATTCGGGGATTTCGTTCAGTTGGCGAATCGACCGGAGTGGGGACGGGGCAGCGTTATGAAGGTCGAGCAAGCCACAATCAAGGGGGAATCGGTGCAGCGGGTCAGCGTGCGTTTCGAGCATGCGGGTTTGAAGGTGCTGGTGAGTGAGTGGGCGGAATTGGTGAAGGTGAACGGGAAATACGCCGTTGAGGAGACCGATCAGCCCTCCGGGGAGAAGATGGGGCAACTGGATCGATGGCGCGAGTCAGAATGGTTGAGCGGGGTGGCGGAGAAAAAGATACAGGAACACATGATCGCTTTGCCGCAGGAGATTCGCGATCCCTTCAATACGCTGAAAAAACGCTTGCGGATCACCCTGGGGTTGTATCGCTTCGAACGGACGGGGGGCAGTTTGGTGGATTGGGCGGTGGTGCAGACTGGTTTGCGAGATCCACTGAGCCGCTTTAATCGCCCTGAATTGGAGCAGTATTACGATCGGTGGGTTCAGCAGTTGGATCTGCATCTGCTGAGATTGCTGGAGGAATGCCGCAAGCAGCCCTCTCTGGTGTCATCTCTTTTGGGAGAAGCCCCGCCGCGAGCTAGAAAAGCGGTGAAGCGACTCAACGCCGTGCGTTAGGGCAACGCCGATTGTTGCGTTTCGGCAACATGTCTTACCATCTCCGCCGGGCTGATTTGGCGTGGTTCCGGGAAAAACCGCGGCCTTCGTCTGTGATCATGGAAAAGGTAGAAATTTGAGGTTTTGGCACGGGCTGGTGGCGCGGTGGTTGCTTTTCTTATCTTCGTACCCACGATTGTCCGTTTCATCCCCCAGAAGCAAAACCTCTGGATTCCTGAACCACGATGTCAGGGCGGACAGAAAAATCAAAGAACAGAGAGGAATAGAAAGATATGGACGAGCAAGCATTTCAGAGTAAATTCAATGATCTTCTTCAGAAAATCAAGAATCTCCCCGAATCTCAGCGCGGTCGCCTCGAGCAACTCGCCGAAGAGACCAAGAATCGCCGCGAGCGGATTCAGGCATCGGTTTCTGAACTTCAGGAGTCATTGGATTACCTGCGACTGAGTGTGAAATACCTGGTGTTCGATCTGGAAGCGACCCGGCGCGAGAATGCGTACCTGCGGAAACTTCTCGAACAGACCAATCGTGACAACTCCGAACACACTGAATATGACGACGACAATTTCCTCCCCGGAGATGCCGACTAAACCCGCATGGGAACAGTTTGAGCATCCAGTTATCCCCGGCTGACGCGAAGATATGACCTGAGCGGCGAGAAACCGCCGCTCCGACTGGGCCGATCCCCTGGGCCTTCGCGAAGCCGGTTCGATCTTCCTCAGCGATCGCTGTCTCGGCAGCCGGTCGCTTTTTTATGCGCGGATGATGAGCCGTACTTCGCTATGCTGCCCGTTTATTGATGGAGTGAACGGCGAAGCGAATGGCATATCTTTCGGTCAATCGAGTGAGCAAGCAATTCGGGCGGCAGCGGGAGGCGGGTGCGCTTTGCCGGGGGGTTCGCGATCTGGATTTTTCGATGGAGAAGGGGGAAATGCTGGCGTTGGTCGGTTCCTCGGGGTGCGGCAAGACGACAACGCTGCGCCTTATTGCGGGTCTGGAGCGAGTCGATGAGGGGTCGATTCTGCTGGATGGCGTGGAGGTGACGAAGAGTCAACCAGCCGAGCGAAAGGTGGCGATGGTGTTTCAGGATTTTGCCTTGTATCCCCATATGACGGTGCGGAAGAATCTGGCGTTTCCGCTGCGGATGCGGGGGATGGGCCGAGAGGAGCGGGAAAAGCGGATCGAGCGGGTGGCGAACTTGCTGCGTATTTCTCCCTTTCTGGATCGTAAGCCGGGGGAGATTTCCGGGGGCGAGCGGCAAAGGGCGGCGGTAGGGCGGGCGTTGGTGCAGGATGCTTCCCTCTATTTGTTTGATGAGCCGTTGAGCAATCTGGATGGACGACTGAGACTGGCTTTACGGCGGGAAATCAAGGATATTCACAAAAAACTCGGTTTTACGGCGATATTCGTGACGCATGATGAGCAGGAAGCGTGTTTTCTGGGGGATCGGGTGGCGGTGATGGCGGAGGGCAAGATGGTCTGGATCGGACTGCCGGGGGAGATTCCTCGGGATGGAGATGGTTTTTTTCAGATTTCTTCAGAATCGGGCTAAGAAAGAGGCAACTCGTTCGTCATCTGATTGAACCCCCCCACTTTTGCGGATGAAGCCCCATGGGATTGCGATTAACCGACACTTCGAGCAAGGCCACCTGGATCAAGGAGGCGATGGAGAGCCATGAGGGGCCGCTGCTGGGTTATGTGTCACGAATGACTGGGGATGTGGAGCGGGCGCGGGACATTGTGCAGGATTGCTTTCTGAAACTCTGGCAGCAGGATATGGTCAGCATGAACGGGTGCCTTACGCCGTGGCTGTACCGGGTTTGCCGCAATCGGGCTTTGGATGTGATGCGAAAGGAACGACGAATGACGACCCCCGGAACCCCCGAAATTTTGGAAACTTCTGAATTCAAAGTAAATACCAGTGATGCTGTCGGGCCTGATCAGGCAGGGAATGCAGAAATCAGTCAGATGATGGATGGTCTACCCGATCGGCAGCAGGAAATACTACGGCTGAAATTTCAAGGGGGATTGTCGTATCGACAGATTGCGGAAGTGATGGAGATTACGGTGAGCAATGTGGGTTTTCTGCTCCACACTGCATTAAAAACGATACGGGAGCGGATGATGCCTACGGATGAAACGAATTCAACAAGCCCTTCCGTGGGCTGAGTAATGAGATTTGCTGCCGGGGGTCGAAAGGAATTGATCATGACACACGAAGACTTCAATCAGATGGATGCCGAGGCATTGCTTACTGCGTATGCCCTGGGTGAATTGGAGGGAGAGGACAAGCAATCAGTGGAGCGGCGGCTGGAAGAGGATGCGGGGTTGCGCGGGCAACTGGAGCAGATTCAAGCCACGGCGGAGATGCTGCGGCAGGAGTTTCAAGAGGAGCAGACGCCGCAACTGACGGAAGCTCAGCGGGAGCGAATTGCCTTGCATGTGGACCCGCCCGCTCAGGAGCGGATCATCGAAGTAAAGCGACGACCGATGCTGCTGTCCGGACGGTTCTGGGCGGGATCGCTGATGGGAGCGGCGGCGTGTCTGCTGGTGGTGCTGAATTGGCCGCTATTGCCAACGGGAGAGCGGGATTTGGTGGCGATCAACGGTTCAAAACCGGTATCGATTGGGGGGGAAGAAGTCGGACTGGATCGGAAGGAGTTTGCGCAGGGAACGAATGAAAGGTTGGGTCAACTGGCGGGAGCACCAGCAGAGGCGGTTTCCACGGAAGGCAAGGGGCAACGGGGGGCGGGGAATTCGGTGGTGGTGTCTGGAGAAACGGGCTCTGTGAATACGCCGATTTTGGATCCATCGGTTACTCAGGGGGCAGCATATGTATTCGATGGTTCGTCTGCGATGCCTGATTTCCGGATCGAGCCCTCTTCCGAAATGATTGCACCGGCTGATGAGGCGAAATCTGAGGGTGAGAATGACGCGATTGTTGGTGGATTTGCGGGTGGATTATTTAAGACAGGGGAGCAAGTTCCTCCTCCACCTTCTTCGCCGATGATCGTGGCGCCAGGGAAAGGGAGTGAGGTGGGTTATGGCGAGGGCAGCGGGGGAGAGGCGGACGCTCGATCGAGTGTTTCTCACGCGATGGGTGGTGGAAGATTGAGTGGTCCTGGTGGAAGTTTTGCTGCCCAAAGTGCAGATCGAAAGAAAATGGGTCGTAATTCCCGTGAACAGACTCTCATACTCCATTCCGTCACTGCAAATAACACACTCGCATTCACGGATCCAATTGAGAGGCGTGATGTAATTCGGGAATTATTGAAAAATGATGTGGGTCGTCAGAGACTGTTGAAAGGTGACATTCCTGAATTAGGTGTGGAGTTCCGTCCCGATTTCTCCCGCGAGGCCTACGACCCCATTGTGGACAATCCGTTTCTTCGCCCCACGGACAATCCTCTTTCCACTTTTTCCATTGATGTGGATACGGCTTCGTACTCGAATGTGCGGCGGATGATTAATGGAGGGGGCGTGCCGCCGCAGGATGCGGTGCGGATCGAGGAGATGCTGAATTATTTTTCGTATGCGTATGAGCCACCTGCTTCGGACAGCGACACTCCTTTTGCGGCTCATCTGGAAGTGAACCAGGCCCCGTGGTCGCCCGATCATCGGCTGGTGAAAATCGGGATCAAGGGGAAAGAAGTGAAGGTGGATGAGCGGCCGGCGACGAACCTGGTGTTCCTGATTGATGTTTCCGGCTCGATGAGCCCGGCGAACAAGTTGCCCCTGTTGCAGCAGGCGTTCCGGATGATGGTGGATCGACTGAATGCGGACGACCGGGTGGCGATTGTGGTGTATGCGGGAGCGGCGGGTTTGGTGCTGCCTTCCACCTACTGCAACGATCCCGATTTCATCAAGCGGGCGATCAGCAACCTGCGCTCCGGTGGTTCCACCGCGGGCGGGGCGGGCATCGAACTCGCCTACAAGACCGCCATGGATCATTACATCGAGGGCGGGGTGAATCGGGTGGTTCTCGCCACCGATGGCGATTTCAATGTGGGGGTTTCCGATGACGGCTCACTGGTTCGGCTCATCGAGGAAAAACGCGAAACCGGGGTGTTCCTGTCCGTGCTGGGCTTCGGCACGGGGAATTTTCAGGACGCCAAGATGGAGAAACTCTCCAACGCGGGCAACGGAAACTTCGCCTACATCGACACCATGAAGGAAGCGAAGAAGGTGCTGGTAGATCAACTGGCGGGAACGCTGGTGACCATCGCCAAGGATGTGAAGATTCAGGTGGAATTCAACCCCCGGAAGGTGGGGGCGTACCGATTGATCGGGTATGAAAATCGAGTGCTTGCCGCCGAGGATTTCAATAATGACACCATAGATGCGGGGGAGATTGGGGCAGGGCACACAGTGACGGCGTTGTATGAAATCGTGCCCGTTGGCGCTCCGGTTGAAGTTCCCGTGGTGGATGAATTGAAGTATCAGAAACCGGCCCCCGCCGTGGTGGAGAGCGATGAACTGCTCACGCTGAAGATTCGCTACAAGGAGCCGGAGGGGGAGACGAGCACGAAGATCGAGTTTCCTCTCCTGGATGCGGGTACACAACTCAATGATGCTTCAGTGGATTACCGCTTTGCCGCGGCAGTGGCGGAGTTCGGGATGATTCTTCGTGGCTCGCCCTATAAGGGAACCGCGAGTTTCTCCTCAGTGCTGGATCTGGCAGAAGCGGGTCTGGGCGGGGATGAGCATGGGTATCGAGCGGAATTTGCGGGATTGGTGCGGCGATTGGCGGAAAAGGCAACACCGCAAGCGGAGCCGGAATCATCTCCCCCAATATCCCCCTCTTCCCTTCCATCCACCCCGGAAGAGTGATTTTCGGCTGAAGCGTCTCAGGATTTCTTCGCCACGGCTGATTCTTCGGAATGAGCCGTGGCTTTTTAACTTGATTGAAGGGAAAGATTCTGCTTTGATAGGGGGATGATTGACGAAGGCCCCAGTCCGGAAGATATTCAGCGGTTCAGCGATGAGACCGGATATTGCCATCATTGTGGGGCAGAGATCTGGGATCAGGCGGAGCAGTGCCCCCGGTGTAAGACCTATCAGCAATTCGGAGTACGGAGCAGGCCGCCGCTGGAGGAATGGTTCCGGAAACGGTGGGTACTTTTTGTGGTCATCGTGGTGTTGATCGCATTTTTGCTGATCGTGTTTTAGAGAAGAGAATTATTCGGAATCCGGAGGGGGTGGATTTTTAGGTTCGACAGACCAGTACATCTGCGATTCTGCCCCTGAATCCCCTCCGGGCCGGGGATTCCAGGCCCAGATGGTGGGGATTTTCGGATATCGCACCTTGGCTTCGGGAGTGAAATGGAAGGCGAGGGGGATGCGTTTGTTCAGAGTGTCGATGGCGCCGAGCCCGGGCCAGGGATTGTGGATGTCTTTTTGAATGCTGCCATAGTCGCGCATCATCATGGGGTCAAAGGGTATCCAACCCGCATTCGGCAGGAAGAACTCTCCCCAACTGACAATTGAGTACTTTTTTTTGCCTTCAATGATTTTCGGCATGAGACCGATCACAGGCCTGGCGGGAATGCCGGCAGCCCGCAAGGTGGCGATGCAAACACAGATGAGATCATGGGGACTGCCGACCCCCGATTGCACGGTGGCCAGGGCGCCTTGCAATTCCAAACCGTGGATGGCGCCGGACTGGTCATGTTCGATCCCGTCGCCGCTGACCCGGATTTTTTTGAGGCAATAACGGATCAGATCCTTGGCGGCAAGATAAGGAGGCACAAGACGCAGTTGTCCATTGCTCGCATCCTGGACCGCCTGTTTGAAGATAGGGGCCTCGGATTGGATGAAGGTTTGCGGTTTCAGGCCATCGCGAACTTCGGCGGGCATTTTTCGAGGCCAGGTGATTTTTTCTGCCGCGACTTCATCGATGCGGCTGGACCAGGTGCGGGTCTGAAATTGTACCTGCCAGCGAATATCGCTCCCTAAAAACTCTTTGATGGGCAGGATGGCGAGATGCGTATGGAAGGGAAGCCCGCTTTCCAGCCGCGTGCGCTGGGTGAGTGATTCGTCTTCCAGGGCGTTAAGCCACAAGCGGGCGCTGAGAGATTTAAGATCAACGCGGCTCCAGGTGCTGTTCAAGATAATGGGGAAGACAATGGGGGCGTCTTCGAGGATATAACCAGG
Source organism: uncultured Isosphaeraceae bacterium (assembly GCA_964563005.1). Lineage (GTDB taxonomy): Bacteria > Planctomycetota > Phycisphaerae > Phycisphaerales > SM1A02 > CAZLXE01. Next base: position 10,084 of record CAZLXE010000004.1, read on the forward strand.
GCGGAGTACCTGACCCGTTTGTGATCTGGTGCTTAAGGAAACGGAGAGGGTGAGATCGTAGATTTGAGGGTCGTACCGGGAGACCGGACCTTCGGGAGGTCGTCCGGCGGGAGGGGCGAGGAGCAGGAGGGAAGCGAGGAGAATGGAAATGGCGTTCGGCATGGGGTGGGGTCTCCCAGAGATGGAGGTGGGGTGATGCGTGAATACCGCTGTTGATCAGGATACCGAATCGAGGGCGAATTGGCATCAATCAAGCAAGGAAGAGTGACGGGGCACAAAAAAGCCCCCGACGCAGTGCGCCGGGGGCGGGAGATTCAAGCCATGTTCAAGGCATCGGAAACTTTGCCGTGTTACGGGCAGGGACCGAAGGCATTGAGGACGGCGACGAGATCGTCGATATTGACGACGCCATTGCCGCCGGGCGGGGTGATATCTGCATCACAGGGAGCAGGCGGGGCCGGGCAGGGGCCGAAACCGTTGAGGACGGCTACGAGGTCGTCGATGTTGACGACGCCATTGCCTCCGGGCGGAGTGATGTCACCCGTGCAGGCCGGAGGGGCGATGCAGTCTGCGTTGGGAGCAGAGGGCGTATCTTGGGAGAGCGGGTCGAGTGGATCAAAGGTACCAATATTCCAGACATCGGTATCGGCACAACGCCAGACATGGCCGGGAACGAAGGTGCCATCGGGACCGACATTTGAACCACCCAGAAGCGTC
>CAZLXE010000004.1:10900-43690 GCA_964563005.1 uncultured Isosphaeraceae bacterium
ATGGCCGGGAACGAAGGTGCCATCGGGACCGACATTTGAACCACCCAGAAGCGTCGCGTAGGCGTACTCTGTGAAGGTGGGGGGAATGGTGGCGGATTCAAGCAAACTGACCGCATCGACCACGCCCAACCAGGGAGTGATGTCGAGGGATCCATTGTTGAGGAGATCCAGATCCTGACCATTGACCCCGGAGAAGTTGGCGACAAGAACATGGGTGACATTGTCGCTGTTCTCGAATCCCAGCGTCGCAAGGAGATCCACATCACCTGCCGGGGAGAAACTTGATTCCGCAACGAGGAATACGCCATCAGCGGGAATGGTGAGGGGGGGAGCGACATTGGTGGACAGACTGGCCACACTTTCGATCACACCACTGCCTCCGGTGCCATCACCGATGGTAATGAGGGTGAGGTTCTGGAGGGAAGTGCCGGGGTCGCCCCGGAGTTCGATGAATTCCCCCACATCGGAGCCGGGTTGGTCGATGCGGACTTCGTTGATGACAAGATTGGCAATGGGCAGAGTGACTTCGCAGACATCGGGGATGCCATTGAGGTTGAGATCCGGGTCGTTGTCACAGACATCGCCAATGCCATCGAGATCGCAATCTTCCTGTTGGGGATTGGCGATCAGGGGGCAGTTGTCGTCGATATCGGGGATGCCATCGCCATCGGTATCGGCGCCGGGGTTGGGACAGCCCGCGAAGGGAACTCCCGTCAACTGGGTTCCCGGAGAGAAGAGAGCGCCGCCCGAGAGGGGATGGGTACTGTGATTGACATACACCGTTCCCACAATATCCACATCCAAAGTGATGGAGGTATTGCTGCTGGCGGCACCATAAGCAACATTGAGAACGATGGCGTTGGCGGCGTCACGCACGGTGATGGTGTCTCCACCGTTGTTCAGACTGAGCGATCCGGTGGTTGAGGTCTGGACTTCCATACCTCCGAAGGAGCCGGTGGGGGTTCCTCCGCCGAAGACCACGATGCCACATTGGTCAGGCAAGTTGGTGCCGATGGGGAAGATGTGACGAACCGTACTGAGGTCGCTGACAGACCAGCCGGAAATGTCCAGAGGGGCGCCGGTGTTGTTGATGAATTCGAGGAATTCATCGGAGGAAAAGTTCGACACGCCGTCGTTGTTGGCATCGCCCGCGATGGTGCTGGCGGGATCGGCATTGATTTCATTGAGAACCAAATCAAGCAAGACCTGACACTCATCGGGGATGCCATCGAGATTGGTATCCAGCGAGAAACCGCTGGCGATATCACAGGGATCGGGAATCAGGTTGCCATTACAGTCATTCGTGAGAATGTCACACTCATCGGGGATACCGTTGAGGTCGCAATCCAAGCTGAAACCACTGAGGATGTCACAGCCGTCGGGGATGCCATTCAGGTTGCAATCGGGTTCGCACTCATCGGGAATGCCGTTGAGGTTGCAGTCGAGGGAGGTTCCGGCGGCAATGTCGCACACATCGCCGATAAGGTTTGCGTTGCAGTCCAGCTGGGCGGGGTTGAAGATGGTGGGGCAGTTGTCGGTGGCGTCAGGATGGCCATCACCATCGGCATCAGGGCCGGGGGGAACACAGGCACCGAAGGCAATGCCATCGACGAAAGTTCCCGGAGAATGAACCGATCCGGCAGCAGCAGGAATGCTGCTATGGGGAACATAGAGTGTTCCTGTGAGGTCCGGATTGAGGTTGATAGATTGGTCGAGGATTCCGGTGGGATAGGACATTGTGGTAACAACCACACCCAGACTGTCTTGAATGGTGACGGAATCGCCGCCATTGTTGAAGCCGAGAAAACCCGTGGAGGCCGTCTGGACCTGGGCTCCGCTAAAGAGGTTGGAAGGGGGAGCTCCGCCACCGAAGACAACGATGGCGCAGCCAGGATCGACAATCGTGAGTGGTGGAAACACATGACGAGTGGCGACTGCGTCATTGACGAACCATCCGGAAATATCAAGGGCCACTGCCCCGGTATTCACAAGTTCGACGAATTCATCTTGACTGCTGTTGCGGATTCCATCCTGATTTGCATCGCCGAGGATGGGGTCGGGATTGGGATCATGCAGGACTTCATTAATGACCAGGCCCGGACCTAACATGGGTCGAGCGTGGGTGGGATTGACGGTGAGCATCCAACCGGCGGTACACAAACCGGCCGAGAGGATTAAGGTGGGAGTGAGTTTCATTCCGGTCTCCTGAAAGCAAATGACGATTAACAATTTCTCGCCCGGCCGAAACGCTGGCCAGGCACAACGATTCCGAATATGACGGAAAGGCCGGGACTCGGGCTCCAAAGGATCAGGGCGTATTCGTGATCTTTCCAAGGCGGATCGGACACCATTGGTATGCCCGCATCCCCTCCGTCACCCATAGGATAAGCGAAAATACGCCAGAGGAAAGAGAAAATTCCGAGAATATCCTACTTTTAATCAAATCCTAATTGTATCTGAATCCAAAATTACCCAAATTGACAGAGTTCCCATCAATGGACCCCTGGGAATCCATAATTACTCGAGGCCGTAGAGGGGTTTGAGTTTTAGTTCGAGGTGGCGGAGGAGGGGGTCGGCTGAGAGGGGTTGGCCGGTGACATGCTGGCAAAGGTCGGCTGCTCGCCAGGTTTGGCCGGGGGCGTGGATGTTTTGGTTGAGCCAGTTTTTGAGGTCGGCGAATTTTCCCTGGGCGAAGTTCTGCTGGAGATCGGGGAGGTCTTTGTTTGCTTTCTCGAAAAACTGGGCGCAGTAGAGGTTGCCGAGGGTATAGGTTGGGAAGTACCCCATGGAGGTCATAGACCAGTGGATGTCCTGAAGGCAGCCGCGGGCGTCATCGGGGACATCAAGGCCGAGGTATTCTTTATAGCGGCTATTCCAGGCCTCAGGGATGTCGGCGACGGCGAGATCGCCTTTCATGATGAGACGCTCGAGTTCAAAGCGGATCATGATGTGCATGTTGTAGGTGGCTTCGTCGGCTTCGACGCGGATAAAGTCGGGTTTGACGATGTTTGCTCCGCCGTAGGCATCGGCGAAAGAGAGGGAATCCACGGCGGGTCCGAAGAAATCGCGTAGCAGGGGGTGGCACCATTTCCAGAAGGCCTCGGAGCGACCGACCTGGTTTTCCCACATGCGGGACTGGCTTTCGTGGATGCCGAGGGAGATGGCGCGGCCCATGGGGGTTCCGGTGTGCTCGGGAAGGAGACCTTGTTCGTAGATGCCGTGGCCGGATTCGTGCATGGTGGAACCGAGGGCGTCGTTGACGAAGGATTCCTGAAAACGGGTGGTGAGACGGACATCACCGGAATGGGAGCCGGAGCAGAAGGGATGGGTTGAGAGGTCGAGACGGCCGCGGGTGTAGTCGAAGCCGATCTGCTCGGAGACGAAGCGGACGAATTTTTCCTGACGGTCGATGGGGAGTTTGAGTTCGTTGAATGTGTTGGAGGGGGCAGTGGTAGAGCCCATGAGTTGCTGGAGGAGGGATTGGAGTCGCTCGCGGAGGGGGGTGAACACGCGGGCGACCTCGGCTGCGGTGCAGCCGGGTTCGTAGTCTTCGGCAAGGGCGTCCCAGGGTTCTCCGCCTTCTGCCCAGCCGTAGCACTCGGCTTTGCGGCGGAGGAGATCGACAATTTTTTCGAGGATGGGGGAGAAGGCCGCGAAGTTTGATTCCTTCCGGGCGGCTTTCCAGGTGTGTTGCCCCCGGCTGGAGAGGGCGGCCTCCTCTTCGACGAGGGACGCGGGGAGTTTGGTTTTGCGGTCGTAGTCGTGGCGGAGTTCGCGGATATTGACGGCTGCGGGAGAGAGGGGGTCGGCGGTGAGGTCGGGGGTGGCTTCGCACTCGGAGAGGAGATCGTTGATGCGAGGATCGGTGGTTTTTTCGTGATGAAGACGGGCGAGGAGGGCGAGTTGTTTGGCGCGTTCATCGTGACCGCCATCGGGCATCATGACTTCCTGATCCCAGCTGAGAACGGAGGAGGCGCCGCCGAGGAGATGGGTCTCCTTAACGAGTGTGAGGAGTTCGGAGTAGCAGGAGGTGGTGGGGAGCGTAGCGGTGGTCATGGGATGGCTCGGGAATAGGGTTTAATGTATGGATGAGAAAAACCCGCTGGTTTCTAAGGGAGTGATGATAGCGGGAATTGAAGAGCCAGTCATGGGAGAGATGAGGTTATAAGAAAAACGCACTCGGATGGCGAGTAACCGCCAGCCGAGTGCGAAGGGGAGGTGTGGCTCAGAAAAGCCGGAATTCAGGGTTATTGCCCGGAGGCGTCGCGGGAAGAACCGGAGGCCGGAGCATCTTCTTTCTTGAGATGTTTTTCGAGAAGGTCGATGACGGCCTGAGCGTTGATGTCAGTTCGTTTGCGGGCGAAATCGAGGGCGTTCAGACCACGATTGTCGGTCGCGTTGATATTGGCTCCGGCAGCGATCAGGGCTTCGATTTTGTCCGGAGTTCCCCCGCTCCCTGCCGCAGCTGAGAGTAGAGCGGTCTTTCCGTTACGGTCTTTCGCTTCCAATTGAGCGCCAAGTTTGACGAGTTTCATGAGGATGTCTCGTCGTCCCGTACTGGCGGCCCGGATGAGGGGAGTGGCACCTTCGATGACATCTTCAGTTTCGAGTTGATCGCCGGCGGCAACGAGGAGATCGATGATTTTGGCATCCCCATTCCCAATGACGGCCCAGAACAGGGGTGTCCAGCCGGTGACGGGCTGGGCGACATCGAGACGAGCGCCCGCATCGAGCAGTTCCTGCACAATGGCGGAGTCACCGGAGCGAACGCTGGTGATCATGGGCGTCCAGTTTCCACTGCCCCATGAATTGACATCGGCGCCCGCGTCGAGGAGAGCACGGACGGTTTCGACATTGTTTTTCACTTCAGAAGCGTACATGAGCGGAGTCATGCCGGAACTGTCTGAAGTTTCGATGGCGGCACCGGCATCGAGTAGCCCGAGCACGAGATCGGTGTTGCCGGCTCGAGCTGCCATCGAGAGCATACTGGTCCCTTTGGCATTGGCGTTTTCTATGCTGATTGTCCCCGCAGCGATGTATTGCAGGAGTTGATCGCCCTGTCCGCTCCGGATCAAAGTCTCGGGATCAATAACAGTACCTTTGACGGCTGCTTGAGTGCTTTTTGACGGACCGTTTGGTGTTCTGGTTTGCAGGGGCGGTGGATTATTCCGACTGTTTTTCGCCGCGGCTTGAACATCCGCAGGTGAGCGGACCATGGTGATCCGGACATTGTTGCACTTGGGATGATCGGTGTAGAACACGAGTTTTGCGGAGGCCCTTTCACTCCTCCACTTATCGTAAGGGATATTGATGGTGACTTCGGTCTGGGGCTCGGAAGGGAATTCCGTGATCAGTGCGGGCTGCATGCTGGTGATGCGGAAAGGAGTACCGTCCTTGGAGGTAAATACAAGTTTGCCATCGAGGTGAATTTTGGGATCGAGAGCCGTGGGCTCGGTGGTTACGAAAGCAACGGCCTTCGCTTTCACCTGCATGCGTTTTGGCACCTGCCCGGTTACCAGAATATCGACGGTTTTGCTGATGTTGGTAGCAACGAGACCACCCTTGAGGCGAATGTCCATCTCCACTGTTTCACCCGGAGCGAGTGGCGTATTGGGCACCAATTTGGCGGTGGTGCACCCACAACTGGTCTTTGCTCGCTCGATGACGATGGCTTCTTTGCCGGTGTTGGTGATCTGGACGGTTCCCAATCCTGTGTCGCCGGTGGGAATGATGCCAAGGTCAAGGACCGACGGGGACAACTGGATGGTCGAAGGAGACTTCGCCTGATTGGACACTGCTGGTGGCACGGGGGGGCGACTGGTCGGAGTTGTGCTCGAGGGATTGAGCGTGGTGACGGGGGAAGAGCTGGAAAGAGTGGGCGGTGGAGGGGGAACTTTTTGATTACTCGCCGCCGGGGTCACAACAGGGGCCGGCTTCGCCGGGGTATTGTTGGCGACCTTTTGAGGGGCCGGGGTATTGGCACTTTGCTGACCTGCGGGTTTCCCTTCACAGCCGAGCAATGATGCGCCCGCGAGGACGAGGACGACCCCGAGAGGGCCTGAGACTAAACGCTTTGAGTTCATAAACATGACATCTCCCACCAATTCATTGTCGAATTGAGATTAATGAAATTGGATGCCGACTGATGGAGGCCGAACACCCGAAGAAAACTGTATTCCTCCTGAACGATTCAGGATGATTTGGAGCCAATAGTAGCCCGAATGACTGAGAAATCGACAATCTAAACGAGATAATCGATCTTTTTTGTGTCGAAACAGGCAAATGGTGAACGGACAACCCGCAATTGTATTGCCATCTGCCTCATCAATTATACACATTTATGCTCAAGTATGATGACCTTTTCGAGATAACTTTGACTTCCTCTGGCTGATTTTACCCAGAAAATTGACTCAAAACTCTCCCTGGGTCGGTATGCTGATGACTTTGCCTGAATAATTCTGATTGAGCCGGGACATGATTTTCGGCCGAGAGGGAAGATTTGTTCAGGTGTTTTTCTGCCCTTACCATGACTGACAATATCTTGATATACAACACTTTAAAGACGGTTCTTCCTCATGACCACTGATTCACTCCCCGAGCATATCCGCAAGCCACACCTTCGCCCGATCCAACCGATTCCAGTCGTTCAGGATGGAAAGCCGGTGGTGGTGTTGCGTGATCCGATCATGCTCAGCCCGCAATCGATGGCGGTGCCCGCACAAATGATGCAATTGATCCAGATGTTTCAGGGGAACCAGACGGTGGAGGATCTGGCGACGATTGCCAAAGCCCCGCCGGAGCAGTTGGTTCAATTGATTCAGAACATGGATCAATTGGGCTTATTGTGGGGACCGACTTTTGAGGAATTGGAGCAGGGAGTAAAGGATAAAATCGGCGAGCAGGGATATTTTTCCATCAATGCTAGTCAATCTTTGGGCGAGGATGAGGATTCCTGTAGGGCGCGTTTGGAGGGATACTTTGAGGAAACGGAAGATCCGGAGTTGGAGGGGAGTGTGATCGGGGTGGTGGCTCCGCATCTGGATTATGACCGGGGATGGCCGAATTATGCGGCGGCCTATTATGGGTGTCAGGCCATGGATGCCCCGGATCGAGTGGTGATTCTGGGGACCAATCATTTCGGGATCGGGGATGGGGTGGTGATGTCGGAGTACGGATTTGAATCGCCACTGGGGGTGTGTCCCCCGGATGAGGCGATTGTAGGGAAACTGGTGGATCGGCATGGGAAGGCGTTGATTGTGGATCAACTGGATCACATGGGGGAACATTCGATTGAGTTGCACCTGCCGTGGCTTCAGTATTGCTTTGGTGATATTCCGGTGGTGGCGGCGTTGATTCCCGATCCGCTATCTCCGATGCTGGAGGATGACGATGAGCGGACAGGGACGGATGCTTTTGTAGCGTCTCTGGGGGCGGCTCTGGAGGAAACGGGGGGAAGGACGATGTTTGTGGCGTCGAGTGATTTGAGCCATGTCGGGCCACAGTTCGGCGAGCCGGTGCCGGTGGACGATCAGCGGAAATTTGATGTGGAGCGGCACGACCGGGAAATGATGGCGAAGTTCATCGAGGGGGATGCGGATGAATTCGTGGAGGCGATGAAATGGAACAGCAACTCCACCCGGTGGTGCAGCATCGGAAATATGTCGGCGACGCTGCGGTTGGCGAAACCGGGATCAATCGAGTTGATTGATTATCGTCAGGCGTGTGATGAGAAGGGAACGGTGATGGTGACGAGCGCGGCAATGGCATTGATGGCGTGAAGGGGAGGGACGGTCATGGTTGAGGGAAGAAAGGGAGGAATGCAAAAATAAAAAAGCCCGGGCCTTGGCGAGAGGACCCGGGGGGCGTGAGATGAAGCTTTTCAGGACAATGACGAATTGAGAAAATGTGGGGTTTCAGACCGATGGTCTGCTCTGAATGTGAGGTTCGTCGTGGTGGTCATGATGGGCTTCATCATGATGTTCTTCCCGCCAGTCGGCGAGATCCATGATGGGATAGTCGGGAAAACGATCGGTAGGGTTTCGGAAGAGGTCGGGATCGATGGTGTGCGAGAGGTTGACGACCTGCATTTCGATGGCGTTTTGATCCTGCCCCGGTTCGATCACTCTGAGGGGAAGGTAGTTCAGAGTGCTCCACCAGATTTCCATTCCCGGATCCGGATGATTCTCCACCCGGGAACTGACGAACTGCTCGAAATGGATTCCAGATTCATCGCGAGTCTGCCCGGTGGGGTGGAGAACATTGAGGATGTCGATCCGGACGCCGAGGGCAAAGGCATCTGCCCAACTGGGGGTGATGCCGATTTCCTGCAGGTCGAACATTTCATATTGGAGAATCATTTTTTCACGATGGTCAATCAATAACGCGCTCAACCGTCTGTGGTCGATGGGATTCTGGCGGAAGAGCCATTCCTGTCCCTGATCGAGGTATTCCAGATAGACGGTGTTGCCGTTTCTCTGAAATCGACGACGGAGGGGATGGGGGGAATCAAGATTGGGATTGGTGATGAGCAATTCACCGGCGAGCGGAGGGAGGGTGGCCAGGTTTTCCGGTACGGGCACCAGATTCATGGCCGCTTTCGGAAAGCCACTGATGCGATTCGGAGAAGTTGGTTTCAGGGTGGTCAGAGCGGTAAGGAATGACTTGCCATTTGAATCATTTGTGTGTTTTGCAGTTGGCGAGGAAGTGGTTCCCGACGCGATGGCTGATGCATTCGGAGGCAAAGTGGGGGTTATCTGACATGCCGAAAACAAAGTTACAGGGAAAAGTAAAAGGGTAGAGGACCGATGAATTTTCATTTCAGACTCCAATTGGTTTGGAAAAAGCACGGGTGGGCGGCAGGGGGCCGCCCACCTATGCCGTGGGATTTCAATACGACTCAGTCTTCGAAGTGATCGCTGTCGGTCTGCCGTTCCAGTTGCTGGAGGGCATTGAAGAGGCGGGCATTTCGACTCCGGTTGTGGAAGAGGTTGCCACTCTGGGCAGGGAAGTTCTGGTTGAGTTCCAGAGCATTCCGCATGACCTCAAAGATTCTGGTGTTCTTGACTGTGCCGTGGAATTGGAAGGATTGGGGGCCAACGGCGTAGATGGCGACTTCCTCACCGGCGTGCGTTTCGGATGAGCGGGGCACGGCGGCTTCCTGACGATATTCGGGGTCATTGGTGCTGGAGGGGACATTGCCATCGAGACCGGGGAAGGAGTCGAAGCGGGGATTGGTGCGAGCGGAGTCGCGGTAACCAGGTCCATTGACATACCCGAGGATGGTGTAGGGGACGCCATCGCGGTCGGCGGCTTCGAAGACATCGCCGGCGTTGTTGATGTTGAATACGGTGTTGAGGATGCCGTCAAAGGGGGCATTGGCGTATTCAGTGGGAACGCTTTTGGGAGCGTAGGGAAGTTTTGAGGCGGCAACCATGGGGTAGCCGGCGAGGGAAAAGACATGGCTGTGGTCGGCGGTGACGATGACGAGGGTGTTTTCGAGATCGACCTGACTGAGGACGGCTCCGATGGCCTGGTCAAAATTTTCGGTGTCGACCATGGCTCGGAATGCGTTGCCGGCATGGTGGGCGTGATCGATACGGCCGGATTCGACCATGAGGAAGTAGCCCTCATCATTATTACTGGCATTCTGGAGAAGATCGACGGCCTTCTGGGTCATTTCGGAGAGACTGGGCTCGCCGCCGACATCGAGGGGACGATCGTATTCCCACTTCATGTGGCTGCGATCGAAAAGACCGAGCACGGGGAGATCCTGACCGGTGAGGGTGTTGAACTGGTTCTGGTTCCACACATAGGTGTAGCCAGCATTTTGGAACTCGACTCGGAGATCGCGTCCGTCGCTGCGGCTGCCGGACTCGCCTTCTTCATCGGTGGTGCCAGCGGGGACGAAGAATCGGCGACCGCCACCCATGAGGACATCGAGTCCACCTTCGAGGCGCCAGTTGTAGGACTGGTCGGTGGGAAGGGACTGGAGGGCGATGTCGGTTTCGTGGTTCCGTTCGTTGATATGGGCGTAGCAGGCGGCGGGGGTGGCGTGGGTGACGCGAGCGGTGGTCACGACGCCGACTTTCATGCCCTGATGCTTGGCCATTTCGAGGAGGGTCCAGGGGGCCATGCCGTCGCCATCATTATTGAAATCGCCGCGTTCGGTGGTGGCGTCGAGGCCGATGATCCCGGAGTTGGTGTTCACGCCGGTCATCATGGCGCTCATGGTTCCGGCGGAATCTGGAGTGATGTGGTCAGGGGTGTAGGTTCGAGAAAGAGCGGTGAACGGCATCTGATCCATAACGAGCTGACCGTCCACACCCACGGAGAAGATGCGGGTGGCGGTAACTGTGCTGACACCCATGCCATCACCCACGAAGAGAATGATATTTTTTGCATGACTTCCGTTCTCCTCCCCGTCGTCATGGTCGGCCAAAGTGACCGAAGAAGCGCAGGTTGCGCCGAGAAGAGCCAGAGTCAACAGTTTCCATCGCGTTTTGAATTTTTCAGACATCTCATATTCCTTTCGCTGAGTGGTTGCCTTTTTTATGAAGAGCAATCACGAAAAATGATGTGGTGTCGAAGATTGAACCAAAGCCAGCGACACACCACGAATCTGTCTGACTCAGGTGCGGGCATTCTTTGGAGTGTGGATTCAGGAGGTATTCAGGTCATGTTTGTTTTGCATAAATTTTTTCGGCAGGCAAAGTCGGGTTGATTTTGAATTTTCATTGCCAGATCTGAGGAGATTTGATCCGGGTCGATACATGCACCACCTTGTTCGCCTCGAGGGGGATAGAATGGTTCTTTGAATCAGGTTGGGTCTATGGCTCTATTCAAGATATTTCGATGCCCGGTGGGGGGAGCGGTGGTTTTATTATCTTTTGTTTGTGGGGTGAGTTCTGGCTCGACGGTTGCCCTCGAGAGCGTTTTTGATGATGGAGCGGGGGGAATGCGGCTTCGTCAGGAGTTTTTGCGAGAGCATCCGGGGGCGAGAATCTCGGTTTTTTCGAGTTCAGCGCGGGTTTGGGGGCGTTCATTGGGGGGCGGGGCGACCGCGATTCAGGCGGCCGAGGGGTTTCGGTTGAGGTCAGCGGCGATGTTCGGGGTGGAGCCGGGTGATCTTCGGCCGGCAGAAGTGACGGGTGGGGAGGGACATACAACACCGGTTCTTTTAGATCCGGAAACTGGAGAATACCGATTTACGGCGGTGTATTTCGAGCAGGTGCGAGATGAGATCCCGGTGTACGGGTCGCGGATGGTGGTGTTGGTGCGGAATGAGCCGGGGTATCCGGTGGTGTTGGTGAACCCGGATGTTCGCCCGTTAGGTGCATTTCACATCGATCCTCGTCGGGCCAATCAGGGAATTTCTCCCGTGGCGTTGCGATTGGTGAAGGAACGGTTCTCCTGGCTGAGTGGGGAAGCCCCGGAGGTGGTTCAGGTGGTCCGCGAAGAAATGGTGATCTGGGCGGGCAAATTCGGGGAGCAGCAAGCGCCGGTTCTCACGAATCTTGTGGTGTTGGCGGGCGAGCACGATCGGTGGCTTTTTCTTACCGACACGGTGACTGGGGACATTGTGCATGAGGAACACCGGATTCTGAAGGATGGGAAAGATCGCAATGCTGGAGTGGGAGGGAAGCGGATTGGCGTATCGGGGTCGGTACGGGGACTGGTGACCACAGGCATTGCCTCAGATAATTGTGGGCATGAAGTGTGGACCGGCCTGCCCTATGTTCCCATCGTTTCCGAAGGTCGTTTGATTTATACGGATGAGACGGGTGCATTCTCGCTTCCGATGGCGGGATCCCCGGTGAGAAGTTTTCTGGCCGGACGGTGGTTTGAGGTGATTAATCTCAGTGGACCCGATCTTGATATTTCCCTACCTGGGACTCCATTTCTTCTGTTGGGTTTCAATCAGGAAAATATGGAACAGGAGCGCGCCCAAGTGAATGCATATGTGGAGGCGAACCGGGCGCGGGATTTTGCTCTGCGTTTCAACCCAACTTATCCGATGTTGGATCAGGGAGGAGTTCGCATTTTTGTGAATATGATCGGGTTGGGGTGCCCGGGGAACGCGTTTTATCTTCCTTCAGAAACGGCGATGTTTTTCTGTCTGGCCGGGGCGACATTTCCCAACACGGCGTGGTCATCGGTCGTGCATCACGAATATGGGCATCACCTGATTGAGATGGCGGGCAGCGGACAGGGTACCTACGGAGAGGGAATGAGCGATTCCATTGCTCAACTTATCAGCGATGACCCCCGGCTGGCGGTGGGTTTTCAAGGTGATTGCACGACTGCACTGCGTACGGGGGACAACACGGTGCAATTTCCCTGTACCGGTGAGATTCACGAATGTGGACAATTAATCTCCGGTTGCCTGTGGGATACCCGCAATGCCCTGGCGTTGACGCACCCGGACGATTATCTGGACATTCTCTCCAACCTGACGATCAACTCCATTCTCCTGCACACGGGAGAGTCGATCGATCCGGGCATTGCGATCGACTTTCTGACTCTGGATGACAATGATGCAAATATTCTGAATGGAACGCCCCACAGCGCGGAGATTATCGCGGGGTTCGATGCCCACAACATGATTGCCCCGTTAAGTATCGAACTTTTGACCGTTCCACCGGATTTCGTTTCCCCGGATATGCCGCAAACGCTTGAAATCCGAATTACCGACGGCATCAATGATTCTCTGGTGCCCGGTTCACCTCGCTTGCATTTCCGCAATCATGGCGGGGCGTATATCGCGATTCCCCTGGTAAATCTGGGGAACGATTTGTTTGAAGGAGAGTTACCGGCATCGTCGTGCGGTAGCAGGCCGGAGTATTACTTCAGCGCGATGAACGATCAGGGGCTGACGATTCTTCATCCGATGGAGGCGCCAAACATGGTGTTTGATGCACGAGTCAGCGTGCCTCGACTGGAGATTGCAGATAATTTCGAGATCGATCAGGGGTGGACGACGGATTTCAGTGGAGCAACGAGTGGCTTCTGGCAACGGGGAAATCCGGTTGATGATCCCGAGTGGGAATTTGATCCTGTGACGGATGGTGACGGGAGCGGGCAATGTTGGCTGACGCAGAATGAGCCGGGAAATACAGATGTGGATGACGGCCGAGTTTCCCTGACCTCGCCCATACTCGACATGACCGGAGGAGAATATCTGATCAATTACGACTATTTCCTTCGTAAAAATGAACTCAGTTTGGCGGACACGCTGACCGTGCGGGTTAACAACAATGGAGGCATCGGGCCTTGGACGAAAGTGGTGAGCCACCAGACCGATGGTGGACTGACCTGGCGTCATCATGAAATAACTCAGCAGGATCTGAATGCGAAAGGGGTGGTGATGACGGCGAACATGAGGGTGCGCTTCGAGGCGTTTGATGGGGGCATCCCGAGCATTGTGGAAGCGGGGGTGGATGGTTTTCGGGTGGTGGAATTGGTGTGCGATTCGGTGCTTCCTTGTCCGGCAGATTGCGATCCCGCAGGGAGTGATGGGGTGGTGGATGGGGCGGATATTCAGGCCTTGTTGAGCGCATTCGGGGGGGATGGATCGGTATGCGATGTGAACGGGAACGGGGTGGTGAACATTGATGATCTGGTGGGGTTGCTGAATGCGTTCGGGGCGTGTCCTTAGAGGAATCATCAAGGGAATGAGAGGGTCCGAAAACCCATGCTGATAATGGTTTAGCGGGATTAGGGAAGGATGATACGGATTTGTTCATGGTGCTGGAGGGCGGTTTTCTGAATGCGCCGGGGGAAGCGGTCGAAGAGAGCCATTCAGTGTGAACCGGAGAGAAAGAATTGTCGTATAGAAATATAAACAGAGTTCCGGAGGGAGACCGGGGAATTGACAAGGTGGCGCTATGAAAAAGCGAATTGCTATCGTGGATGGCGTAAGAACGCCGTTCTGTAAGGCGGGCGGGGTATTCAACGGGTATTCAGCGGATGACCTTGGGGCGACCGTGCTGAGCGAGTTACTGGATCGAACAGGGATTGAGCACGATCTGATCGATGAGGTAATCTTCGGCAATGTGGCCCAACCGTCTCATGCGGCGAACATCGCCCGGGTGATTGCGCTGAAGGCGGGATTACCGGATCACATTCCGGCGCAGACGGTGCATAGGAACTGTGCTTCGGGGATGCAGTCGATTACCACGGGGGCTATGCAGATTCTGTCGGGACGGTCATCGGTGGTGATTGCGGGGGGGACGGAGTCGATGAGTCAGATTCCGCTGCTGGTGGGCAAGAAGATGACCAAGTTCTTCGTGCAGATGATGATGGCGAAACGGATGGGACAGAAGATGGCGGCGCTGGCTTCATTCCGGCCATCGTTTCTGGCTCCGGTGATCGGGCTTAAACTCGGTCTGCACGATCCGGTGTGCGACATGAATATGGGGGAGACGGCTGAGAAATTGGCTCGGAAGTTTACTATTTCCCGGGAAGAACAGGATGAATTCGCTTGTACGAGTCATCAGAAGATGGAACAGGCACTGGATGAGGGGCGGCTGGCAGAGGAGATTCTGCCGGTTGTGGTGCCGCCGAAATATGCTGCCGTACAGAGTGAAGACAACGGGTTGCGTCGAGGTCAGACGGCTGAACAGTTGGCGAAACTGCGGCCTTATTTCAAGCGGGAAGCGGGTACGGTAACAGTGGGAAACTCGTGTCCGATCACGGATGGGGCGTGTGCTCTGCTTTTGATGAGTGAAGAAAAGGCGAAGGAATTGGGCAAAGAGCCGCTGGGGTGGCTGGATTCATGGGCTTATGCCGCGATGGACGGTTCGTGCATGGGTCTGGGGCCGGTGTACGCCACGGCGAAACTTCTGAAAGAAACCGGGGGATCGATGAAAGATTTTGATGTGGTAGAGATGAATGAAGCGTTTGCCGCCCAGGTGATTGCGAATGAGCGGGCGTTTGCCTCAAAGACATTTGCTCAGGAAGAATTAGGGCAGGATGCAGCCGTGGGCGAACTGAATCGAGACACCTTGAATGTGAACGGGGGGGCGATTGCCATGGGACATCCGGTCGGAGCAACGGGCACCCGCCTGGTACTCACCGTGTTGCATGAACTAAAACGCAGGAATCAGAATCGGGGACTGGCCACGCTGTGCATCGGCGGGGGTCAGGGAGCCGCTCTTGCCCTGGAGGCCGCATAATGAACACCCAATCATGGACAAAGCATATTGACGAAGGACACATCGCCTGGCTGACCTTTGATGTACCCGGGGCAAAGGTAAATACATTTTCCACCTCTGCGATGGGTGAGTTGGAGACACTGCTGGACGAATTGAGGGGGGATCAATCGGTCAAGGCGGTGGTATTCAAGAGCGGGAAGAGCAATGGATTCATCGCCGGGGCTGACATTGATGAGTTTTCGAGTTTGAAAGATGAAGGCGATGCGCAGGAGAAGGCGGGACGGGGGCAGAAGGTGTTCGGAAAGATCAAGGCGTTACCGGTGCCGACGGTGGCGGTGATTCACGGGGCGTGCCTCGGGGGCGGGCTGGAGATGGCGCTGCATTGCGACTATCGACTGGTGACCGATTATGAAAAGACGAGTATGGGAGCCCCGGAAGTGAACCTGGGCATCCTGCCGGGCTGGGGAGGAACGCAGTTATTGCCGAAATTGGTGGGTCTGCCTCAGGCGATGGGAATGATTCTGACGGGGAAGGCAATGATCTGGAAAAAGGCCCGGCGGATGGGTCTCGCAGACGGGGTGGTGGCTCACGCTTTTCTGGAAGAGCAGACCTGCGCATTCATTGAACGAATCTTGTCCCGGGTCGGGCGGATGAAAGTCATGAAGAAACGGGCGAGTGGTCAGCCGCGGTTGATGCGGATGATGAGCGCTGTGCCGTGGGGGCGAAAATTCATATACGGGCAATCTCGCAAGCAGATCATGAAGAAATCGCACGGTCAATATCCCGCGCCGCTGGAGGCGTTGGGAGTGATTGAGGCGTCGTTTGGGCACACGACTCTGGAGGATGGTTTGAAACTGGAAGCGGAAGCGTTCGGGCGATTGGCCTGTACGCCCATCAGCCGTCATCTGGTGTGGCTGTTTCAGGAGAGTACGCAAGCCAAGAAGAAGGCAAAGGGGGAAACGCATTCCCTGGAGCGCGGGGGCGTGGTCGGAGCGGGCATCATGGGGGCGGGGATTGCGTGGGCGCTTAGTCATGCGGGGATGACAGTCCGACTGCGGGATATCAATTGGGAAGCAGCAGCGAAAGGTATTCAGTCGTGTTCCCGGATGTTCAAACAACTGGTGAAACGACGAAAGATGACCCATGCTCAGATGAATCTGGGGATGCATCGGATTCGCCCCGGAGTAGATGCCACCGGGTTTCGCAAACTCGATGTCGTAGTCGAAGCAGTCGCGGAAGATCTGGATATCAAGCGGACAGTTTTGCAGGACATTGAGGCAAATGTCGGGCCGGATACGATCATCGCCACGAATACCTCTTCATTGCCATTGGGTGAATTGTCAGACATGCTGAAGAAGCCGGATCGCTTTGTGGGATTGCACTTTTTCAATCCCGTAAATCGAATGCCGCTGGTAGAAGTGGTTCCGGGGCCGGGGACCTCTGAAATTGCCACTCAAACGGCGGTGCGCCTGGTGCAGAATCTGGGAAAACTGCCGATTGTGGTGGGCGACTGCGCGGGATTCCTGGTGAACCGCATTCTCCTGCCGTATCTGGTGGAGTCTTCCTGGATGCTGGAGGAAGGGGTGAAGCCGGAGAATCTGGATCAGGCATTGGTGGACTTCGGGATGCCGATGGGTCCACTTGCCTTGGTGGATGAAGTGGGGATTGATGTGGGCGTGAAGGTGGCGAAGGTGCTGGAGGAGGCATACGGCGAGCGGATGCGGGTGCCGGCCATTCTGGATCTGCTGGCTTCTACCGATGGTCTGCGGGGGAAGAAATCAGGTCGCGGTATCTACACCTACAAGAAGGGCAAGGCGAAGAGCAAAGTCAATCCGGCCGTGATGCGGATGGTGAAGGTAGGACGGCAGCAGGATAATTTGTCAGCCCGAGAACTCACGGCAGAACAGATGGTCGATCGAGCCGTGCTGATTATGGTGAACGAGGCAGCGCGATGTCTGGAGGAGGGGGTCGTCGAATCGGCAGGCAGTCTGGATCTGGCGATGGTGATGGGAACAGGATTCGCGCCGTTCCGAGGGGGATTGCTTCGCTATGCTGACGAGCGGGGATTGGAACCGGTGAAGAAGGCACTGGATAGTTTGGCGGATGAATTCGGCGATCGTTTCCGTCCCGCCCCCCTTATTGAAAAATTAGTCAACGAGCAGGGCACATTTCATGCCCTCGATTGCTCACAGTTCAGGATGAATGACCATGGCCCCGGAAATCAAGAAACCCGCAACTCGACCCTCACAGAACACGCAGAAGAATCACAACTCCCGGCGCTCACTGCCGACTCCGGCGAGCCGGAACGGTTCGGCTCTTCCACCGGAGAATCAGAGTTCGCCGAACAAAATCCTGCCGCCTGACGAGCAGGAGATGATTATTGACACCTCGAAAATGAACGAGGGTCAAGCGGCGGCGATGGAAGTGGCTGAATCCGCGCGGGATGCGGGATCGGATGCCCGGAGTTTTGCGGGTGGGTTATTTATGGGAACCTTCGACACCAATGCCGTGTCTCCCTTTCCGCAACAAAGCAGGGAAGACGCGGAGATCGGGGATGACATGGTCCGCCGGGTTTCCGAATATCTGAAGGAAAATCTGGATCCGGAGGCCGTGGACGCCTCACGGGAAATTCCGGCGGAAGTGCTCAAAGAACTGACGAATTTGGGTGTGTTCCGGATGAAGGTGCCCAAAGAGTACGGCGGGCTGGGTTTTTCACAGGTGAATTACAACCGAGTGATGATGGCGATTTCTTCATGGTGTGGGAGTACGGCAGTGTTGGCGTCGGCCCATCAGTCGATCGGAGTACCACAACCGCTAAAAATGTTCGGTACTAAGGAGCAGAAAGATACTTTTTTCCCCCGGCTGGCGGAGGGGGCGATTTCCGCGTTCGCCCTGACCGAGGTGGAGGTGGGATCGGATCCCGCCCGGATGCAGACCAAAGCGGAACTCAGCAAAGATGGAACGCATTACATCATCAACGGGGAGAAACTATGGACAACGAACGGACCAATTGCGGATATGTTCGTGGTCATGGCCCGCACGGCACCGAAGGTGAAGCGGGGGAAAGAAATTCCTCAGATCACGGCGTTCATAGTCGAGGCGGACACTCCCGGCATTGAAGTTGTACACCGGTGCGATTTCATGGGGCTGCGGGCCATTCAGAACGGTCTGATACGGTTTCACGATGTGAAAGTGCCGGCGGAGAATCTGCTCCTGGCGGAAGGGAAGGGGTTGAAACTTGCCCTGGCCACGCTGAACACCGGACGATTGACCCTCCCCGCTGCGTGCACCGGTATGAGCAAGCAATGCCTTTCCATCGTGCGCAAATGGGGTAAGAAGCGCGAACAATGGGGACAACCGGTAGGCCGCCACGAAGCAGGGCGAGAGAAAATCGCTCATGTCGCCGCGACAACCTTCGCGATGGAGGCGGTAACCATGCTGACCTCGCACTGGGCGGATGAGGGGCGCGATATCCGCATCGAAGCGGCGATGGCCAAATTGTTCTGCAGCGAGCAGGGGTGGTCTATCCTGAATGAGACGATGCAGTTCCGGGCGGGTCGGGGATATGAGCGGGCGGATTCATTGAAGGCGCGGGGGGAAGATCCGTGGCCGGTGGAGCGGATGATGCGCGATGGACGGATTAATACCATCATCGAGGGGACGAGCGACATCATGCGGCTGTTCCTCGCCCGAGAAGCCCTGGACCCACATCTGAAAGTCGCGGCGGATCTGCTGCGACCCCATAGCCCGATGAGCAAGAAAATGAAAGCCCTCGGAGGCATGGGTAAATTTTATGCAGGTTGGTATCCGCTCCGACTGGCGGGACGCTGGTGGTCCGGCGGCCATGGAGAGATGGGTTCACTGGCCCGGTACGGTCGGTTCATTGAACGATCATCGCGGCGACTGGCGACTGGGCTATTCCACGGCATGGTGCGCTACCAGGATAAGCTGGAACGAAAACAGATTCTCCTCGGCCACCTGATGGAGATCGGGACAGAATTGTTTGCAATGGCGACGACCTGTGCCTACGCCCAGATGTTGTCCAAAGAGCAGACTTCTGGAGGATCTCCGGAGGTATTGGCGGATCTGTTCTGTCGTCAGGCGCGATTGCGAATCCTCGGGCATTTCAAGGCCTTGCGAACCAATGAACAATCCCGGGCGAACCGGTTGGCCAAGCAAATACTGGACGATTCGTTCACCTGGATGGAGGAGGGCGTGATCCCTCTGGACGACGCGGCGTGATTTTTTGTGAATACCTCAACACCGCAGAGGACACGGGGAAAATGGATTGTGGGCTCCGGGATATGCATTTGGGTGGGGCGGTTTGTGAGAATTGTTCATGGGTATGAAAATCTACAAGGCGACAGGGGCGATGGTAACGCTGGCCAGCAAATTGCTCGGCTTGCGGCTGCGGGTGACGGGGACGGAACACCTGACCGACCAGCCGACCATGTTTGTGGTCAACCACTTTACGCGCTTTGAGACCTTTCTTGTTCCTTATGCCCTCTATCAGCAAACCGGCCGTCCGGTGCATTCACTGGCGACCCACACCCTGTTCAAGGGCTGGTTCGCCCGCTATCTCAACTCTGTGGGTGTGATGTCCACGAGGCACCCCAAGCGAAATCGCATCATCATCGGGGAATTACTCTCGGGAATATCCAGCTGGGTAATCTACCCCGAGGGCGGCCTGGTCAAGAATAAAAAGACCGTGCGCAAGGGGCGGCTAGAGATTGTTCGTCCCGATCGCACAGGTCCACCCCATACCGGAGCCGCCTTGATGGCGCTGAAAGCGGAAATGTGCCGGCGACGGTATCTCCGGGCGTGTGAAAAGAATGATGCCCAACGCAGAAATTACTATGAAGAGCGGTTCGGCTTGGCGGGGCCGGAAGAGATCACCAGAACCCCCACCCTGATTATCCCCGTAAGCATTACCTACCACAGCATGCGACCGGGGGGGAACGCCATTCTCCGGCTCGCCAAATGGCTGAACAAGGATCTGAACCCCACCATAGAGGAAGAGTTGCAGATTGAGGGACGCATCCTGCTGGGCAACTCGGAGATCAACATCCATTTCAGCGAACCCATTGAGGTGGCGGATTATCTCGACCGGGGGACGCGGCTGGTACGCCGGATCATGGGGATATTTTCTGATTCCGAAGCCCGGCGCAATGCGCTTTTGATGGGGCGGCAGGCCCGGCGGCTCACCGGCGAAGCCATGCGCTCGATTTACAACAGTATTGAAATTAATGTTGAGCACCTCTTCTGCTACGGCCTGCGCATGTTGAAACGAGACACAGTGCCGGTGATTGATTTTCATAAAGCCCTCTATATCGCCGCCGTGGAATTGCGGGATTGCGAAGAAATACGACTCCATTCTACTTTGCAAAATGGTTTGACTGCGATGTCGGTGGGGCGACCTTATGCGCCACTGGATGAGATCATCAATCTTGCCCGGAAGGAAGGTGTGGTGCGGGTGGCCCAGGGGCAATACCATATTGACAGGAATGCTCTGGATGAAAACTACGATTTTCACGATATCCGGTTGAAACGGATGGTGCAGGTGGTGGCGAATGAGCTTGAGCCGATTCAACCGGCCACCACGATCGTGCGCCGAAGCGTGAATCTACCCTCTCGCAAACTGAACGCCCGCGTCGCCACTGCTCTTCATGAAATCGATCAAAGCCGCTTCAGCAACGCCTATTCCCTCTGGTCGGAAGAGGGCGTCTCCAAGCCCTATGAGTATGGAGAACCGTTTTTTCTGAAAGCGCCGACGAACTCCGTAGGCGTGGTACTCACACACGGCTATCTGGCCAGTCCGGAACAGATACGCCCCCTGGCCAATTATCTCCACGATCGAGGATGGAGTGTGTATGGAGTACGGCTCAGCGGACACGGCACAGCCCCCCAACATCTCGGAGCCATCACCTGGCAAGACTGGTTGAAGTCGGTGATTCGAGGATACGGAGTGGTGCGGCAGCATTGTGATCAGGTTGTGCTGGGGGGATTTTCCCTGGGTGGGGTCTTGGCTCTGCTTACCGCAGCGGAACAACTGGAATCGGTCCGCGGGGTGTTTGCCATCAACACACCCTTCACGCTGCGGGATAAACGGGCACACTTTGTAACCCCACTGATCTACTGGCACGGCCTGATGCGGATGCTCCATTTAATGAAACGACCGGGCATGGTGGACAATTCCAGCGAATCACCACTCATCAACTACCAGACCGACACGCTCCACAGCGTGCGGGAGTTGCGTCGGGCGATGAAAGCATGTCGGCAACGGCTGGGCCAGGTCACCACGCCAGCGTACCTGATTCAGGCGACGAATGATCCGGTGGTGACGGCAGACAGCGGACGACACATTCTGGATCGGGTGTCCTCGTCGATGAAGGGGCTGGCGGAACCGGATTTCGATCGCCATGTGATTATTCGAGATGCGGGATGTGGGGAAGTGTTCGACAAGATCGGCGCTTTTGTGCAACGGGTAACGCAAATGGAATCGGAGGGGGTTACACGAGTATCCGTCGGTGGTACACCCACCACTCGAGCATCAGCATAAACAGGGTGGCTCCCACGGCCCAGGGCCAGAGGGGGGTGTAGGCGCTGTCATCCGCACTCACGCCTGTCAGTTTGTCCGTGCCGATGGTGATTTTATCCCGCACCGCGATATCGCCCTCTGTGGGACTGAGCGCATTGACAGCAAAGGCACGGCGGTGACCCGGTGTCTGATTTTCTTCTGAATGTGCCTTTCCATCAATTCGGCCAGGCCCTTCCCAAGTGAGTTGATACAACCCGGCGAGACGGGCCGGTCCCCAGCTGAATTGCCCGGGATCGATCACCTGAACCGGAGTTCCTTTTTCAGCATCAGGAGTGATGATTTCGATATCCCTTGCATCAGAGGAAAGGCGGGCGGTGATGGGATCACCGGGCTGAAGAGTCTGAGAAGCGACTCGTTCGCCGAGATGGCCGAGATAGTCGATGGCATTGAAGAGAAAGGTGACCCAACTTCGTTCGAGAGGCCAGGTGCTGTCGAGGGGGTCAAAGGTGATGTGCAAAACGGACATTGGGCCACGAGACACTTCGACCATCACCGGTCCCCCACTGCCTTCGACAATCACCTTGATTTCATCAGACGGTTGAAGGAGTCGGGATTGACTGATGATAAGCCGGTCGAAGGACACATAGCGCAGTGCTGGATGATCCTTCTGGGCCGTAAGAATAACCTGGCTGCCCCCCTCGCCATATTCATTCAAACCATGAACGGGGGGTGTCGCTCCGAAACTGAGATAGCGTCCATCAGGGAGCGTTTCTGGCGCGTAATCGTCCAATACCACGACATCATAATCCGACAGGTCGTTCGACTCGGCGAGCGCGTCGAACCGCTCCGAGGACAAAATAACCAGTTCCTGAAGAGGAAGCCCTTCGAGGGTCATACGCAGGAGACGGCTCTTCGCATGAACGAGAGCAACTCGTAATTGTTTCGATGGAGGCACAACCAACTGCGCCACATTGTCTGCCTCAAGATCATCTTCCGTGAGCATCGCCACTTCGATGACGGCGTTGCGGGGCTGCTCGAAAGGTCGAAAGACCACATTGCTGTGACCGGGGCTGAGGGCGCCGGTGCTATCACTGATTGACGCTGCTTCGAGGGAAATGGTTTGAATACCGAGAGCATTTCCGTTGACGGAGAGCTGGACATCGCATTCGGCGGGCTCATGGGCATAGTTGGCGAGAGCAGCAAACACCTCCACAGTAGTAGGTCGATCATAGGGTCGTTCAACGGAGATGGCGGTGATAGCGATGTTTTTGGTTTCTGCCGTGCCGCAGGGGTGATAGTTGAGGGTTTCGCCGCGAAGGACATGATCGGCAAGATCGCTGATACGGCCATCGCTGAAGAGTTCAATGGTGGCCGGGTCGCTGATGGGGCGATCCTTCTGATCGGGATTGACATTGGTGGTGTACGCGCGGGCGAGTTTGAAGGCCTCGGTGATGCTGGTTTCTTCATGGGTGGGCTGAATGCGGTCGATGGCGCGGAGGAGGGCGTTTTTGGAATCGGTAAAGCGGCTGATAATCTCTGCCTGACCCGCATAGGCGACGATCATGGTTTCGCCGGGAGATTTACTCAGCCAACCCCCGGCATAGGTTTTTTCTATGAATTCGCGGGCGCGGCGTTTGGCTTCGTCGAGACGAGTAGCATCTTGTTCACCATCGGTGGCGGTCATGGAGCAGGAGTTATCGATCATGATGACCGTCTTGCCGCCACGAACCGCTCCCGCCTGAATTCTTGGCTGCATGACGGCAAAGGCGAGAAGCAGGAGAACAATGAGTTGCAGCAGAAGAAGGAGGTTGCGGCGGAGACGCTGAAATGGTGCGTTGGCGTGCATGTCCTCGATGGATTTCGACCACAGCAGCGTCGAGGTGATTTTCAGCGTTTTGCGCCGGAGTTTCAGGAAATACAACAGGACCAGCGGGGGAATGACCGCCGCGGCGAGGATCACCCCGGTCATGGGTGTGAGCCAACTCACTTCAATAGTCCCCGTTTGCGAAGATAGTCCAGCAGCAGGGCGTCCATGTCCACCCCGGTATCAACGGTGAGGTGCGACATGCCGCGACGAACACAGAACTCACGGAGCCGCCCGCACCAGGCATCGAGATTTTCCTTATATTTACGGAGAAGAGCGGCGTTGACTGTCACTTCGGCGGTGTCATCATCTTCAAGATCGGTAAGACGGAGGTCTCCGGAAAGGCCATGCTTGCCGGGATCAACTTCTTCTGGGCAGAGGGTCTGGATACAGAAGGTGTCATACCCACCACCGGCAAGATAGCGCAGCCCTTTTTCGTACCCTTCCTTGAGCAGAAAATCGGAGAGGATAATCATGACCCCTTTGCCCTGACGACCGAGGGCGATGGAGCGCATGGCGGCTTCAAATCCACTCTGTCCCCCCGGCTCGAGATCAAGCAGCCATGAACCAATTTCCCTTGTTCGCCTTCGCCCCCGCAGACTGGTGAGGGGAAGAACCCCTTCGCTGTTGAATCCATAGAGAGAAACGCGGTTGTGGTTGACCAGACCGATATACCCCAGGGCCATGGCGAGGCGGCGGCAGAAGTTGAACTTTCCCGGATTGCCCCAGTCCATGGACGAGCTGAGGTCGAGGGCGATGATAAGCGAGAGGTCTTCTTCTTCGAGAAACAATTTGAGGAAGAGTTTGTCGAGGCGGGCGTAGATGTTCCAGTCGATGAAGCGGAGGTCGTCGCCATGCGTGTAATGGCGGTAGTCGGCGAACTCCACGCTGATACCCCGTTTCTTGCTCCGTCTTTCCCCCTGGAGTTTCCCCGCGAATATTTTTCGGGAGAGGATGTCCATACGATCGAGTTTCGCCATGAGGCCGCTGTCGAGCAGGTCGTCAATGCGTTTCGGTTTGTCTTCGGTGGTAACGCCAAATGCGGCCATGGGGTTCCTTCAGGAAGAGTTCGAGTGATTATCGTGACCGGTTGGGTCAATTTTGTTCAGGGATCCGGTTTCACGGGGGACAGCTTCACGGGGGACGGATTCCAGCAAGGCCCCGATGATATCATCCGTGGTCACCCCGTCCGCTTCCGCCTCAAAACTCCGGATAATCCGGTGGCGGAGGGCAGGCCGGGCGATGTTTTCGAGATCATGGAAACTTACGGCATACCGGCCATCCACCAGCGCCTTCACCTTCGCCGCCCGAACGAGGGCCTGCGCCGCCCGGGGACTGGCTCCGATGGTGATGTAACGATTCATGCTCCGATGAGAATGCTCCCCTCCGGGATGCGTGGCCAGTACGAGACGAATGGCAAAATCCTGCACATGGGGAGCAATGACGATTCGTCTGGCCAGTTGCTGGGCTTTCAGAATCGTGGGGCCATCGAGAATAACCTTTGGCCGTTGGGATCTCCCTCGCGTGGTGGACTCCACAATCCGATTCATCTCGTCCTGCGTTGTAAAGGGAACCGCGATCTTGAACAGAAAGCGGTCGAGTTGGGCTTCGGGCAGGGGATAAGTTCCCTCCTGCTCAATGGGATTCTGAGTCGCCATGACGAGAAAAGGCGCCACCAGACGATGCGTCTCCCCCCCTACCGTTACCGATTTTTCCTGCATGGCTTCGAGCAGCGCCGCCTGCGACTTCGGCGTGGCCCGGTTGATTTCATCCGCAAGGATCAACTGGCCAAAGATGGGACCGGGCTTGAACTCAAATGATCGCTGACCTGTGGACTTGTTTTCGACGACGACACGCGTACCGGTAATGTCGGCGGGCATTAAATCGGGCGTAAATTGAATGCGGGCAAACGGAAGTGATAAAACGCGACCCAGCGTGCGCACCAACAGCGTCTTTCCCAGTCCGGGAACCCCCTCCAGCAGCACATGACCATCGGCAAAGAGAGCCGTTAAGGTTTGATCCACCACTTCATCCTGCCCCACCAGCACGGTGGCCACTTCCTCCCGTACCCTGCCATAAATCTCACGAAACGCAACACAGGCGCGCTTCACCGATTCGATATCATCGAATGGAACATCCAGAGAAGGCAGAGAAACGGCTTCTGTCATTGAGAATCGTCCCCCGGATCCCCTTCATCAGTCTCTTGCATTGCCCGGCGCTTGGCCGCGAGAAGGCGCGAGGTAAAATCCTCCTCACCCCCGCCTCCGGAATCATCACCAGTCCTTACTTTGGTTTTCCGGGTGGCCTTGCCTTCTTTCCCCCGCAGGTCAGCCGGTGAATCACCACCCGCATCAATGGCAATCGCCGCATCTTCCTCGCTCGCCTCAAACTTAACCGATCGTTGCCCGCGCTGCGGCTCAGACGGTTGACTTTTCGTTTTGTGCGATGCCTGAGACTTGGCTCGTTTCCACGCCGCCACCGTGTCCTGCCCGACCACCCGCCGCTTGCCCGTCAGGCGATTCATGATGCCTCTGACCCACTCGGGATCGATGGACAATCTCCGGGATGCTACATCGAGGACAAAAAGCGACGCCGCAAGAATCACCAGCAGATCCCATACATCCTTCAGCGTCCTCGGTGGCTCCAGGCCTTCTTTCTCAAATAAATTGACCAACAGCGGATCCACCGCAGAAAGTTGCCGACCCCCCGTTTTATCCGCCAGATGCAGTAGCGTAGCGGCGTTATGCTTCACCGCCCGATATTCGCGGGAGTAAGGAACCGTAACCGCGGCCTGAATGTTCCCCTGTTGCATCGCTCCCTCGCTTGGCGCGCTGTAATTGATATTGACCAGATACGCCCCCGCATCTCCTACGGGAAACTCCCCCCGATAGCGACCCGGACCGACCTGCTGCAGCACCAATGGAGCCGGCTCATGATCCGGACCAATCACCACCGCACTTGTCTTGAGAAAATTTACGAAAGAGGCGTCTGCCTCCAATGCCTCCATTTCCACGATCGCCCGTCCCCCTTCCCGCCGTGTATTCACCAGAAGGTTCGTGGGTGAACTCGGCCGCATAACCCAACGGATAGATTGCTCCCAGAAAGAGCGGAAACGATCCCAGGCCACCCATGAAGTTCCCCAGGTCGAAGTAAGATCGGAGGTGTAGGCGATGGATTTTCCCAGACCATAATTCCAATGCGCATAAATCGGATCGTTCCCTTCTTCGGTCGCTACCACAATCGGTGTCTGCGCCAGCCCTTCGCGGGCCGCCGTGAGCACATAGCCCTGAATCGTCGGCACCCCCAAGAATCCTTCCACCGGACCGGGTAACCGGCTGATGACCTGCGGTTGGAACAGATCCTCCTGAATCAGCGTCCGGGAAATTAGTTGCGCCTCCTTGATGAATATCTGCGGCAGTTTCTTGGGGTTCTTGATGTTATAGAACCGACCCCCGGTTTTATTGGCAATGGTCTTCATCTTATTGAGATCCATTGCCGTGCCGTGCCCCCCCACCATGATGGTCGTCACGGTGATATTACTCTGGATATATTGTTTGAGCAGTTTGCCGTTGGGTGGCCCCGGATCGCCATCGGAAATGATGATGGCGTGCTTCTGCCCCGCCCGAATGCTTGTCAGCCCATTCAATCCGAGTTGCATGGAAGGTCCGAAGCCGGGCATGTCGCCGACCTGCATTTTCTTCGTTGCGGCAATCGCCGCCGACTTATTGCCCACCACCTGCATCGGAAAGGCCCAGGTACATCCGTTGATACCTCCCGCCGCCAATCCCCCGCCCCAGCCGAACACCACGATGCCCACATAATCGAGCCGACTGAGGGCGTTGATCGCGGCTTGAGCAACCTTCTGTCCCCAGAAGTTTCCCTGTGCCATCTCGCAGGAGTGCATGATCAAAGCCAATGCTCCCCGAGGCATCTGCCGCGATTGGGGCGGCTGCATATCCACCGGCATGGCCTTTGCCAGTTCGGTATCAATCCAGCCCCCGGCCCCAAAACCATATCGACCACCCAGCATCACAATTCCACCCCCCAGATCGTGGACATACGAATGCAAGTCCCGAACCTGATCATCATCAAACGCCCAGCGAGGCATGTTCGCCAGTACGATGGCATCGTATCCCGCCAACTGCACCAGGCCATTCACCAACGCCCCCGGCCCTATTTCCTCCACGGCAATTTCTGATTCCTTCAAGACGCGAAGCAGGTGCCGCGACTCTGCCGGGCTGTCCCGAATAATCAGCACCTTCCCCGCCGACCCCACAAATGTCACCGCCAGAGCAGAATTGTTTCGGTCAATCCGATCCTGCTCCGGATTATCCGGCTCAAACACCGCCTTGAACTGCTGAGGCCCGGCTTCCTCCATGCCGATGGTGAGCGGAATCACCTTCACGCCCGGCTCTAATTGCACTGCCAACCCACTGCCGGGGGCATCCCCATTCAGGTCAATCGGTGTATCGTTCATCGTTAGCGAAACCGTTCCGCTGGCCTCCCGCTGACTCCGCAATACGAGTTTTAGATTTGTCGATTGACCGGGCCTCGCCCGCGCCGGAGCCACGATGCGGTCGAAGGTTACTTCATTCGCATGTTCGTATTCCAGCACCAGCACATCCACCGGAACCCCGTTTGCCTTGGCGATGTCCGCCGCGGCCAGCACGCTGTCAATCGTTTCGTTCCCATCAGAGGCAATCACGATCCGGTTCGCCGTATCCTCCGGCATGATCGCCAGCGCCAGTCGCACCCCTGCCGCCAGATTGGTCGCCGAAAGATCCGCCGGCTCCACCCCCGCCGAAACCGCCGAATACTTATCCGGCATGGCGGCAATGTCTGCATCCTTCGCCACCGTAATCACCGCAATACGATCATCCGGGCTGTCCTTGTGCTCCGCCGCCTCCCGAAGAAACTTGAGCGAACTCGCCTTGAGGGGAAGTGGAATCGACTGGCTGCGATCCAGAATGATCGTCGTGGTGATCCCCTCCCCCGTCCGCACCCAACTCGGCTCGGCCAGCACCAGCGACAGAATAAAAATAATCAGAGTACGGAACGCAAAACTCACCGTCGCCTTCATCCGCGACAATCCCCCACCGCCGGCACTCCGATGCGAGATCAGATACACCGGGATCAGCAATAACAACAGCCACAGCCAGATCGGTCGGTCAAACTGAATGGGAAGAAGGTCAGCCATGTGAGATTCATCTATCTTAGCCGAGAAAGTTGAATGGCTCCGATTCAGGGTTTCGGCGTGGAAATAACTTTGACTTTGTTGTTGCCGGAATCGAGGACATAAGTTTCCTCACCTGCAACCTGGACCCCCCAAGGGTTGAGGAGATGCCTTTCATCCCGACCCGTACTCCCCAAAGCATTTATAAATTGGCCCTGACCAGTGAAATGGGAGATGCGGTCACCCCCGAACTCTGAAATGAGTAGCGATCCATCATCGAGAAGGGTAAGGTCGTAGGGATATTGGAGTTGCCCCGGTCCCCGTCCCGGTGTCCCGAATGTGCGAAGCCAGTGTCCCCTCGGGTCGGTCACTACGATTCGATGATTGAGGGCATCGGCGATATACAATTCGGTTTTCTCCGGGTTGAACTGCATCGCCTGTGGCCGATTGAATTCCCCTTCTTCTTCCCCAAACGATCCAAATTCAAAGAGATACTGGCCCTCCGTGTCGAATACTTGGATGCGATCGTGCCCGCCGTATTCGGAAACATAAAGCGTACCTTCCGGCCCGAAAGCAACCGAAGTGGTATAGATGAACTGCCCTGGCCCTTCGCCGTATGACCCGAAGCGGAGAAGTTCCTGGCCTTCAGGGGTGTACTTGATTATGCGGAAATAATGGGTATCCGCAACGAAGATATTGCCCTCGGGGCCGACATTGATGCCCGTGGGTTTGCCGTTTTCCTTCGCGGGCATGCGCCATTCCAACTGGGGAGTGCCCAACAGATCGAATCGTTGCACGCGGGCTTCCTTATCCACCACATACACAAAACCCCGCAACCGATCCACGGCAATACCCCGGGGATAATGAAACTGACCAAGAGAATTTCCCGCTACTCCAAAAGTGCGGATTGGATTCAGCGCAGAAGTGGGATCGGATTCCGCTTCGGAACATCCGCCCGCCACCCCCGGTAAGAGGAACATCAGAAATATCAGAACAATGGCCTTGGGGTTTCTTTGCTTTCGTATGATCAATCCCCACAACAATGCGGTGATCCCTGCAGCCACAATCGCCGTCCCAATCAACAAACCCGCCCCCAACACCACCGTCCACGGCTGTCGATAGTGCATAGCCCCCAGTAAGGTGGGGGTAAGCACCCGAAATTGAATCGGCTGCACCTGTGCCGTGAGAGCGACTTCACTCAGTGCCAGGGCAAAGACCAGACAAAATGCCGCCCCGCCCCCTGCCATGTATCTCGTGCTTCCAGAAATGAGCATACCAGACAGGGTGGTGGCATTGTCGAGTTGGCGAAGATCCGCAAGCGATCGGGGTTCGGCCATCACGATCCACCGTCCCAACAGAGCACTGATGAATCCATAGCGAGCGATCGAACCGAGGATGAGAATCAACGGGGTTTCGTATATTTCGACATCCAGCGACACGATCCCGAAAAGCACTCTGTTGTACGCACTCTCGAACAGCACCGAAACCAGCGTACCGGGAAGAAGAGCGGTGATAAACATGCCCACAGAGAGCATGGTGGCCAGCATGCGGATCGATCGATGCTGGGAATACCATAAAAACGCCAACCCCACCGTGAGGATGATGGCGAGGATACCCGTGAAAAACGCGACTTCCAACGAATGCATGGTGGCAAGCCCGTGGGCCTGGAAAAATTCGCCCCCTCGGTTGGCGATGAATCCCGACCCGGCAAGATGAACAATGAACAGGAACAGAGGCAGCAGAATCGCCACTCCCCAGAGAATGCCACTTAGGGTGAGAGCGATGAGTCCGGGTCGGGCCACATGAATGGCAATGGTTGTGTTTGCTTGCTTCTTCACCAGGAACCACCACACCACGCCCGCCCCTCCAATGGCCACCATTACCCCGGGAAGCGCCACCTGCATAATCTGGGCCTGGTCCGCCCCCAGTGCGCGCAATGCCCTCAATTCGTTGCCGATGCTGAACACCTGAGCGAGATCAAAACTAGTGGTATTGGTGAAGACAAGGAGAAACACCACAAACCCCCCGGTGAGCAATCCGCGAAGATCAACCCGGAAAGCATCGAGCCACCGAAAATAGAATGGCGCACCGTCCAACGCCATCATTTCACTGCGTTCCCGGGGGATGTTCGCCGAACTTCCCGCCACACACAACGCCACCAGCGGCCAGGACCAGCCCACCAGCGCCGCAAAGAGCATGAACTGCCGGAGAAGAGGAACCGCATTCTGTTCCGCCGCCCAACGAAAAAGCCAGGAATCTGCCGGCCACGCCTGATACCAGCAATAAAACAGCACAAAAGGAGGAATACACAGAGGGATCAGAATCAGCGTAACCAGAAAAAGAAAACCCCTCCGCCGAATGGACGAACCCAACACCCGTCCCGGCAGCCAGCCCAATCCCATAGCCCCCAGCGTTACCCCCAACGCCCAGCCCCCGGTGGTAAGAAGAAGTTGAAAAAGGGGTTGATTCTGAACCGTCGTTTCCGGCAATGAAAAAAGTATGCCCACGCCCATCAGCAGGGGATACCCCACCGAGAGAATGAACAAGACCACCGCCAGAACCGGAGGAATCCACGCCAACCCGCGCACCTATTCTGACCCCCGCTCTGTTCCCCCACCGGTGAGAATGCGCATGGCTTCTTCAACCGCATCCACTCGCATCCCGGCCGCATCAACATAATCAACCTTCAGAGGATTTTCCACGGCATACTCCGGAAACGCCTCGGCCAATGATGAATGCACCGGAATATTGTGAGAAAGAGATTCAGCCAACATCCTCTCCACTCGCTCCGAGAGCAGGAAATCAATCAACTGCCCGGCCTCCTTCGGATGTGGCCCTCCGCTGATCAAGGCGACCGTATTCGGGATAAGCAGCGTGCCCCCCCCGGAATCATTCTCCCCCGTCGATGCCTTATGCCGGGGGTAGATCACCCCAACCTTCAATCCCCCTGCCTGAGCCGCCCACACATCATCGGTGTCCGTCAGACCGAGATCGGCCTCTCCCCGGGCGACTGCATCAACGACTGCCGCATTTCCGCCGGGAAGCAACTGAATTCCATTTGCCGCCAGACCCCGGAGAAATGATGTGTACATCTCTTGGCCTGATTCCCGATCCCAATACCACTTCATCACCCCCAGATGCCCACCCGTAGTGCCAAAGCGGGGGTCGGCCATGACCAACCGCCCCTTCCATTTTGGATCAGCCAGTTCCATCCAGGTGGTGGGTAATTCCGAAAGGGGTATCCGATCTTCGGCATACACAACGACCCTCGCCCGATTCGCCAATCCATACCATTTCCCTGCCAAATCCCGATACCCCGCCGGCCAATGCTCCGTAACAGTCGAGTGATGAGCGGCCAGCACCCCCTCCTCGGCCAGAGCGATGGTCATAAACACCTCGCTGGACCAGAACACATCCGCTTTTGGATTATCTCGCTCCGCCCGCAGCCGCTCCACCAACCCAGTGGTTTTCTTGAGCTCACTATCACCGAGTATATCCACCCGGATGCCCGTTTCCTTTTCAAAGACGGCGATGATCTGACGAGCCAGATGCTCATCGGCAGAAACATAAAGCACGACCGATGGCGTTAAGTCTGAATGACCGCAGCCAATAGTCAGCCCCAGCCATGAGATAATCACCAGAAATGCAGGAACCAACCACTTGAACGAAATTTTAATCGGGCTTGAGGGAGGATGGAATATCACCCCGACAGTTTACCCGCCCTCTTGAGGGTTCGTTTCCCCGGAGGCGGGGCCGGGTGCCGGGGAATCGTCCTCTTCCACCACTTCCCGCACAATTTTTTCCAGTTCACCGAAGTAGTGTTTATGGGCTTCGTGATAGCGACGGGGAAGATCATCTTCGGTGAGGGCTTCATCAAATCCGGTCATCTCTGAAACCCTTGCCTGAACCATTTTTACTTTCGCTTCTCCACGCACCACTTCACCTTTGAAGAACTGACGGGCCACCACTCCACCTTCGCCGGTCGTTTTGACCTCCGCCTTGGTAAGAGTGGTTTTGGTGGGGGTGGGGGCGATGGGGGCCTTCCCTCCGGCCCCTTGTCCCC
>CAZLXE010000004.1:43790-46248 GCA_964563005.1 uncultured Isosphaeraceae bacterium
TGCTGCATGGCCTGTTGCATGCCCAACCCCTGCCCCAGCCCCTTGCACTGTCCCTGACACATGTTCGCCATCGCCTGGGCCTGCATCAGCATCTGTTGCATCTGCTCCATCTGATTGAGCTGATTCTGCATCTGCTGCATACCCTGACCCATCTGGCCGTTCGGCATGTTCTGAGCCATTTGCTGCATGGCCTGCCCCATCCCCTGCATCATCTGATTGGCCTGCTGCTGGGCCTTCGCCATCTGCTGCAGTTGCTGTTTCTGTTGCTCATTGAGATTCTGATTATTCTGAATCGCCTGTTGGAGGGCTTGGGGATTATTCGCCAGTTGAGGATCCATGCCCGCATTCTTCAACGCCTGAGCCAGTTGCCCCTGCTGCTGAGCGAGTTTGTCCATCTGGTCGGCAAGATTCTTCAATTGTTCCGCCAGTTGTTTTTTCTGCTCTTCGTTCAGTTCACCTTTCTGCATCTTTTTCGCCATCTCCTCCAACGCTTTTTTGGCCGCCCCGAAATCACCGTTCTTCATCGCCTCGGCCAAGTCCTTTGCCGGCCCCTTGGACGGCGTTTCCAGATGCTTGAGTGACCGCTCAATCGCTTCCGCCGTCTTTCCTTTTTCACCCTTGATGATGTCATCCAATTTCTTGTTCAGATCCGTGATCTTCTTCAGGGCTTCCCGCTTTATTTCCTCCGGAGAACGCGGCTTGTCGGGATTGGAATCCGGCACCGCAAGATCCCCCAACGCATCCGCCATCGCTTCCTGCAATTCCGGATTCTCTTCAATCTGCTTGATCACCGCATCCACTGTTTGTTCCACCGTCACTTTGGCCAATTGAACCTCCGTGGGACTCGCCTCCTCGGAACGATACCAATCCCCCTGAGGCAGCCAGTTCGCCATGATCGTCAGCAAAACCAGCAGCGGACTGATCCACCACCCGCGAGGAGCCGTGATAGCGAATGATCGTTTCGTCCGCTCCAGATTCCTGGGTTCGCGGGCCACCATCACCGCATCCTCGACCGCCGCCCGGGCGAATGGATCATCCCGATGTCCACAATGCAGCGCCGTGGAAAGTTTTTCCCGTAATTCCAGTTGCTCATCGACCCGGACGGCAACTTCATGCTCCGTCCGCCGTCCCCGGCTCCACCAGAGAATCGTCACCAGACCCATCGCCGCTCCCAGGATCGGTCCCCCCCACCACCAGAGCACGAATGACTCAGAAAAGGTGTGATCAACCAGCATGACCACCAGAGCGACCCCCGCCACGACCATCCCGATGGAATGCAACCGATCCAAAAAACGGCCCCATTCAATGCGTCGGGCGGCCATCTTGAGAATGCGTCGAATGTCGTCCATGGGTCTGTGCTCCAAGTATGTCCCCTCCATCATATCCCTACGGCTTCCCCCACGCCGGGTTTCAGCGAAAATCGGCGGATTTTCGGACTCGAGTCCCCATGACACAAATTCCCCGTTTGATATCAACTTCATGCCTCAGACATGCCGACATACCGTGCGTATGATGGGTGTATCGTACATCTAGGAACGATCCTTCCCCCATTATCTGAGCAAAATTCACCACTTTTCAGTAAACCACTCCTCGGTCCCAGGAGATTCAATGATGAAATCCCTCCCACACCCCCTCACCATCGCCCTGACCCTCATTTTAACCCTGTTTCCCGCCCAGAAGGGGCTTGGACAGAGCGGCAATGATCTCCGCCGCGAGAATGAGCGATTGAAGACCGAACTCGCCGATCTGCGTCTCGAGCATGAGGCGGCCCTGCGTCGGATCGCCTCTCTGGAAGCGGAAGTGCAACGGCTCCTGGAGCAATTCGCCCTTCGGGATCTCACCGCAGAAGAAGCCGCCACCCAGACCACACCAGACGATTCCAAACGCATCACCATCGACGAATCCAAGCCCGACGCCAGCCCTCGCGCCCTCTACCGAGCCCTGGTCAAGAATTATGCTGAAAAACTGGGGAACCACGAGAAGGGTGAGCCGAATTCTATTGCCCGTACCCTTTATCAGAAAGAAGTGGAGCGCTGGCTGAACAATGCCAATCGCCAATTTCGGGGCCGAATCCTCTGGCAAGTAAGGATCCAGGACTCTCAGGCGACCAGCAGCGGTTCACAGATCAAGGTTTCAGCAGTAGACCCCGTCACCGATACCGCCCTCGGCGAACCCTTCTGGGTTCGACTCAAAAAGTCCGATGTACATCGCCTCCGCCAGCTGGAAGTACACAAGGAACTGGATGTGCTAACTCTCAAAGGCGTATTAACCCCACGAATTCGGCTCACCCCAGAACAGGAAATGTCCGAAACCGACGCCTTCGGTCGAGAACGGCTGGTCGGTCCCTTTGCTGCGTTTGCCTTCAATGTTGAAGTCATCTCGCTGATTCCAAGAGAAGATACCCCCAGCATAGTAAAAGAGCCGGGATCCCGGCCTGATTGATCTCCAATAACCTGGG
>CAZLXE010000004.1:46348-59819 GCA_964563005.1 uncultured Isosphaeraceae bacterium
AGTCCGGGGGAAGTCCGGGGGTTGCCTCGCGTTGCCGATCTTCAATTCTTGGGATACCATGCCTCATTGCCCGCATTAGCTCAAGGAATACCGTCATGGATCGCGACCGCCTGAAGGAAGTTCACACTTCCGATCTCACCGAAAGTAAACTCAACGAGGACTTCGTCGATTGGCTGAAGAAAAAAGGCCCGAGTTGGCTGCTCGTCATTCTCATCGCGGTCGTCGCCTATATGTCCATGGTCCGCTTCCGCGAGGGGAAGGTAGCCCATAGAAACGAGGCCTGGCAAGCCCTTATCGATTTACAGGGCGATGCTCTCCCAGGATCTTACGAAGACATCGCTGACACCTACAAAAAAACAGACGGCATCGGCCTCATTGCCCGCATGCAGGCCGCAGATCGACTCCTTGCCGCGATCCAGATCAAGCGACCGGTTGGGGCTCTCAACAATCCATCCACTCCAGGTGTCGCCCCCGAAGTGCTCTCCCCGGAAGAGCGGGATAACTATCTCGGTCGCGCCATCGCTTTGTACAACAGCATTCTGGATGAGACCAGCGAATCAACAGATGCCGAGTCTGGAATGACCCTGTTCGCCATCGGCGCCTGCACGGGACAGGCCGCCATCGCAGAAGCCCAGGGAGATGCTGCCCTTGCCACTTCTTGGTATAAAAAAGCTGCTGAAAGAGCGGGTGATCGATACCCGCTCTTGGCCGATCGTTCCAAACAGCGCATCGAATCCCTCGAACAAGCCATTCAAGTGCGGGGATTTCCCACCGTCGTCACGCCAGATCCCGGCCCCCAACTCACACCCGCCACCGTTGACCCTGCTATTCAGGAACTGATCGATTCCACCCCTGATTCCTGGAACTCCGCGGTGGCGCAGGACGGCGGCGATTCCCCTTCCCGTTGACCAACGACAGCACCCCATCACGCACATCATCGGGCTCGGCAGGCAACCCGGAAAGTCCCGAAAATAAGCTCATCGATGGTGGAGGCAAGGTTGATCGCGACGCCCTCTATGCTCTTTATGAAAAAAGTGATGATGACGAATCACCGGTCAGCGTCGAGTTCACCCTCTCCCGTGATCTCAATAAGCGGCTGGATCGATATCTCGTGGATCGTGTACCTTTCATCAGTCGCACCGGCCTGCAACGACTGATCCGGGAGCAGGCGGTAACGGTGAACGGGCGCGAACCGAAGCCCTCCACGAAATTGCGCTTGGGCGATGTCGTCCGGGCGGTGCTGCCCCCTCCCCGAAGTTCGGAGATCCCTGCAGAAGACATCCCCCTCGAAATCCTGCACGAAGATGAAGACCTCATCGTTCTCAACAAACGCGATGACATTATCGTCCATCCCGCCCGGGGGAATCAATCAGGAACTATCATCAATGCCCTCGCCTACCACTTTCAACAGAATGCTAGCGGGTCATTGTCATCCATCGGAGAAGAACTCGCCCGGCCGGGAGTCGTTCACCGCTTGGACCGACACACCACCGGAGTCATGGTGGCGGCAAAAAGCGACACCGCCCATTGGCGGCTGGGACGACAATTCGAGGAACGAAAGATCGACAAACGATACCTCGCCGTTGTGCATGGCCGAGTCGAGCCGAATACCGATGTCATCGACCTGCCCCTCGGCAAGCACCCCACCAAGAAACATCAATACGCCGTGCGCTGGGATGAATCAGGCAAGCCATCCATCACCATCTACCGGGTTAGGGAAATCTACGACGATTACTCCCTCCTCGAACTCGAACTCAAAACCGGCCGCACCCACCAGATACGCGTCCACCTCTCTCATCTGGGCTATCCCATAGTGGGCGACGATTATTATCAAGGTCGCCATCTCTCCTATGGCGACATCACCGGCCCCAAAGGCACCAAAGACCATTCCCCCCGCGACATCCTGGTCACCCGGCAAGCCCTCCACGCGGCCCTGCTCGGATTTACCCATCCGATTTCCGATCAGCCCATGACTTTTCAGGCCCCCCTTCCGGACGACATGAAACAACTGATCACCCTCCTCCGCACCCACCAGGAAGTCTCCCGGCCCAAAACCGCTGGCGCAGTGATCGATCTCAACACCATGCTCCCGGATCAACTCTGATTATCTCGCCTTCTTACCTCTCTGAACCGGTTTCTGCAGCGTGGTTGGCTCATCGGGATACAACCCCCCCACTTCCTTCTCATACCCGTTGAACACAGGCGTGTCGAACTTCTCCCGCGTATCCAGCCAATATGACTGTTTCTGGCTCCATCGAGGATGGGGAATGTTAGGATTGATATTCGAAAGAAAACCATACTCGTGCTGATAGGGGGCACGGGACCAATAAGTAGGCGGCTGCTCTGCTACCAGTTCAATCCTGACGATGGACTTAGGATTTTTGTAACCATATTTCCACGGCACAACGATGCGCAACGGAGAACCGTGCTGCTTGAGCAGCGGCGCCCCATACACCCCGGTCGCCACGAAGGCCATTTCGTGCATCGCTTCGTCTATCCGCAGTCCTTCGTGATACGGCCAGGTGTGACTCGCCGCCCCGGGATGCTTCAACCCCGGCATCTGCTCCGGTCGATGAGCCGACACAAATCGCACAAATTTCGCCTCCGGCTTCGGCTCAACCTTCTCCAGCAACGCCCGCAGGGGAAACCCGCTCCACGGCACATTCATCGCCCAACGCTCCACACACCTGAAGTGGTACAACCGCTCTTCATGTGGAAAACGGAATAAATCTTCGAGACCCAGTTTCAGTGGTTTACGACAAAGCCCCCCCACTTCCACCGTCCACGGATCCACCACAAACTTCCCCGTATGTTTCCAGACCGGCCCTCCCCCGCCGAAGAGAAACTCGTAATAATTATTATGCGTAGCGGCGGCAAGACGCGGTGTCAGGTCGCTTCGCAATCCCTCGGGGATCGTGAATGCCTGATTGACCGTCCTCTTCATCCCCTCAGGCCAGGACAAAGGCGATTCCAGGGGAGAAAACGATTGACCCCCCTCCTGCCCATTTCCCGAAATTTCCCCACAGCACAAACCGGGCACCCCGGGAACCATCGACACAGCAAGGGTTTTCAGAATCGCCCGCCGCTTATTAAATACCTCCGGCGAAGTGACTTCCGTGCGCATGGACTGGGGAATGAATCGGGTTTCAGACATGGCGTGTATCCTTGTATGGATTGGTCCTGCCCGAAAATAAGTTCATCAGACAGACACCGTCAATTTTCAGAGGTCGAATCCGGAGGACTGAGGATAATTTTCAGTTTCACTTCAACTTCATTATCGCTTGGACGAGAAAGTCGCCACCGACACTGCTTCACCCCCGCCGCCAACTCAGACATCACTCGCATGGTATTGCGGAATGATGCGGCATCAGATTCCTCCACCAACGCCTCCGGCTGATCACTGTAACTGCGGAGATGAGCGCTCAATTGCACGCCGTTCATCACCCCGCAATTCGTCCACCGTCCGGATTCGCCCTGGTTCTTTCGCGCCCGGCACACCGTCTTAACCGTTTCCTCCAACCAGACCGGATGAGTCGAGCCGACGAAATAATCGCCGCATTCCGACCGCACCAATCGCCAGTTCAAAGAAATATGCTCCAGTTGAGGCATTCCCTCCGCAAATGTGTGCATGACGGGAGCGAGATTGATATGGCGATTCGTGCCGCGTTTCAGATCGTCCGGCAAGGGAAGTGTGATCACTCCGGCGGTCGGAACCAGACTCGGCAGAACGCGAGCCAGCCCGATCATATGCGAATCAATGCGGCGCTCCAGATCATCATTGGCGTTTTTCGCCTCCACCACAAACGAGATACTGGGCAGGGAAAGATCAACTGGTGGCGATTCTCTCCGGCCCTCGACTTCACCCACTGCAATGAGTCGGGTGTTGCCGGGATTCTCACGCAGATCATCACACAGGAACGGACGACCGATCGCCACTTCCATAAATGTTTCTGCTGGCCCCGCTCCGATATCGGTCGGTTCTACAAACGCCGCCAGAGACCGGCTCGCAAATGCCTCCAACAGACCGTCATTCCAGACCAGTTTGGTCCGTGATCGTTGAAATGGTGAATGATCGTATTTTCCCGCCATGCGCAACTTGATGACCTCCCCCTTGAGATCACCGGACAATGCCGACCACCCCCCAACCGGAGACTCATGCCGGAGAAATATCCCGATTCGTCCCGGCTGCAAGCGATCGCGCAGCATGGTGAAGGACTCAGAATCCTCAAGAGATCCCACCTGAGGCGCCTCCATTCGAGCAAGCACTTCATCAAACAATACCGGATGAAGCGATGGTCCGACCACCAAACGCTCCCCATCAAAAGCAATGAGAAATTGTTGCTCGGGAAGTTCACCCACACTTAAACCGTGGCGAGGCGGGTGATGACGCAGACGAAGCGAACTGAGCACCCCGGCGATTGGTTTGGCATCGGGCCTGACGATAAGCGCCCACTCTTCCATATTCTGAAACACGCCGCCCTCCTGCCTGCGCAGATGAGACGCCGAGTTTCTTGCGACCAGAGTCACCTGCCGACCAAACACCATGTCAAACAGTTGCCCCCCCTCCAGTTCGGCTTTCTGAGACAACTCCCCCCAGGCCCGACCGATTGAACCGTCCTCAAACAAACCCCTCCACCAGCGCCCCAGCGGACGCCGGGTGAGTTCTTTTCGCCATTGTTTTGCGTCTGCCAGATGGATAAAAAGTGATACATCCGACGGAACCTGAGCGGCATCGGCAAACGATTCATGCCTTGTCGGAAATCCTGCCGGGGATGTTCCTCCGAACGCCACGGAAAAGGAACAAAGAATCAAAAATGGAAAAAACCCACGCATCAGGAACACCCCCATTAAATCCAACCCACTGGGCCAATCGCCAGCGTGTTCTCTTCCGGGTATGGTGGAGAAGGATCCTCGACCGGTGCCTCGGCTGGCGAATCAGATTCAGCTGGAATGGGAGCATGGTTTCTGATGAACCGAATGGCTCGAATTAGTTGATGTTGCCCCCGGTTCAGATCCTGACCCAATGCCCCGGGTACGGTCAATCCCTCAGGCCCACGAATCTCGGATCCACTTTCATGGAGAAGCAATCCCCCTCCGCAGAGAGCCATCGCCAGAACACCCGCAAAAACTCGACCCACATTGCGTCGCCGTCGCTTTCGTAGAGCGACCCGTTCTGATACTTTCATATACCCCAATCGACCCATGACGGATCGCGTCACATCAGGGACTCTCGGATTGCTGGAGGCACCACGGGCACCGGAAGACTGAATTCCATCATCCTGAAAAAGTGTGTTAAAGTCGGAATACACTTCCTGGCTTCGATCATTCCATTCGTTCATGCCCACACCTCCTCAGTCCGTTGGAGAAGTGTTTCGTTTTCCGTAATCGTCCGTCGCATCCGTTTCCGTGCTCGGTGGAGATGGCTCTTGACCGTGCCCTGCGGCATATCGAGATGATCCGCAATATTGGCGATCGACCAGTCCTGCTGATGAAATAACAAAATGATTTCCCGCTGCTGATCATTCAAATCCATCAGGGCAAAGTTGAGAATGTGATTGATATTGGCCTTGGTTTCCCCCGTCGCACTGATTCCTCCCGGCGTGGCCATCCCACTCGAACGAAACGCCAGCGAATCTGTGTCATACACCGGCCGCTTCTTCTGCATGGCGTTGACATAAAGGCGACGGGCGATGGTAAACACCCAAGTGCTGAAACGGAATCGGGTGTCGAATCGCTCGATATTCCCCAACACGCGCACAAACGCTTCCTGCACAATGTCTTCCGCCGTTTCTGGACGACCTGACATACGCAGCATAAAAGCGTACAACGCCTGCTGGTGGTTGCGAATCAGGGCCTCTATTGCCACCGAATCCCCGCGTTTCGAGCGGTTGATCAGGCGGACTTCCTCGCGTTTGTCCATCATAGCCATGGCATTATATCTACCGAGAGGGCCGAAAGTCGTTGCCAATCCCGGAAATATTTGATGTTTTTATGGATTTTGTGGCAAGATGGGTAAAAAAAGCCCAGTCTCCGGAGTTGGCGTTCCGAGGACCGAGCTTTATACGCAAATGAAATCTCCAGAATCTACGCCGCAGAAGAACGGGCGTTCCGCCGACCCCGTCCCACCGTGCGCTGATCTGGCGTAGCCCGGCGTTCCCGTTGAGTTTCAAGTTTATACAGCAGTTCAACAGGATCGTTCGCCCAGAGATCCGCCCCGATTTCCTCCGCCAGACCCTCCGCCCGAGTGAACACGCCTCCCCCCACCACAATCTGCATATTCGGGCATGAATCCACATCCTTGATCGTGTCAATGAGTTTGCGAATGTGCGGCGCATCGCGTGGTGCAGAAGAGAACATCAGCAGTACATCCGGATGAATGGTTCCCACCTCCTTGAGAATCTCGTCATTGGCCACCCCACCCCCTCCGAACAGCACCTCATATCCATCCGCCTCGGCCAGATCGGCCACAATCTGACCCGCCAGTTCATCCGACTCACCCGGCCCCGTAAACAGTAAAATTCGCCGGTTCTTCTTTTCCACCGAATCAAAATCCACCTGAATCTGATCCACCAGCGATCGCAAAAGCCGCGTGGCATAGTGATACGCCAGCGTCGTCATCTGATCCGCTCGGAACAGCGTATTGATCAAGTCCAGAACCGGCCAATAGAGATCCCGGGATAGATCCTCGGCAGTCACCGTATCGTCTTCCAGAATTTCATTGATCAGCGTTCGGGCCTGAGCCCGATCACCCGAGGTGAGATACTGAAACATGCGTTCGATATAGGTTTCTTCCATAACAGATCAACTCCTGGCCAATTGAAAAGGACGATTCGGGATGAAGAACACCACGCGAATCCCAACGATGGGGCACGGTGCCGCCCCCTCCATCGAACCGAATTGGGGTCGTCCCCCACAATTGTCCAGTCGGTCGAGAAGATTTCGGCTATCGGACCTCCCCCCGGATTCCCCACCAGATGAAAGGGCTGACTATCAACCATGAGTCATATTTTGGGATCTATTTTTTTGCCAGATGAATCGCACACACTCCACAGGTGAGATTCTTCGTAGTGATGTCCCGGAATCCCTCCTCCTTCAGCATGGATCGAAGATCCTCACGGCTGAAGAATGTCTCCACCGACCGAGGCAGATACCGATATGCCCCTGAGCGATCCCGGGCAATCAGCGTCGCTGTGATAGGCATGACCCGCGAAGTATAAAAACGATTGATCGTCCGGATAACCGAATTAGGCGGCTCATGAAACTCCAGAATAGCCAGCCGACCACCGGGGCGCAAAACCCGCCTGAATTCATCGATCCCCTTCCGAGGATCAGAAAGATTGCGCAGGCCGAAGGCAATGGATACCACATCAAACGCCTCATCATCGAAGGGAAGATCCATCGCATCCCCCTGCACAAACTCCGGTTTCACTGCCTCTGGGTTTTTTCGATGAAATCGCTCAGTTTTAACTTGAGCAATGTCAAGCATTTGCGGCGTAAAATCGAGTCCCGTAACTGATTCTGGCCTGGCTTGAGCAAACGCCAGCGTGAGATCCCCCGTCCCACAGGCCAGATCCAAAACACGATCCGTCGGCTTCACCCGGCACAACTCCACCGTCCGCCGCCGCCACGACTGATCCCGCCCGAAAGAGTGCAATCGATTGTTGAGATCATACCGCCGGGCTATCGAAGCAAACATCCCCTGCACCCGCTCCGGCTTATCCTCAGCCCGATGAGGATCGTTCGCCAGATCCTCTCGGGTCCAGGATGATGCTGTTTCATTTGATTTCAATGCCGAGGACATGCCAGAATGATAGCCGCAGAAAATTACTCGGCAGCAGTACAGGATTCATTCCACTCTACTCCTCCCCCCCATCCCGCATCGGCAGAAATACCTCCGCCAGCATGCAACGCACCCCACCTCCGGAGATTCGTTCGATAGTCGGCACGGGAACCACCACCAGCCGGGCAAACCCGGAGAGACAAGACACTTGATCTTCATGCAGACACTCATAAGCCGTGGTGGACAGAACAAGATCGTGCTCCCCCTGATTGTTGTGCAAAGCCAGCATATTCCCCGCAAACGACCGCATCTGAGCAAAAGTGATCGAGACAATCTCCCGGCCCCCCGCTGCCAGTAAACCCATGACCCGCTTTCTTTCTCCTCTATCTCGAATCGCCTCATCGCAGATCACGGCAAAACCCTCACCGATCATCATCATGACATTTGTGTGATAAATGGATTTGCCCCGTTCATCAAAACCAGAGAATTC
Organism: uncultured Isosphaeraceae bacterium; assembly: GCA_964563005.1. Taxonomy (GTDB): domain Bacteria; phylum Planctomycetota; class Phycisphaerae; order Phycisphaerales; family SM1A02; genus CAZLXE01. The sequence continues at coordinate 54,619 of CAZLXE010000004.1, forward strand.
GCAGACCTCATAATCGAAATACTCCCCAAATGCCCGAAGCGGCGAGATATGTGTCCTCGAAGAAAGGCAGGCGAAACAGGCTTGATTCTTATGGTCAAGCACCATGCTCCCCGTGCCTTCCAGAAACTCCCCCTGCTTCTCAAAACCCGTCAAATCAACCATCTCCCCCACCGCAAATCCATGATCCGCCTGAAGCGACTCCACCACATCCATCCGCCGCTCCAACCGACGACTCGGCGCCATCATGGGATAAAGAACGACCGTGCCATCCTCGTGCGTTGAAAACCAGTTATTGGGAAAAACCGCATCGGCGCAAACCGGTTTCTTGCGATCTTCAATGACAATAACCCGGATCCCCGCTTCCATCAGGGTGCTGACAAACCCCTCGAATTCATCCAGGGCAGTCAAACTGAAATCTACACCCTCTCCCGGTGCCCCATCCGTCATAAACGCGTTCGACCTCGCCGTCTCTTCATTCCATCCGAACGCCGCCGGACGAATCATCAATACCGTGGAAGCGGAAGGCATCTCACCGGAAACAGTCATTCATCCCCCCGCCATCTGCCTCAACACCATATGCAGAATCCCTCCGTTGCGGTAATACTCCACTTCTACCGGCGTATCAACCCGGCAGATCGTAGCAAAAGTAATTGCCTTCCCATCCACTCTCGTCGCCGTCACCGCAATTTCCTGTCGGGGTTGAAGTTGGTCATCCACCGCAATGGAAAATAATTCCGTCCCATCGAGCCCCAGTGATTCCGCATTGTCCCCATCCTTGAAGGTCAGCGGCAACACTCCCATCCCCACCAGGTTGCTCCGATGGATACGCTCGTAACTCTCGGCAATCACGGCTTTCACGCCCAGAAGAAATGTTCCCTTCGCCGCCCAGTCCCGTGACGACCCCATGCCGTAATCTTTCCCGGCCAACACCACCAGTGGCGTCCCGGCTTTTTTGTAATGCTCGCTCGCTTCATAAATTGAGGTGATTTTTCCGGTCGTAAAATCCTTCGTAAATCCGCCTTCCTTTCCTTCCGCCAGACCATTCCGCACCCGAATGTTGCCAAAGGTTCCCCGGGTCATCACCCGGTCATTCCCCCGCCGAGAACCAAAACTGTTGAACATGCTTTTTGGAACCTTATGATCGAGCAGATATTTCCCCGCCGGGGAGTCGCTCCCGATCGTCCCCGCCGGACTGATGTGATCGGTCGTGACGGAATCGCCCAGCAGGCACAAGACCCTGGCATTACCAATGGGCTGAATCGGCTTCACTTCGGGCGTCAATTCCGTAAAGAAAGGCGGTTCCTGAACATATGTACTCTGCTCATCCCACTCATAAAGCGCCCCCTCAGTCGTCTGCACCTGCTGCCATTCGTTCGATCCTGCGAACACATCCGCATACTGCTCCTGAAACTGCTCCCGCGTCACACTCGATTGCACCGCATTCGCCACTTCCTGTTGCGTAGGCCAGATATCCTTCAAATACACATCCTGTCCCTCCTCATCCTGCCCCAGCGGATCGGAAGAAAGATCAATATTCACCGTCCCCGCCAACGCATACGCCACCACCAACGGCGGTGAGGCCAGATAATTCGCCTTGATGTCCGGCCCGATTCTTCCCTCAAAATTCCGATTCCCCGACAGCACCGAGCAGGCCACCAGGTCGTGCTCGTTGATCGCCTGACTGATCGGCTCGGGTAGCGGGCCGGAGTTGCCGATGCAGGTGGTGCAGCCATACCCCACCAGATGAAAACCGCACGCCGCCAGATCGTCCATCAATCCCGCCTGATTCAGATATTCCGTCACCACCTTCGACCCCGGAGCCAGCGAAGTCTTCACCCACGGCTTTCGAGTCAATCCCTTCGCCCGCGCCTTCTGGGCCACCAGTCCCGCCCCGATCATCACCTCCGGATTTGAAGTATTGGTGCAACTGGTAATCGCCGCAATGCACACCGCCCCATGCCGAAGTGTAAAGGTCGCTCCATCATATTCCACTTCAACTCCATCCACCTCGGGATCCGCCACCGCTACCGCCGGATGGGGATCGAGCGCCGCTTCTGCAGTCATCGCCCGAGCCGCCTGCGCACCGGCCTTCTTACTGAAAGTGGATTCGAGAGCATCCTGCCAGGTTGACTTCATCGCCGACAAGGCAATGCGATCCTGCGGCCGCTTTGGCCCCGCCAGCGCCGGCTCCACCGTAGAAAGATCCAACTCCATTGACGATGAATACACCGTGGTCTTTGCATCATCCCTCCACAGCCCCTGAAGTTTGCAATACTGTTCGACCGTCTCAATCAAAGATTCCTCTCGCCCGGTCAGCCGCATATAACGAGTCGTCTGTTCATCGACCGGAAAGAATCCCATGGTCGCCCCATACTCCGGAGCCATATTCGCCAGAGTCGCCCGCGTGGCCAGGGGCATCTCCGCCAAACCGGGGCCGAAGTATTCCACAAACTTACCCACCACGCCATGAGCCCGCAGCATTTCCGTAACCCGTAGCACCAGGTCCGTGGCCGTGCATCCTTCCGCTAGTTTTCCCACCAATTTGAATCCCACCACTTCCGGGATGAGCATGGAGATCGGTCTTCCCAGCATTACCGCTTCGGCTTCGATTCCCCCCACGCCCCAGCCCACTACCCCCAGCCCATTGATCATCGTGGTGTGTGAATCCGTGCCCACCAGAGAGTCGGGATACAAAACCCCATCATTTTCCCACACCACCTTCGCCAGATATTCCAGATTCACCTGATGGACAATCCCCGTCGCGGGCGGCACCACCCGAAAATTATCAAACGCCGTTTGTCCCCACTTGAGAAAAGAATACCGCTCGCCATTCCGCTCAAATTCCTTCTCGCTGTTAATGGTCAGAGCCATGCCCGAATTGAAAGCATCCACCTGCACGGAGTGGTCGATCACCAGGTCACACGGCACCAGTGGATTCACCTTGCTCGCATTGTCCACATTATCCGTCATCCGCACCATCGCCCCCCGCATCGCCGCCAGATCCACCACCGCCGGCACCCCCGTAAAATCCTGCAACACCACCCGCCCCGGAACAAAGGCGATTTCCGTCTCCCCGACATTCCTTGCGTCATAATTCGCCAATGCCTCCACATCATCCGCCATCACAATCTGCCCATCGCAGTTCCGCAGGCACGATTCCAGCAGCACCTTGATCGAATACGGCATCGATTCCAATTTCCCCCGATCCGCCAGCGCATCGAGGCGATACACGGTTTTCCCGTTGAGAGTGTCGCGGGCGGAAAATGGATCGGAAAGTGATGTGGACATAATCTTGCCTCGATAAAAAAGAGAAACATGGTCGATGAATTAGTGATTATCGTCGGAATTCCCCCTTTCCGCCACTACCCCCATGTCTGAAACCATCCCAGAACCTGATTATTCTACTCCCCGCATGATCGACGATGAATGCTTCCGCTGCCTCCGTGGTGGAGACATTGACTGCTTTCATCAGGCCGCCATCAACCGTGACTCCATCGACCTCTCTGGAGGTAATTTTCGCGGCGTGGACTTCCGGGGAGCCGACCTCAGCCGCGTCATTCTAACCCACACCTATCTCCGCGAAGCCGACCTCCGAGGCCAGGACTTCCGCCAACACAATCTCAACGGCTGCACCCTCCGCAACGCCAAAGTCTCCGGTGTATTCTTCCCCGAAAATATCTCCGCCGAGGAAATCCGCATGAGTCTCCAGTTCGGAACCCGGATCAGACAACCCCGGTAGTTTTGGGAATGGCTGTTTTTCCCGCGCTCACCGTTACCTCTGCTTTCAGCATCCTCAGCATCGCCTCGTCGATTCCATACGCTTCCACCCGACCCCCATCATACAGTTCCTCCGAATTCTCCTCCTCCTCCGGCAATGGTGTCCGGGTAAACAATGCACGCAGAAATCCATACCCCACCGGATGCACCACCACCGCCACCTTCTCTCGCCGCGATTTGCCCACAATCTTTGCCACGGCCCGAAAAACTCTCTCTTTCGCGTCAGTCAGCGATTCACCCTCAGGCGGAATCAAGGCCAGAGGATCATCCAGCCATTGCTTGTGCCTGCGCGGATAACGCTCCTCGAATTCATCCTGAGTCAATCCCTCCAGCAATCCCAGATCGGGGTCGGCAAGAGCAAACGCCACTTTCGTTTTCACCTTCAGAGCACCGGCGAAAATCCCGGCGGTATCCCGCGCCGCCTCATCGTCGGGATGATAAATCACTTTCAAGTCTCCAATTCCCATCTGCTCCAGTCGGGCCGTCTCAGAAACCACCATCGCCCGCCCCGCATTGGCCAGCGGCAAATCAGTCCGCCCCCGCAGCCGACTCTCCCGATCCCATGGCGTATCCCCACAGAGAATCAAAAAGAGCGTCTTGTTCAGAGTTGGATTTCCCATAGTGATCCGTTTCGGTCCAAACCCACCCCTATCATGAAGCCACCGGAGCACCCCCGCGAATCTCCCGCATCGCCGCTCCATAATCATCACTCCCGAACACCGCCGAAGCCGCCGCCAGAATGTCGCACCCGGCCTCACGGCATTGCCCCGCGGTTTTTCCATTGATCCCCCCATCCATCTCCAGCCGCTGATCCGCCCGCAACCGGGCTTTGATCTCCCGCACCCGATCCAAAACCTCCGGCATAAACTTCTGCCCCGAAAATCCGGGTTGGATGCTCATCACCAGAACCATATCAACTTGCTCAATATAGGGCTGCAGCAATTCCAGTGAAGTGGGCGGATTAATCGCCAAACCCGCCGTCATCCCCTGCCCATGAATCAAATCCACCAGCGACCCGATTTCCGTGGATTCAACGACTTCGACATGAAAAGTAAAATGATCCGCCCCCGCCTTCCGAAACGGCTCCACAAACATCGCCGGATTCTGCACCATCAGATGAACATCCAGAAACGCCCCTGGCAATGCGTTCCGTAGCGATTGGCACAGTGCAGGACCAAGCGTCAAATTGGGTACAAAATGGCCATCCATCACATCCACATGCAGCAGATCACCCCCCTCGTTCAGAACCGCCCTACACTCCTCACCCAGCCGTGAAAAATCAGCCGAAAGTATCGACGGTGCGATCAGGGGAAGAACCGGCGGATTCGTAATAAGGTTATCGATTCCCATAGCAGAACCATACCACTTCACCCCATCCTTTTCCAGACGAACCACCTGCACAAAAAAAATAGGACACCATGTTG
>CAZLXE010000004.1:59919-64976 GCA_964563005.1 uncultured Isosphaeraceae bacterium
TCCGGGGGCCGGTGAATTATTTCCGTGATGCCGTCACTCGACCTCGGGCATCCTGATATTGTCTGAGCAAGCGTTTCTGTTCCGGCTTGTACTTGGGTGAAGCAATCATCCACGCTTTACGCTGCAGCCGTACCGCTTCTTCAACCTTACCGGAATGAAAGAGCACCAATGCCTGAGCCGCTCTGCCCGAGGGATCATTCGCACTGGAAGCGTCTGTCGCCATCTCGGCTGCCTTCAGTGCCACATCGAGGCGCCGCTTCGCATCGGATATATCCGGATCCAGCGTAATCATCTCTGCAAGTTTAATCAGAAAAGTAGCGTCTTCATCATGATTTTTGATGGCTTCAGCTGCCTGTTGATACGCCCGGTCTGTGTCATCCTGTTCCAGCAGATACATTTCAAATCGGTCCAACTCGTGGAATGCAAAAACATGGGGATCGGCATTGATGACATCGCTGTAATGCTTGTGTGCGAGTTTCCAGTTCTTAATCTTCCGTGCTTTCTCGGCGGCCTTCAGGGTCGGTGCCATCTCGTGGAACAGTCGCGCGTCATAGCGGCCATCTACCACCAACTTCAGCACCGACTCGAACTCCTCATCAAGTGGGTGGCCGATCCACTGCACGATTCCCCGATCACTGATGATAAATGCAGCCGGAATGCCATCCAATCCCGCGGCGGTCATCCATTTTCGCTGTGTTCCATTGTAATTATCAAAAGCCACAGTGTAATCCATCTTTTTGCCCTGTTTGCGGACAAACTTTTCCACCGTACTCAATTCTTCACCTGACGAAATCCCCAGAATCCTCAACCCATTGTCGCCATAGTCATTCTGTAACGCGGTCAGATGAGGAATAGACTTGCGGCAGGGAGCACACCAAGTGGCCCAGAACTCCACCACATAGGTATATCCCTCCTCAATATCAAACGCCTCGCCCTTGACCCACTCCTTAATCTTTAAATCGGGAGCAGGCATTCCCACCTTCAATTTGATCCGCCCACCACCCATTCCGCCTCCCCCGGGAGGTCTGATTTGAGCGTCAGCCGGAACTGTGAGAAGAAGAGCGAGAGAAGAAATCAGTACGGTGCGAATCATCATGGGATGGTTCCTTCAAGAATCAGAAAACAGAAAACCAAGACCTTGCCACAATTCCCGGAAACGATTCCCCCAAAAATCCCCCCTTCCATAATCGACAGAATCGCCGTGGAAACGACCTCCGCCTACCCGGTTTAACAGTATGCCCCCTCTATTGTTCCATCAAATGCGGTTTTTCGACTGAATTTCCCAACTTTTTCTGGAATTCAGCCATCCGGGACCATTGAAACGACCTGATCCAACAGCAATACACTCGCAAACTGCTTCCCCTCCAGCATCTGCAAACTCGCCCCTCCCCCTGAAGATATGTGAGAAAACCCCTTCTCAAGTCCCAATACGGCAGCTGCCGCCGCACTATCCCCTCCCCCCACAATCGTCATCGCCCCATTCCCGGTCGCATCCACCATCGCCTCAGCCACCCCCCTCGTCCCCGCATCAAAAGGCGGAATCTCAAACACCCCCATAGGTCCATTCCAAATAATTGTTTTTGCATCAAGTAATACCCGTCGATACGACTCCCGTGTCTCCGGGCCAATATCCAATCCCATGAACTCCTGCGGAATCGAATCAGAAACCGTCACCGTCTCAGTCCCCGATTCCAGTCCCCGGCCACAAACATGATCGACCGGAAGATGAATCGTCGCCCCCGATCCTCCCGCCCCCTCCAGAATCTCCCTCGCCTCTTCCAGCATGTCTTCCTCCACCCGGCTCCCCCCCACCTCAAATCCTTTCGCCTTGAGAAAAGTGTACGCCATCGCCCCACCCACCAAGATTCCATCCACCCGATTCAGCAGATTCTTCAACGCCGGCAACTTATCCGAAACCTTCGCTCCCCCCAACACCGCCACAAACGGCGTCTCCGCATGCTCAATCGCCTCCGACAAATACCTTAACTCCCGCTCCAACAGCAGCCCCGCCACCCTCGGCTTTCCCTTCATCGCCCCGGGAACCGCCACCATCGAGGCATCACTCCGGTGCGCCGTCCCGAAAGCATCATTCACATACAAATCCGCCAACTCTGCCAATCGCCCGGCAAACCCCTCATCACCCTGCTTCTCCCCCGCATGAAAACGCAGATTCTCCAGCAACACTACTTCCCCCTCCCCCATTCCCTCCACCATTTTCCTCGACTCTTCTCCATCACACATATCCCCGGGAAAATGCACCGGTACCCCCGCCAACAACTCGCTCAGCCGCTCCGCCACCGGCTGCATACTCAATCCCGCCTCAATCCCCTCCCCTTTCGGCCTCCCCAGGTGGCTCATCAGAATCAGCCGCCCCCCCCGATCCACCACCGACCGAATACTCGGCAGCGCCATCCGTATCCTTCGATCATCCGAAATCACCCCGCCCTCCCCCAGCGGTACATTGAAATCGACCCGCATCAATACTCGTAAACCAAAAACCTCAACCTGATTGATCGTTTGGGGGGGCATTCCCGAGTTATACCAACAATTTGCCCCCAGAGAAAAAAAGACCTCCCTCTCCCTATTGCATCCCCCACCACTCCCGCTACAATTATCCCGTCATTGAGAATCAGTCTCAACCATAAACCCCATGCCCTCCTCCCAGTCCATCCCCCTCACCGTCCTCCAGCCCGGCGAACAAGCCACCGTTCGCTGCCACCTCATGGACGATCAGGAAAGTGAACTCCTCGCCGCGATGGGCCTCACTGAACAATGCAAACTCAAGGTCTGTCAACAGGGTGAGCCGTGCATCATCCAGGTTGCCTTCACCCGACTCGGCCTCTCCGCCGATATGGCCAAAAAAATCCTCGTCGATCGCACAAAAAACTCCGAGGCAAGGGCATCCTGACCCCCACACTCTCGGATGAATGCCACCCCCCCCATCCGCCGCCTCGCCCTCCTCGGCAATCCCAACACCGGCAAAACCACCCTCTTCAACCGGCTCTGCGGCATCCGCTCCAAAACCGCAAACTTCCCCGGCAGTACCGTCGATGCCCGCATCGGAACTCTCCATCATGATAACCATGATTACACCCTGATTGATCTTCCGGGAATCTACGGCCTCAACCTCGATCGCCCCGAATCCCAGTTCTGCCTTGATTTCCTCGCCGGGCGCATCAGTTCCACGCCTCCTCCCGACGCCGTCATCGTCGTCGCCGACGCCACCAATCTCCCCCGCAACCTCATCTTCGTCAATCAGGCCCTTCAGCAGGGACTCCCGGTCATAGTCGTTCTCAACATGATCGATCTCGCCCAACGCCGCGGCTTGACGATCGATCAACCCATGTTGAGCGAGCAACTCGGCTGCCCCGTATTCGAAGTATGCGCCCGCTCCGGCGAAGGTGTCGAAGAACTCATCCAGAACCTCGACCAACCCACCATCAGCACCGCCCAACTCGCCAACCCCACCGACGCCCACGCCGCCTCCACCTGGTCCAATGCCGTCGTGGAAAAAAGCGTCGGCGGTCTCCACGCCATTGGCAAAGAGCGCGACTCCCTCACCGACCGCCTCGACGCCGCCTTCACCCATCCCATCCTCGGCATCCTCTTCTTCATCACCATCATGGCCGGGGTGTTTTATGTCATCTTCTCCCTCGCCACCCTCCCCATGGATGGCATCGACTTGCTCTTCACCCACCTCGGCGGATTCATCCGGGGGTCGCTCCCCGCAGGCCCCATCCGCGACCTTCTCGCCGATGGCGTGGTCGCGGGTGTATCCGGAACCGTTGTCTTCCTTCCCCAGATCATGCTCCTGTTCTTCCTCATCAGCATCCTGGAAGACACCGGTTATCTCGCCCGCGCCTCCTTCGTCATGGATCGCCTGATGCGCCGCGTCGGCCTCCCCGGCCAGGCCTTCGTCCCCCTCCTCTCCGCCCACGCCTGCGCCCTCCCCGCCATCATGTCCGCCCGGCTCATTCCCGATCACCGCGATCGCCTCGCCACCATCCTCGTCGCCCCCTTCATGAGTTGCTCCGCCCGGCTCCCGGTTTATGTCCTGCTCATCGGCCTCATTTTCAAAGATCATCCCTTCCTGGCCGGAGTGGCCTTCGCCGGGTGTTATCTCCTCGGCGCCTGCGCCGCCATCATCTCCACCCTGCTCCTCCGCATCATTCTCTTCCGTCAGCCCGCCCACCCCATGGTGCTCGAACTACCCACCTACAAAATCCCTTCGCTCTACACCGCCCTGCTCACCACCTGGGATCGCGCTCTGGTCTTCCTCAAAAAAGCGGGCACCGTCATTCTCGCCATCTGCATCGTCCTCTGGTGGCTGGGAAATTATCCAACCTTAGCCCCGCCCCCGGAACTCGATGCGCTCCGCACCCAGGTCACCACCCTCTCCTCTTCAGACCAAGCCCAAACCGAATCTTTGCAGAAACAGGTGCTAACTCTGGAAAAGCAATACGCCAAAGATGCCAGCGCCCACAGTTTCATGGGTCGCATCGGCCAGACCGTCGCCCCCGTCTTCGAGCCGATCGGTTGCGACTGGCAGATCACCATCGGGGTCCTCAGCAGTTTCCTCGCCCGCGAAGTCTTTGTCTCCACCATGACCGTCGTCCTCACCGGCGAAGAGGATGCCGACGATGAACAGGCCCTGCTGACCCGATTCCGGGGATCTACCCGCGAAGATGGTTCACCCCTCTTCACCCCCCGCAACGCCGCCAGCATCCTCATCTACTTCGTCCTCGCCATGCAGTGCCTCCCCACCCTCGCCGTGACCAGCCGAGAAACGGGGAGCTGGAAATGGGCTGCCCTCCAACTCGCCTACATGTCACTGCTCGCCTACGCCCTCGCCTTCATCACCTACCAATCTCTCGGCTGGATGGGAATCCCCTGATGCCCTGGTCCGACTGGCAATTCTGGATCGTCACCCTCATCGGTCTCTGGGGCCTCCGCGCCGTATTCCGAATCGTAGTCCCCAAAAAGAAAGGTGGCGCCTGTGGAGGATGCGCCTCCGGAAGCGCAGCCGCAAAACCCAAACGAGTAAAACTGACCGTGGG
>CAZLXE010000005.1:0-4569 GCA_964563005.1 uncultured Isosphaeraceae bacterium
GGGGGGGGCGGAAAATCAGATTCGACGATTGTTGGGGGCAGGGTGAAGTGTCAATAGACTCAGACTATACTTCACCCTAATTGAGTAGTTTTTGCTCTTACTTCTTTTCTCCAGAGATTCGATTCCAATGGCCAAATATAAAATTGCGTGGATGCCCGGTGACGGCGTGGGAAATGATGTGATGGAGGCGTGCCGCCTCGTGCTCGATGCGATGAAATTCGATGCGGAATATATCCCGGCTGATATCGGCTGGGAATTCTGGTGCCACGAGGGCGATCCTCTCCCCCAGCGAACGATTGACACATTGAAAGAAACTAATTGCGCTCTGTTCGGGGCGATTACGAGCAAGCCCCGCGAGGAGGCACAGGATGAACTCGACCCGGAATTGAAGGACACCGGCCTGGTTTATTTCAGCCCGATCGTAAAATTGCGGCAACTGTTCAATCTGCACACCAATCTTCGTCCCTGCCGGGCGTACCCTGGCAATCCTCTCAATTACCGGGATGACATCGATCTGGTGGTCTTCCGGGAAAATACGGAGGGGATGTACGGTGGAGTGGAATGGTTTCCCCTTCCCGAATCAGTGTATGAAGCAATGTGCGTCAACCCCAAGATGAAGAAATGGAAGGACAAGGGGCTGGAGAATGTGGCGTTGTCCACCCGGATCATGAGCCGGCAGGGGTGCGAGAGCATCGTGCGGCAGGCGTTTGAGTTTGCGAAGAAGCACAATCGGAAGTCCGTTACGCTGGTGGAAAAACCCAATGTTCTCCGGGAAACCGGAGGGTTGATGACGCGAGTGGCGCGGGAAGTGGCTAAGAATTACCCGGATATTCCCCTGTGGGAGGCGAATATCGACGCGATCTGCATGTGGATGATCAAGAATCCGCAGGATTACGATGTGCTGGTGGCGGAGAACATGTTCGGCGACATCGTTTCCGATCTCTGTGCGGGGCTGGTGGGGGGGTTGGGCTTTGCCAGTGCAGCCAATATCGGGGATGACTATGCCGTGTTTGAACCGACGCACGGATCGGCTCCGAAGTATGACGGGATGAATAAGGTCAATCCCATGGCGATGCTCCTGACGGCGAAGTTGATGTTCGATTGGCTGGGTGAAGCAGAGGATGCCCGGCGACTGGACTCTGCAATTGCCACGGTCATTAAGGAAGGAAAGGTAGGTACTTACGATGTGAAGAAGGATTGCACGCCGAGTACGACTATGGAAGTAGCGGAGGAAGTGGCTCGGAAGGTGACCGACACTGCTGCGGTGAATGCGTGAGGCACACCCACCGAAAGAGACGAAGCAAAATTCATTGGTGGGGAATGCCCACCCTACAGGGTTAACAAATGGCCGGACACGACACCACCAAGCAAAACACCGATTTTATTTCCTGGACTCTCGCCGAGTGGGCGACCAATCTCACTTGGGATTCCCTTTCCGAAGAGGCGATCCAAACCGCCAAACTCTATCTCTTTGACAGTTTCGGGTGCGCTCTCGGCGGCTCTCAGCAACATGATGTTCAGATTATGCTGGACCACTTTCGGTCGATGGGGGGGGCGAATTCCTGCACTGTTTTTGGGAGTGGGTTCAAGACCGATCCTGTTTCAGCTGCCTTACTGAATGCCTTGTGCATAAGGGCGATGGACTACAATGATATTTATTGGAAGGCGGATCCGGCCCACCCATCAGACATTATTCCGGCTGCCCTGTCGATCTGTGAAATGATGGCTCCGGGTAGTGTGGCTGCCGGGGTTGGAGCAGGAAAGGCCCTGATTCTGGGGACGATCATCGGGCATGAACTTGAGATGCGGCTGGCGGAGTTCGGCGATCCCGGGGTGCGTGAGTATGGCTGGCATCATGCCACCATCACCAGCATCGCTGCCCCAATTGTGGCCGGGCGGATGATGGGATTGCCTCCGGAGCAGATTCAACAGGCGATTGGAATCAGCACCTCACCGTCCATGTGCCTCGGGGCGGTGACGGCGGGAAAACTGACCAATATGAAAAATACAGTCGATCCCATGGCCACCCGGGCCGGGGTCGAGGCGGCCATGCTCGCGTCTCGGGGCTACAGCGGGCCGGAGCATGTGATTGATGGCAAAGAAGGGCTGGTCCATTGCTTCGAGAAATTCGGGGGGAAGTTTCACCTCGACATGCTCACCGAATCCCTGCCCACCTGCCCGAAATGTCATTATCGTATTCTCGACTGCGGCATGAAGAGTTTTCCTATTGAAGCCCTCAGTCACGCTCCGCTCACGGCGATGATGAAGATTGTCAAGGAGCATGCTGTCAATCCTGATTCGGTGACGGAAATCAAGGTTGAAGTCATTGCCCGGGCGGCGGACATCCTTGGTGATCCGGCAAAGTATCGTCCGACTTCAAAGGAAACAGCGGATCATTCCCTTCCCTATTCGCTGGCCGTGGGATTGATGGATGGCAAGGTGACCCCACTTCAATTCACCCAGGAGAGAATTGATGATCCGGCCCTGATCCCGGTGATGGATAAGATCAAGGTAGTTCCCAATGATGAATTTGAATCACTCTTTCCAAAATTCCAGCCCAGTCAGGTGACAATCATCATGGAATCGGGTAAGGAATTTCGGCAACGGGTGGATGTGCCCAAAGGCGATCCCCGCGATCCGATGACGGAGGAAGAGATTGCGGTGAAGTTTAATGCTCTGGGTCAGAAAGTGGTGGGGGAGGATGCATGTGTCAAATTGCGGGAAGTGATTATGAATATGGAAGAGGTAGAGAATTTGGATGAATTCATGGGGTTGATGACCAATTGAAGCGGTTCATTCATTCGATGGGAATACTCCAAGAAAGGGTCAGGACGGGCGTTTGACTGAGAAGATGCATCATTTTCCGGGTTTGGCTGTCAGATAAGGTGCATTCAATCATCTACTCTCTTGGACACGCATTACTTTGATCGCCAACGCCCATACATCGGATCGAAATCATTTAGTCCGCAATGCCATCGAGGGCGATGGTGAGGCGGTGGATGCTCTCTGGCGAGAAAATAGGGGATGGGTGGTGGCCGTGTTGCTGGCCTATAAGCCGGGATATGCAGAATTGGATGATTTACTTCAGGATGTGGCTATGACAATGGTGAGCAAAATTCACACACTTCGAGAAGACCATCTGTTCCGGGGGTGGTTGCGGGTGATCGCTGTCAATATGGCCCGGGGGGCGGCTCGATCAGGAAAGAATCGTCCGGCAGCTTCAGGAGATCTGGATCAATTAACGGGGTATGAAAATTCTGCTCATCAAGTGGATATCCACGATGAAACGACGCGAGTGTGGAATCGGGTGCATGACCTTCCGGAGAAATATCGCGAGCCGTTGCTCCTGCGGGCGGTGCGGGGATTGAAGTCGAGCGTAATTGCCGAGATTTTGGGAATTTCGGAGCCAACCGTGGATACGCGGGTGGCTCGAGCGCGAAAAATGCTGAGGAATCAAACAGCGCCCCACGATTTGGAAACAGTCGCAACACCTCAAATGAAAGGACGGGAGTATCGTCATGATTGACCGAGCCGACATTTTGATTTCCCATCTGATAGATGGAGAGGCAACCGGTGAAGAGTGGGCTGAATTGGAACAACTTGCTGAGCAGGACATGCATCTGTGGCGAGAGATTGCGGTGGCTCAACGGGATCATCTTGCCTTGCAATGTGTTGTTGATGAGGGTGTGGCTCATGCGGAGATTATTGATGTTCCGGTACGGCTTCGGAAAACCATTGTCCGAGAAAATACGATCGAAGTGAATCCTATTTTACATACCATTACCAACCGGCTCCATGCCTGGAGTGGTTGGGCGCTGGCGGCGATGGTGATGCTGGCGTTCGGGGCGCAATTCCTCAGTCTGGGAAACGGTCATTCGGGTCTGAATTCACCGGATCAGAGAGGGCAGCGGGCCGGCATTCTGGCTAATTTAACCGCGGATGAAGCGCTCGATTCATACATGAGTAAAGGAAAAGAATCGGGGACGGTCATCGGAGTATTGCCTACCCATGTTCTGGTGGAAACACGCCCGATGCCGGAGGGATCAGGATATGAAGTGACTTATCTTCGACGCATTCTCGAGCGCACTATTGTGCCTGATCTATACGAAATATCAGGGCAGGACGAGCGGGGACGACCGATGTTTACGCGGTTGCATCAATCCAGCAGCCCCCCCATGTAATCAGGAAACCTGCGTTTTTATGACGCATTGCATTGACGGATCAAGTGATCCCAAACAACCAGAGCACACTACTCATGAAAGGAAAAACCATGTGGAAAACAAAATTGATCTATGGAGCAGCGACTCTGCTGCTGAGTTCCGCGCCTGTGCTGGCGGCATCATCGACAGGTGATGCACCAGAGTGCCGCAATGTGACGATCGGAGATTTGGATGCATCTCAACCAACATCTGAGTGCTGTGGCATCATGTCCCGATTGCATATAGACAAGCCCGCTCTGCATCGAGTGATTGAAGGGATTGTCCCGGGCATGCTTCAACTGGTACAGGCCCATGAAAACCCGAATGGGGCCTGGGTGGAGGAATATTCAGGGGATGATGATGAAAAGCG
>CAZLXE010000005.1:4669-29037 GCA_964563005.1 uncultured Isosphaeraceae bacterium
TTGCCGTTTGAGTTCAAATTTGACGGACCGGCTTTTGAGTGGGGTGGAGATGATCTACGCGGGCAATTGCGAGGATTACTCAATCACGGTGACAATGAGATGCGTTTCTTCGGTGAGCCGGGTGAACAGCCGAAGGTCATGGTGGGCATTGTCATGGATGAACCCAGTGAAGCGCTTCGCCTGCATCTCGGGCTGACCGAGGGTGAAACCACGATCATCAACTCTGTCATCAAGGGACTGCCCGCAGACGAGGCGGGATTGGAGAAATTTGACATTGTGGTGGCGGTGAATGGAAAGAGTCCTGCTTCAGCGGGCAACATCCATGAGGCCATTCAGGAACTCGACCCCGGTGATGACATACAATTTACAGTGATTCATAAGGGTAAGAAACACACGATCGAAATTACGGCGGAGAAATACAACGCCAAGGCCATGAGCCAGGGCAATACATTTTTCTTTGCTCCCGATGGCCAGTTTCCCGGTGGTGAAGGGCGTATTGAAATCATGGGTGATGCTCCCCTGGAGAAGATGCTCGAACTCCGCGAATTGGGAAAACTTCGGGAATTCGGTGAGGGGCCGGATGGCCACCGCCGCATAATCGTTGCCCCCCGTGATGGGCGTGGGCACAACATGCAACCAGATCGCGACATGCCTACTGAATTATGGGAGCGACATGGGCAAGACCGGGATCGCGATGCTGATATCCGTACTCGGCCGGATCGTCGTGGACATTCCATGGAGAATGATCGGTTGAATGACATCGACGATCGTATCCGTCGTCTGGAAAAACTTCTGGAAAAACTGGTGGAGCAAGCTCACAACGATCGGTAGTAGGAGCACCCCGTTCCAGATTAAGCCACGCAGTCACAACCCCCGGAACTCTCGGATTCATTTCCGTGGCCAATCCCCCCCCGATCTTGCCCCCACACGGGGGATCGGGGGTTGTGCTTTAACTTCCTGGTTCTGAATAAAGATCCAGATAAAACACGATCAGTTCTCGATCCTTGACTTCCTGCGTGCGGCCGAGAGAAAAACCGAATTTTTCAAACAGGGCAATAGCGGGGCCCCGGTCGAAGCGAACATCGAGGACGATTTTCAGATATCCCTTTGCTCGACAGAATTCCAAAGCCGTTTCCATTAATTGTGCCCCGACGCCTTGCCGTCTGAATTGATGATCGACTCGCAAACGCCTGATTTCAGCGGAATTAAGGTCCGTTCGTTGCACCCCGATCATGCCGATCACTCGGTTTTCTTTCCTTGCCACCCAGAACGAACTTGCCCCTTCATCGTTGAAATAGCCAGCCTGGATATGGTCGATGTCTGCTCCGGTATCGTTATCGTGAACATTGCCCTCCTGTACTCCTGCTTCATAAAGACGACAGATATCGGTGTGATCCGCGTCTGTGGCCAACTCCACGGAAAACGAGGTCTGGTCGAAAGATTGTTTCGTGGTATCAGTCAAGGGCTTCCATACACGGGAGAATGATGAGGAATTTCAAGAAATCTCAGATCATCGGATTCGGGATCGAGCACGGCCACAGTATATTGACTGGCCCGGAACAATGCGCCGGGGTTGATGATGCGGGTGGTTCCAACTTTCTCATCCCGAACTTGATGGGTATGGCCGTGAAGCAGGTAATGCACGCCCTCATTCAGGGTTTGGGACATGATTTCGTCACGATCGCCATGGGTAAATACCACTGTTTTGTCGGCAATCACCAGATGTCCCCTGGGATGTTCCACGGCGATCCCGACATGCTCTGCATAAGTCGCGAGGGATCGATGGTCCCAATCACAGTTTCCAAACACGATGTGGGCATTATGACCCACCAGTTCATCCAGAACGGCAGTGGTTTCGATGTCACCAAGGTGGAGAAGAATCTCGGCTCCGGCTTCGAGCAGAACCCTCACTGCCTCTGCGGTTCGGGAGGCATGGCCGTGAGAATCGGAAAGAATACCAATCAGCATGGGGAGATGTCCAGGATTATCAGGGTTCAATTATGGCGACTGTGCGGCCGCATGCGAGGACGACCGGATGATTGAGTGAGTGTTTCAACAAAGCGTTCATATCCGCTCTGAAAAGCTTCGAGATCAGGAGTTATATATTCTGAAATAACCGCAGGGCCGGTTTTGTCATTTCCTCTGGCGCCCTTGGACGCATCGTTGCGGGCGGCGAACATGCGCCCTGCCAGTCGGCCCTGAGAAGCATCCGTCAACACTTCGGCCAGATCGCTGGCATAGGCGCCGCTTTCCCCCTCGGCAAGATACCGAACCAGAGCCCAGACCTGCGCGTAATAAGTGAGCAATTCATCTCGTCCGCTGCGGAGAAAATCCTGGGGGGTGTTTTTCAGGAGGTCCATAAGGGGAATGAGCCGATTCTCCCGGCGGGCGCTGCGCAACTCATTCCGTCGCTCACGATTGGCCGAGGGATCGAAAATCGGTTTTCCTTCGTCCGTCATGAAATACCCTTCCATGTAACTGGCAATTCCCTCTTCCAGCCAGACGGGCAGGGGATGACGAAAAGTAGTCTGGGTAAACTGGTGCCAGCCCTCGTGGGCGGCGATGGCGAGAGTATCCCTGCTGTATCCTCGATAATCGATGTAGTACAACACGGAAATTCCCCGAGTGGTAAAACCACCCCGACCGAGATTCATGAACATGCCTGCCCGCTGGGGCAATACTTCATTGGTTTTCAGTTTCCACTGGCGACGGGACTGGAACAAATACGAATCCATCGGTTTATCTGGCAGGGGAAGATCGGCCAAAGCCGTGTGGTATTGCTGCAACGCCCGCTCGTAGAAAAGAGGAAGCCGGTTCACCACCCTGTCGTATCGTATGGTGGTATACAGGCGATAATGAGGTGTGGTGATGAGATGGCCATCATTTCCCTGATACGACCATGCATTGGTCTCAAAGTCCACGGTTTCAACGGACATCGGCGTATCTGTGGGCCTGGGAGTGCCGAGACTCGTCGGAGCAATGATCGATTCTCTGTCCGCCTTTGTCGTTCCCCCATCCACGGCATCCCGGGTTCCTCCAGCACCGACGCAACCGGCCAGGGGAATCCCGAGTAGGAAATAGAGAATTAAGAAAAATGTTCGGTTCATAGAGGAGTATCCAATGATTTCAGGCCATTTCGGGCGTTGCCGAGTGCAGATTCCGCCTCGGCAAGTTGATCCCGCGTTTCCTGAACCTTTTCCGCCGGGGCTTTATTCACATACCCCTCATTGGCAAGGCGGCTGCGAAGAGAATGCATCTTATTTTCGTACGATACAATTTCTTTTTCTAATCGTGCCCGTTCGGCATCAACATCGGATTGATCCATCAGGTTGTACAAAGCGAACTCGAATCCCTCGTGGGTAAAGATCACGGCATCTGTGGGGCGATCGGCCAACTCTTCGAGGGATTCCAGGCCAGCAAGGGTTTTAATAATGACTTTCGAGTCCAGGAGGCGTTCCCGTATTTCCCTTGGAGCGGCCAGCTTGATCTGCTTTCGGGGATTCACTTTTCGTTCCGAACGCAGACGACGAATCGCCTCCACCAAACCCTGGACGAGCGAAAAAGATTCTTCTGCATCCGGGTCCGACAAGTCATCAGCGAAGACCGGCCAAGATGCGGTGGCCAGAAGATCACTTCCCGGAAGGTCAATTCCACACGCATCCACGCGCCCCGCCCCCTCCACATGTGGCCAGAGTGTTTCGGTCACAAACGGGCAGATGGGATGAAGGAGACGCAGGGTGGCGTTAAGGACAGCCAGAAGCACCTGTTGTTGCCCGGGATCAGTCTTCACGGTCGGCTTGATCGCCTCCAGATACCAGTCGCAGAAGTCACCCCAGATGAAATGCTCCATGATCTCGGCGTAGGCGTTGAACTGATATTCGCCAATCGCCGATTCCACTGATCGAGTGGTCATATTGAGTCGCGAGAGAATCCATCGGTCTACCAGAGCCAGATTCTCTCGATCAATTTCCGAGGGACCATCCCCTTCATCTGAAGCGGACAAATTTGACAGTGCAAAACGAGTCGCGTTCCATACTTTATTGGCGAAATTTCGGCCGCGATCAAATTTAGCCGAGGTGTTTCGAGCGAGGGGGGATTGATCTGTTGCCGAGGTTTGATTGGAAGCCACGCCATATCCACTCACACACGACTTGCCGCAGTCCGGACAGGTTTGATCTGGAGCGGCAACGCGATACCCGGTGGGGCTGGTGGTTTCCTTCGGATGGAAGCCATGCTCACAATGCGGGCACATCATATTCACCGGCACGCGGCAATCCTGTGTCGTCGTCGCCATCTGGGCAAGGGTGTAGCGAAGCGAATCTGCGCCGTGTGAATGAATGATGTCGCGGGGATCGACCCCGTTGCCCAGTGATTTGCTCATCCGCTGGCCGTGTCCATCTTGAATCATGGGATGGATGTACACATGCCGGAAGGGGACCTTGCCATGATTAAAATATCTGTTGAACATCACCATGCGGCTGACCCACAGGGTGATGATGTCCCTCCCGGTACTCAAGACTGCCGTAGGATTGAAGGTTTCGAGCAGGCCTTCTGTCTCGGGGAATTCCTTGGGTTCGGGCCAGCCCATGGTGGAGATGGGCCAGAGGGCGGAGGAGAACCAAGTGTCGAGGACATCGGGATCTCGGGTGAATCCTTCTGATTCAAGTGCTGTAATAAGCAAGGAATCATCAGAGAGCAGACAGACATAAGCGAGATTTCGCGGCTCATCAATCTGGATTTCAGCTTTCGGTGACTGGCTCAACTTCTCTGTGAGCTTCGTGGAGAGTTGACCCTCCTTCGACCACACGGGGATCTGATGTCCCCACCACAACTGGCGGCTGATGCACCAGTCGCGGAGGTTTTCATGCCAGGCCTGATATGTTTTTGCGTAACGGGCGGGGAAGAAGGTGAGTTCGCCATCGCCAGAGGAATTCTGGGCTGGAGAAGAAAGTGGTGGTTTTGCTCCCTCAAACTGATCATCGCTCAAGGCCCGTTGGGCTTCGCCTACAAGCCGATCATCCGACACCTTGACATACCACTGATCACTGAGATACGGCTCCACAGGAACATGCGAACGATAACTGTGCCCCACGCTGTGCCGGTACTCTTTCGTTGCTTCCAGAAGATTGTGATCGCGGAACCAGTTGATGATTGCGGTTCGGGCTTCGTCCCGGGATAACCCGAGAATGGGTTGGCACTCCTGTGAGCAATCGTCCCATCCGTGTTGTGCGGAAATACTGGCATCCGGAGCCATGACATTGATAACGGGGAGGTCGTGCCGCAACCCGATGAGCCAGTCGTTCGGATCATGGGCGGGGGTGACTTTGAGGAAACCACTGGCGTATTGGGCTTTCGCATCACTCGAATCAGGATCGGGAACCACCACATAGTCATCCCCGATGATGGGGATGATGCGCCCTACGAGGGGAAGCCGTACTGATTTTCCGATGAATTGCTTTCGGACTTCATCATGCGGATTGACGGCGACCGCGGTATCTCCGAGCATGGTTTCGGGGCGGGTGGTGGCGACGGTAACAAACTCTCCGATGTCCTTCCCCTCATCATCCACCACCGGATATTTGAGATACCAGAAGTGCCCATCCACTTCCTGCATTTCCACTTCATCATCGGCGAGTGCGGTGAGGGTAACGGGATCCCAGTTCACGAGCCGCTTCCCCCGGTAGATCAGTCCATCTTTGAACAATTGGAAAAATGCCTCCCGCACCGCCTTCGCGCACATGGCATCCATGGTGAACCGCGTCCGTTCCCAGTCGCAGGAGCAGCCCATCTCCCGGAGTTGGCCGATGATGGTCTGCTCATATTCATCCTTCCAGTCCTGAACCCGGGCTACAAAATCCTCACGGCTCAAATCGGTGCGTTTGGTTCCCTCAGAAAGGAGTCTTTTTTCGACGACAGTTTGGGTGGCGATGCCTGCATGGTCCGTTCCCGGCATCCAGAGGGTGTTGAAGCCCTGCATCCGATGATATCGAATCAATATATCCTGAAGCGTGTTATTGAATGCATGGCCCAGATGCAGTGCGGCCGTGACATTCGGGGGCGGGATGATGATGCAGTAGGAGGGGCAGTTGTTATTGGGGAGAGCGTGAAATGCTCCCGATGCTTCCCATCGGGCGCGGATTTTCCCCTCCACCTCAGCGGGCATATATGACTTGGGCAATTCAGAGCGAACAGATTGGGCGATTCCGGGGGTGGGCATGGGGAAAGCATCATACAATTACAGAAACAATGAATGAATTACGAACTTCAATAACTCTCTCAAGGATACACCGAGGAATGTGTTCTATCGGCCTGATGATCGCTCTCTGCCTACCCGGTTGTAAAGAGTCATCCAATTCCCCGCCTTCCCAATCGACTCCGAAAACCACATCCACGGTGTCCCGGGAGGACATTGAAATCTCTCTGGAAGCCGCAGACAAATACTTCAATACCGGCGAACTGGAAAAAGCAGAAGCCATTCTCGCCGTTCTCATCAGCAAAGCCCCCGGGGTGGCGCGGGCCAGAGAGCAATATGGCATGGTTCATCTGGCCTTCGCCATGGCTGCACGCAAGCAGGGGGATATGGCGGAGGCAGAACGGCGGAATCAGATGGCGCATAAGGCCTATCAGGAAGCAATTGGCCTGGATGAGAGTTCCGGGGGGCTGCAACAAAGTGCAGGAGAAATCGCCCATATGACGGGTCATATTGACATTGCTCTTAAGTGCTATCTCCGGGCGGCCGAATTGGAACCGGCCAATCCCCGCCCCCCACTGTATGCCGCCCAAATCTATCTCATCCGAGAACACTATGACGAAGCGGAAAAATTACTCCGCCGCGTCATCGCCATTGACGGGGATTTGGCGATCGCCCATGCCTCAATCGCCTCTGTTTTTCTCGAACGCAATCAGGGGGGGAAAGCCCTTGCTTCAATCAAACGGGCGCGGGAACTCGACCCTGATGATCTGGGGATTCGTAGCCGACATGCCTTGATATTACGCCGCACCGGCAATCCGCAGCAGGCGGTGGAATTGCTGGTGGCTCTGCCGGAGAAGGTGCGAGCACAGGAGTACATCACGGCTGAGATCGCAGCGGGCTATGAACAGTTGGGAAAATACCGAATGGCCGCTCAGGCATGGGCGCACTGCTTTAACACCAACCAGACTTTGGAGAATCCGTGGCGAGTTGCCGTGAAAGCGGGTTTGCTCCTTCTTCGTTCTGGTGATCGCAAAGAGGCGGAGATGTGGCTGGATGAAGTGAAGCGCATGGCCCCCGAAGCCCCTGAAGTGATCGAGTTTGGAGTTCGTTTCAGTGAGCGTGATCCCGAACTCACAGCGCCAGCGACTCCTTGAGGTTTAGCCAGTTATGTTCTTCAAACAGCACTGGTATCACTCTCGGTCGAATTCGCCCGAATTCTCTTCTTCGGGTTGAATCCGGCGTCCAGCTTCGCGCCAGGGATCGACCATCGGGGATGATTTTAAGTGAGTCCGCTTTGTCCGCCCTTTGGCGCGGCGACGGGTCATGGCCATGAGGAGAAAAAGAATTAGCGAGAATAAAATCAGAAGAATCAGAAACAACAGTGCCACGCCCACTCCCGAGGGGGGAGACACACCGCTTTCTACTCCGAAAACAACTGTGGGGAACACAATGGTCATCCTGACAGTATAGGACACATAGATGCAGGAGATTTCATGCCGGGATTGAGTCAGGGTCGATAAATCCCGGTCAGCGGAACCTCATTTTCTGCGTCCGGTATGAATGGTGAGCACTTGAAGCATCTGTAAGATGGTCAACCATCATTCAGAAGTCAAAGTGTTGAAGGAGTTTGCGGCAATTGCCGATTCTATCAGGGGGTTGTGATTCTGGGGAGATCGTCGAGTACTGTTCAAGAAAGGCCTTGGAACCATGCAGATTTGCACCCATAAGCACCCACATCGATTGACCGCTCTAACCTTGTTCTTCGTATTACTTGGCGGAGGTGGGCTGGCCGCGTCCAATTCACAGGATGATCCTCACCATTCGTGGCCCAATCAGGTGTGGTCAGCGGCTATGCAGGGAAACCAGCAGGCCTTGAATGATCTGCTGCTGGAAATACCTCAAAAGAAGGCGTGGGCCGAGAATGCGAAGCGAATGCAGGCCTCCTTGGATCTCTACCGGGGAAACCAATCCAAGCAGGTTGATCTGCGTCGGACAGACCGGAGCGACGCTCTCAAAACTCTTCATGAGCAATTTGAGAACAACGAATTTGAAAAAGCGTTGGCTACCGCAGTGGAAGTTCAATCTCTCAGTGAAAACTTTGATTCCATCTTTGATGAGCCGATCGTCAAGAAACTTATCGAATGGGCGGATCAGCAGGTCCCTCTGGTCGAAATTGAAAATGACTGGCTATACGCCAGGGAACTGCTCTACCTGCTTCGAACCCTGTATGAAGATACGCATCGTCAGGATCTATACGCCTCCCATAACGAGCAATTGGAACAGGCCAATCAGCGGGTTACGCTGCTCGCTCTATATGCTCCCCATCGTCTCCATGACTTGCGTCAAAAACGGGCTGAGCGCCGCGGTGAAGATCCCCTCGAAGATTTTAATCCGGCTCTGGCTGTGGACTGGAGAGAGCGGAACAATGGGGTGGGGGAGGATATTCTGCGTTCATCTTTATTCCGAGCGGCAGAAGAGCATGTGGAGCAGGTGGGCTGGCGGACCATGCTTTCCGGCGGCTTGAAAGCCCTGCGCATCATCGCCACCACGCAAGCCCTGGAGGAAACCTTTCCCCGATTGGGTGATCCCGTTCGCGTTAACCAGTGGGCTGCGTTTCTCGATCAGCAATTGAAGGAATTGCAGTCCATTCCCGAACGCTCACTGGCGAAACACAGTGGAATCCTTCTCGATCGCATCCTTGAGGAGAATCTCCAGACCATTGATCTTCCGAAGGAAGCAATCCTCCGTGAATTCGGAGATGGCGCTACTTCAGAATTGGATCGATATTCCGAAATCATCTGGCCCGATAAACTCCGTCGTTTCGAGCAGGCCACAGTGGGAAATTTTGTCGGCGTCGGCATCCTCATCCGGCACAACGAAGCCCGAGACATCATGGTAGTCAATCCTTTGGAGGGAGCTCCCGCGTACTACGGCGGGGTGAAACCCGATGATCTCATCATGGAAGTGGACGGCGAATCGACTGTCGGCTGGAGTCTCAATGACGCCGTTGACCAGATAACCGGAAGTCGAAATACCGAAGTGGTACTCGGGGTCAAACGGGATGGAATCGAAGGATTGATTCAGATTCCCCTCGAGCGAAAAATCATCAAAATCCGCTCTGTCAAGGGCTGGTGGAAAAAGGGACTGGACAAGGATGGCGTTCCCCAATGGGACTGGATGATCGATCCGAATTCCCGCATCGCCTACATCCGCCTGTCTCAATTCACCGAAGATTCATACGATGACATGCGCCGTGCGTGGCGAGAAATTCAAGAAGTTGGCCAGCCCAACGGGGTGATATTTGATCTTCGTTTCAACCCGGGTGGTCTCCTCACATCCGCCGTAAACATTTCTAACCTGTTTCTGAATCGGGGAGTGATTGTCTCTGCAGAAGACAAGAACGGCCACAAAGTCTGGCCTGACCATCGCGCCAGACCCGGTCGCGCCCAAATGGAGGATGTCCCCACCATCGTGCTCATCAATCGCGGATCAGCAAGTGCCAGCGAAATCGTCTCCGGATGTCTCCAAGCCCATAAGCGGGCGATCATTCTCGGCGAACGAAGTTTCGGTAAAGGAAGCGTGCAAACCGTTCATCCCATCGCACGGAATACCGCCAAAATGAAACTCACCACTCAGTATTACCGGCTTCCCTCACCCGATGGGGGAAAGACACCGGGCCGTCTCGTTCATCGCCGTCCCGGGGCCACGGTCATGGATAAGCGTTGGGGGGTGATTCCCGACCTCCTCGTAAAAATGAGCGATCATCAGGTCCGGGACGCGATCGATCTTCGCCAGAAAGCGGATCTCATCCACGAGAATGGCGATGCCACCGAAGATATGCCGGAACGCCCCGATGTCAACCGCCTCATCACCGAAGGATTGGATCCTCAACTCACACGGGCGTTGCTGATTCTCCAGGCCCATGCCCTCGCTGAAACCTCCAATGATGAAGCCCGAGTTACAGCAAATCGCTGATTCGGCCGCATAAAAAAATACCCCCACAAAAACCGCCGGGACATGATGCATTCCATCATGTCCCGGCGGTTGTGTTCAGAGCAGAGGAAAAGAGTTGATCCTGGCTTATTCGGATCCATCCACCAATGCCATGGCCGTTTGGTGTCCATTGTCATCAAGGCCAAAGGCCAGGGTCACTATATTGTTGGTTGAGGGCTGAGGATCGGCCGCACCGTACACCAGCCGTTCATACCGCACCTTCGATGACGGAGCGCACCCGCCCAGCAGAATCAACAGGACGACCGCTCCCAGCAGCCAGACCAGGAGATCGGAAATAAGAGGAGTGCTGGAAGTTCCGGGGGTGCCTGGGGTTCCAGGTGTTCCGGGTGCTCCGGGTGTTCCGGGGGTGGTTTGTGAATTGGTGCGCATGGTGAGGTTGTTTCCGTCGCCCGACAATGTGCGGGCACCCACCAACCATTCAATTCAGTTTTCATCATGCCAACCGCGGTCTCTTTAAATGCTCAATCTCACGCTTTCCCCGCCTCTCCACTTATCCTTTTCTTCCCAAGCCAGACAAAACAACCTTGAATTCACCCGTTATCGGGTCATCCTGAAGTAAATGTACGCCCCTGCGTCACTTCAACGAGTCCCGTACACTGCGCACTATGAAACCAATGAAAACTCGGCTAAGTAGACCGTGGCCTGTGTGGATCATGGCAACCACCCTCATGGGAGCCGCCTTTGGCTCGGGACGGTACGCCGTTCCCCAGGATGAAGCCCCCGATTCCCCACCTCCTGTCATCTACGGACAGAGTGTTGCGAATCCAAGAATCCCCGGCGCCATCCGTATCGCCACCTATAACCTCCTCAATCTTTTCGATCATCAGGACAATCCCGATCTTCAGGGAGATTACGACGACATGCTCCTCGCGATCAGTGAAGAGCGGGCAAGCGCATTGGCACAATCCATCCGGGCTATTGACGCCGACATCATCGCCGTTCAGGAAATTGAAAGTAAAGAAGCCCTCGAGTGGTTTCGGGACACCTATCTCTCCGATGCCGGATACGATTTCCTCGAATCATTCGATGTGGGGCATTATCGTGGTATAGAAAACGCCGTCCTCAGCCGGTTCCCCATCACCTCCGCTCGCATCTGGACCGGAATCTCCCTCGATGATGTCCCCAAACCCGGCCACGGTTGGACCAGAGTGCCGGAAGCGTTCCGCGAAGGACTGGAATTCCAGCGCAGCCCACTCCGAGTGGATATTCGCATTAATGACGAGTACGAACTCACGCTCTTCTCAATTCATCACAAGGCGGGAACACAAAATCGCTGGCATCGCGAATCCGAAGCCGTCAAAATCGTCGAGTTCATTCAGGAAATAGAGCATTACGCCCCCGACCGTAACCTGGTCGTTCTCGGCGATTTTAACGCCGCGCCGTGGGACAAGTCTATGCGGGTGTATCGAGAAGCGGGCCTGATTGACACCCTGTCCCACCGCATCATCCCCCGCTGGGATCCCACCGAGGATCAAAAGCAGGAAGCAAACTTGTACAAAACCCATTCCTCAGGGCATACAATCGACTATGTCCTCCTCAACTCGGCGGCGATCCGGGAGTTTGTCGTAGGCAGTGCATTTGTCTATGGAACCGTCATGCCCCCCGACGGGTACAACTGGCGAACCGATCCCATCCCCGGCCATGGCTACGCCTCCGATCATTACCCCGTGGTCATCGACCTCACACCCCAAGACCGGTAGGGTGGGCACATCACCTGTTCTTGAAGGAATATCACCATATGAAAATGACAACATCACCAAACACCACCAGGCGCGATTTTCTGGCCAGCGGGGGGGCGATGGCGGCGGCGGCCACCCTCGCCAATCAGGCGTGGGCGTACGCAGAACCACCGGCACCGGATCAGGCCGCGGCACCTTCTCCCCCGCCCCCAAAACCGCCAACGCCGACTCAACCGGCGCAGAAATCAGAGGGCAAAATCACGACCTCCACGATCGCCGAGGCAGAAAAACTAGCGGGCGTGTCGTATACAGATGAAGAGCGGGCCATGATCGCGGAGGGGATTGAGGAGGAGATCGACCGCTATCTCCATCGCCGTGAGTTTACGCTTCCCAACGGGCTTGGTCCCGCTCAGGTGTTCAGCCCGCTTCTGCCGGGCATGACGCGACCGGCGAATCAGAGGCCGTGGGTGCGGCGCAAATCATCGCCCGGTCCCCTGCCTTCAACGGATGAGGACATCGCTTTTGCTCCGGTGACCCATCTTGCGTCCTGGATCAAAAATAGAAAACTCACCTCCACCCGCCTGACCCGAATCTACCTCGACCGCCTCAAGCAGTTCGATGCCAAACTCGAATGCGTGATCACCCTGACGGAAGACCTTGCCCTCAAGCAGGCCCGACGGGCGGATGATGAAATCAAGCGGGGAAAATATCGCGGTCCGCTGCACGGCATTCCCTGGGGGGCGAAAGACCTCCTCGACACCAAAGGCATTCTCACCACCTGGGGAGCGGCGCCTTACAAGACGCGGGTGAGCGAAACCGACGCCGCCGTAGTGAAAAAACTGGATGAAGCGGGGGCGGTGCTGGTGGCCAAACTGACGCTCGGTGCTCTCGCGTATGGCGATATCTGGTTCGGTGGCCGCACCAACAACCCCTTCAACCTCAAACAGGGATCCAGTGGTTCCAGTGCCGGGCCGGCCGCCGCAGCGGTAGCCGGATTAGTCGGCTTCGGAATCGGCACGGAGACCCTCGGTTCCATTGTTTCCCCCTCTATGCGCTGCGGCGCCACCGGCCTCCGTCCCACCTTCGGCCGCGTGCCCCGCTCCGGGGCGATGGCCCTCTGCTGGTCGCTTGACAAAATCGGTCCCCTCTGCCGCAGTGTGGAAGATGCTCTTCTCGTCCTTGACGCCATTCGGGGATCAGATGATGGTGACCCTGCCTCTGTGGATCTGCCTCTCAACTTCGAGGCAAACCGACCCCTTTCCTCCCTAACCCTCGGCTACAACCCCAAGTGGTTCGAGCCGAGAAAGAACAAAGAGGGGAAGGTTGTATTCGATCCCGAACTCGACCGGAACACGCTCGAAACCGCCCGTGAACTTGGCCTGAAACTTGTCGAAATCGAACTCCCCGAGTGGCCCTACGATGCCCTCGTCACCATTCTTCTCGTTGAGGCGGCGGCCGCATTCGAAGAACTCACGCTCAGCAACCGCGATGACGAACTGAAATGGCAGGCGAAAGAAGCGTGGCCCAACACCTTCCGCCAGTCCCGGTTTACACCCGGAATTGAGTATGTTCAGGCGGATCGGTTCCGGCGGCGGGTGTGTGAAATGATGGCCGGGCAGTTTCAGAAGATCGACGCCATCATCGCGCCCAGTTTCGCCAACTCTCTTCTCCTCATCACCAACAATACCGGCCACCCCTCCCTCACTATTCGCAACGGTTTTCAGGACAACGGCAATCCCCACGGCCTCACCCTCATTGGGAATCTCTACGAAGAGGGAACCCTGTGCCACATCGGAATGGCGTTGGAAAAAGAACTGGGGGTTTCGGAGACCCGGCCGACTTTGTCATGAGGGAGTGAATATTTCGTTTATGGCGTGCCTTCAGAGGTCGATTTCCTCTTCGATGCCCATCTCAGCGGCGGTTTTTGTAAAACCCCGTAGCGCACCGCATTCGGGACAGCGCGGGACTTCCAACCCCCGCAGGTCATAGCCGCAGCGTTGGCAGGTTGCCCTGTTCATCAAGTCTTTGGCGCGTTGACGGCGTTTGATGATCGTTCGACGGATCAGAATCAGAAGAATCACCGATCCCACAACAATTACCAGAAGAACAATGGGTGGAAGCAGTGGAGGCACAACGAGACTGCCTTAATCAGATGACTTGCGGTTCTCCAGCAATCGCCCCGCTTCCTCCACATCCTTGTCTCCCCGCCCGGAGAGATTGATCACGAGGTGCTGATCCGCTGACATTGTCCGTGCCTGCTTCATCGCCCCGGCGATCGCATGCGAAGATTCCAACGCCGGAATGATTCCCTCTGTCTCTGCGAGCAGCCGGAACGCATCGAGGGCTTCATCATCCGTCACTTTCGTATACGACACTCGCCCGGTGTCCTTCCAATACGAATGCTCCGGTCCCACGCCAGGATAATCCAGCCCGGCGGAGCACGAATGCACCGGTGCCGTCTGCCCGAACTCATCCTGCAAAACATAACTCAACGAGCCGTGCAACACCCCCGGGGCTCCCGTGCAGAGCGGAGCGGCGTGATCTCCAGGATTGTCAGACCGTCCGCCCGCCTCCACCCCAATCATCTCGACTCCTTCATCCTCGATGAAAGGAAAGAGAATTCCCGCCGCATTCGAGCCGCCGCCCACGCAGGCAACAATACAGTCGGGTCGCCCATCGAATGACTCACGGCATTGCTCCCTGCATTCTGTACCGATCACCGACTGAAAATCACGCACAATCATGGGGAACGGATGCGGCCCGACTACCGAGCCCAGGATGTAATGCGTCCCTTCCACCGACCCCATCCAGTCCCGCATGGCTTCATTCGTGGCGTCCTTCAGCGTCTTTGATCCCGAATCCACGACATTCACTTTCGCTCCCAGCAGTTTCATGCGGAATACATTGAGGGCCTGCCTGCGCACATCCTCAGATCCCATGTAGATCTCGCAGTCCAGCCCGAAATGGGCACAGGCGGTTGCGGTGGCCACGCCGTGCTGACCCGCACCCGTCTCCGCGATCACCCGCTTTTTTCCCATGCGCAGCGTGAGCAATCCCTGCCCGATGGTGTTGTTGATTTTGTGCGCCCCGGTATGAGCCAGATCCTCCCGTTTGAGCCAGATGTGCGGCCCCCCCAGATGCTCCGTCAATCGGGCGGCAAGGGTCAGTGGCGTGGGACGACCCACATATCGGGCGAGCAGAGCGGCAAATTTGCTCTGAAAGGCCGCATCCTGTCGGGCCATCTCATACTCCTCCGCCAACTCATCCAGCGCGGCCACCAGTGTCTCCGGCACATACCGCCCCCCGAATTCTCCGAACCGTCCACGAACATCAGGAACCTGTGAAATGGAACTCATGTGGGCAGGATATCCGGTTCCGCCAAATCTATCGCTGCCCTCTGGAATGATTGCGACAAACCCGCCGAGGGGTCGGCGGGCTTGCGCTACGCGAAAAATAATTCGGGAGTGATGTTGGGAGTGGGGGTATTCAAATCATATTAGATGGATGCTTGCCAACAGATCAATCATGGTTCCCAGGGGGAGAGTTTGACTTGGGCGATCTGTTGGGCGCGCTCTGGGGTAAGACCGACTTCGCCGTTCAGCACGGTTTCTTCGTGTCGGTTCAGGCGGAGCATACGGGCTTGACGGGTGAGGACGAAGCCGTTGCGGTCGATGAAGGTAACATAAAACGCTTGATCGACTGGGTTGTCTGTTTCATTGCGAACACGGATCTGGTAGCCACACATCCACTTGTCGCCTTGTTGTTCGATAACGCGGCTGGAAGAGCCAAGGGTAACAAGCTTGTTTGCTGGTGGGTATTGGTACTGGGGGGGCGCGAAGCCGGGGGCGGCGGCATATTGTGGTTGCGGGTAGCCCGGCGGATTCATGTTTGTCGTGGTGGGCGGAGAGGCGGGGCGGCGGGGGGGAGCAAACACCGAAGTGTTCTGTGGGGCGGAATTGGTGGATCCGCCGAGGGAATTGCTGAGATTGTCAAATCCCCAGACGGTGGCCTGGTTGTTCGTATCGAGCCACATGCCCGCCTGGGCATTTTTGTTCTGATCCATGAGGGTGAGGCGAACCCCGCCGTCATCGCCGACGACGAAGGAACCGCGTAGATTGCCATCCGGTCCCCGAAGAATAAAGGCCCGGGCTTCGACGATCTGGTTGTGAACGGCTGCTCCACCGACAAGCACGCCGAGTGCGAGGACACCGACGAGACCGAGGGTACGCCGTTTCCATCGTTTGGACTGGAAAGCGAGGGCATCACTACGGGTTTCGAGAGACTGAATTCGTTCCGATAACAATTCAACGGTCAGGTGGTTCATGGTTGAATCCCTTTTTATTTTCTGCGTATTCGACATAGTCCGATGTTCCGGGCTGCTTTCAGTTTGCGTTAAACACGGTTAAGTGTCTGAACCGGGTTGGTATCGTCCGAAAATGAGGGCGTGATAAGTGAAGTATGAATTTTTATGGGACAAAATTTTCGTATAGCAATAGCGAGATTCTGGTGCTCATCACGCGGGTTTTCGTTACGATTCCCCGTCATGCAGATCAACGAGTTTCAGCAGATGATTCGAGACCGGTATTACGCCACGGATTCGGTCCGGGGCGTGCCGGGCACTTTTCTCTGGTTTTCAGAAGAAGTGGGGGAGTTGGCTCAGGCATTAGCCGAGCGGGAACGGGGGGATGGCGATGAAGAGAATCTGGAGGGGGAATTCGCAGATGTGATGGCGTGGCTGGCGACCTTGGCTAATATCACGGGAGTTGATTTGACGGAGGCGATCGGGCATAAGTATCTGGATGGGGGCGGACCGGAGGGGACAAAATGAATCGAATTGACCGGATTTTCAGTGAATTAAGAGAACGGGGAGATGCTGGATTGATGCCGTTTCTGACCGGGGGCTATCCTTCGCTCGAAGGAACGGAAGCGGCCATTGAGGGGTTGGGTGATGCGGGGGCGAGCGTAGTGGAGATCGGTTTCCCCTTTTCTGATCCGATCGCAGATGGCCCGGTCATTGCGTCCTCCATGTTTGATGCATTGGCGGCCGGGGTAACCCCGGTGCGGATATTTGAGATGATCGAGCGGGTGCGGGATCGGACCGACCTGGGGTTGATTGCAATGGTAAGCGTTTCGATTGTGCGAAAGATGGGTGTCGATCGTTTTCTGGATCGGGCAGCGGAGGCGGGGTTTGATGGATTGATTGTGCCGGATCTTGATTATGAGGATGCGCCAGAATTCGCCCAAATGGCAGGGGAGCGGGGGCTTATCGTGAGCATGCTGGTCGCACCCACGACGACGGAGGAACGGCTTGAAGGGGTAGTACGGGGATGCACTGGATTTGTGTATGTGCTTTCGAGAGTTGGAGTAACCGGAGAATCCTCGGAGATGTCGGGGGGAGGATTATCTGAGCGATTGGCGGGGCTTCGTCGATTGACGGATCTTCCTCTGGCCGTGGGATTCGGGATTTCCACGGCCGAGCAAGTGGCACGAGTAACCGAGCAGGCAGATGCGGCAATTGTGGGCTCGGCATTGGTACGGAATATGGGGGATGCAGAGGATGCGGTAGGGGCGACGGTGGGGTTTGTATCCCGATTGGCGGATGGTTTGAGGCGGTCGGATCAACGGTAAATTGTGCGATCAGCATAAAAATTGGTGCAATCTCAGATTTTGGAGCGGACCCCCTTGCCGATTATGGTGAGTGTGGGATACTCCGATATTGTTGAGATGATGTTATTTCACGGCAACTGAATCTGGAGATCGCAAAATGGCTTCCCTACGCAGCCCCCGTCACCCACATCGTACTGATCGAGAATTTGAAATGGATTATGCATCTCACACCCCTACCGGCCCCGACTCGATGACCGATCGATATGGCATGCTCACCTTCACCGGAGATGTCATGCTGAAGCGGTTGCCTCCGGAGGTGTACGAAAAACTCCAGCAGACAATGCATCACGGAAAAGCGCTGGATCCGACCATCGCGAATACGGTGGCTATGGCCATGAAGGACTGGGCATTGGAGCATGGGGCAACACATTACTGCCACTGGTTTCAGCCCTTGACCGGGCAGACGGCGGAGAAACACGATGCGTTTCTTTGTCCGGATATGGATGGGGGGGCCATTACCCACTTTTCCGGAAACAAACTGATTCAAGGAGAACCGGATGCAAGTTCATTTCCCTCGGGAGGCATTCGTGATACTTACGAAGCTCGGGGATATACGGCATGGGATGCGACGAGCCCGGCCTTTATTCTTCTGAATGATGAAGGCGGAACATTGTGTATTCCCACGGTGTTTGTCTCGTGGACAGGTGAGGCGCTGGATAAAAAAACGCCATTGCATCGCTCTATTAAAGTCGTGAGCGATCAGGCCATGCGCATACTGAAATTATTCGGGAATGATGAGGGGGTGAGCCATGTGGTTTCGACACTGGGATGCGAGCAGGAGTATTTTCTGGTGGATCGAAGTTTTGTGGAAGACCGTATTGATCTTCGCATGTGCGGGCGAACGCTCATCGGCGCTCCGTCTCCGAAGGGTCATCAGTTGGATGATCACTATTTCGGGGCCATTCCGGAACGGGTGATGAATTTCATGAACGAGGCGGAGCGGCGACTGTATGAACTGGGGGTTCCGATTTGTACGCGGCATAATGAAGTGGCCCCGGGTCAGTATGAAATCGCTCCAACTTTTGAGGATGCCAATATTGCGACAGACCATCAGATGCTGCTGATGCACATCCTGAAAAGGACGGCTGAGCATCATGGTTTTGTCTGCCTGATGCATGAGAAACCTTTTGCGGGGGTGAACGGATCGGGGAAGCACAACAACTGGGCCATCAGCACTAATACCGGAGTAAATCTTCTGGACCCTCGCAAGGAAACCCATGCGAATACCCAGTTTCTGGTGTTTCTCATGGGGGTGATTCGGGCCGTGGATCTGCATGCGGATCTGCTGCGGGCTTCGATTGCCAATGCGGGGAATGACCATCGGCTCGGTGCGAACGAAGCCCCGCCGGCGATCATGTCAGTGTATGTGGGAGCGATGCTGAGTGATATACTCAATCAGATTGAAACAGGGAGGCCCTCCTCAACTCGAAACGGTGAGATGATGGATCTGGGCATCACTTCTTTTCCCGATATTCCCCGGCACAGTTCAGATCGAAATCGAACCAGCCCCTTTGCCTTTACGGGGAACAAGTTTGAGTTTCGGGCGGTTGGCTCGACCAGTCCGGTGGCGTGGCCAAATACCGTGTTGAACACAATGATTGCGGAATCTCTGGATTTTATGGCGACTGAGATTGAAACGCGAGCGGGGGATAATCCCACCCCGAAAAAAGTTGAAGATGCAGCCCTCGAAGTGTTGCAGGCAGTCATCAAGAAGCATCGGAGCGTGGTTTTTGACGGGGACAACTACAGCGACGACTGGAAAACAGAGGCGGCAACACGCGGCTTGCCGAACATTCACACCACACCGGAAGCCCTGGCCATTCTGCATTATGAATCAGTCGTGGCGTTGTTTGATACCTATGGTGTGCTGGATCCCATCGAATTAAAAGCCCGGGAGGAAGTGTTGTTCGAACAGTACAACCACATTCAACAAATTGAAGCCCGAACGATGCTGGGCATGATCCGAACCCAGGTGATGCCCGCGGTTGTCCGGTATCAAACCGAGTTATCAGAATCGATTGCCACGACGGAAGCGGTGGGGGTGGAATGCCAGTCGGTTCGAGCCCTGCTGCAGGAAATTGTCACCCTCTATTCGAGAATGAATCAGACTTTGGATGAGATTGTGGCAATATTGCAGAGTAAAGAGCAGGGTGAATTACTCGCCGCACATATCCGGGATCACCTGGTTCCCGCAATGAGTCGTTGCCGCGCTGCCGCAGATACGCTGGAAACCCTGATCCCGGCTGATTTGTGGCCTCTGCCGACCTATGAAGAAATGTTATTCGTCCGATGAGTACCTTGAGGTCAGTGATCAGGCATAGTATGTATTTGGGTATTCCTACCCGTCCATTCCTGAAAATTCACTTGACCCAGACGGAGCATGTCGATGCGCATCATTCGATTCCTTGCCGCTGATGGCGATGTGCTGATTGGCGAAGAAATGGGCGAGGGAAAAGCTTCGCCCCTTCTCGATCCCCGGGGCTTACTGGATCCGATGCTCCGGGCCACCCCCGCTGATCTTCTCCCGGGAAAGCATGCTCTGGTGGCGGATGACGACACCAACATCCGGGAAATGGTCAAGGCAGTTTTACAGAAATCAGGATGCACATGCACGCTCTGCAGCGATGGGGCGGAAACTCTGAAGGCCATCCAGCAGCAGAAGTATGATTTCATTATTTCAGACATCATGATGCCGCATCACGATGGATATGAGATTTTTGCTGCGGCCCGCCAACGCGATGCGGATACGCCGGTGTTGCTGATTACGGGATTCGGGTACGACCCCACGCATACCCTGGTAAGGACGAACCGAGAGGGACATGAATCGGTGCTGTACAAACCGTTTACACCTCGGCAACTGCTGGGGGCGTTGACGAGGGCGATGGGGGCGGTATCCGGGTCTTCCACCTGTATCGGAGGGATGATTCGCTCGAAACAGGAAGTCAAAATTGACCGCCTGCTCGCGCCGTGTGCCCCAGGAACACTTTTGTGCCTGGGGGGCAATGCGCCAGACCCTACCCGAGATGGCGAGTGGGAGGTTGGCGATCTGGAATTGTTTATGAAACCCCCGAGCGCGGTGATCGGGACGAGGGAAAAAATACCCACTCCGAGCTTTTCCAATGGACTGAATATCAAACTGGATGGCGAGGGCGAGTTGGCCGTGATCATCGGGCAGGAGATGAACCGGGTTCCCGAATCCGATGTCCGAAAACATATTTATGGCTACACCGCGGCCAATGATATGACCGCCCGCTGCTTCCAAAGCGTTTCGGGACCGGGGGCATGGATGCGGGGCAAGGGGTTCGATGGATTCTGTCCCCTTGGCCCGGCCATTATCCCCGATGAGGCCATTGACGATCCCAATCACCTGGTGGTTCAGACCCATGTGAACGGAGTTGAGGTGCGGGGTGCTTCCCTGGACGACATGGGGCGTTCCCTTGAATCTTCCCTCAGTGCGATCAGTGGTCGTATCACCTTGCATCCCGGAACGGTGATTCTGATGGGGGCGCCGCCCCGTTTGTCCACCGATGGTGATTCAAGTTTCCTGCGGGCCGGAGATGAGATCGCAATCAAGATTGACAAGATCGGTGCATTGACCAACACCATTGGCAATGGATCAAACGCGTGATTCTTGCTCCCGGAATAGACTCATGACACTGCGCATCAAAATGATGGTGATGGTGGGGCTGGCCGTGGGCGGAACCCTCGTGACATTTTATGCGGTGATTACATCTTTCGTAATTCACACGGCGTCTGGTTGGGAAGATGCAGAAATGAGCCGGAATTTGGAGCGAGTCCGAGCCGTTCTGGACCACGAATTGCTGGAACTTTCTCAATTGTGTAATCGCTATGCCCAACGAGATGAAACTGTTTCTTTTATGGTGGATCACAATGAAGCGTATATGGAGGCGATACGGGGAGAGACGAGATTTTCAGATGAATCAATCGCTTTGATGCTTTATTTTGATGCTTCGGGAAAGGTTGTCTTCAGCGCCGGATTCGATCCGGAAATCGAAGAATCATCCACGCTCCGAAAAGCCATGCTCGAGATTCCCCTCAACTATCCTTCGCTGTACGAATTCCGGAATGTCTCAGATCACACCATGGGCGTGGTGATCGCAGGGTGCGCACTGATGGTGTCCTCCCAACCCATTGGGGCGAATGATGGAACGGGACCAATTTCCGGGGCGTTGCTCATGGCCGTTCCCCTCAATGAAAATTTTTCTTCCAAACTATCCGAATGGACAAAATTGCGAGTGGGGACAGATTTAATTATTATAGAGGAGGCGAATCCCTCCCGGAAACCATTCTCCGGCAGGAAGCGGGTTAATCCCGATGAAGAAACGGTGGTGACTCTGGTGGATGCCGACACCCTTCGGGGAACCACCGTGATTCGAGATCTGAACGGAGAGCCGGCAGTCAAA
Source organism: uncultured Isosphaeraceae bacterium (assembly GCA_964563005.1). Lineage (GTDB taxonomy): Bacteria > Planctomycetota > Phycisphaerae > Phycisphaerales > SM1A02 > CAZLXE01. The sequence goes on from CAZLXE010000005.1 coordinate 26,647, forward strand.
TTGTCGGTGGAGAAACCGAGACTCATCTATCAGAAAACACAGCACACACTTCAGGTCATCGGCCTGATGCTGATTCCCGTCGGCATTGGGCTGATTGTGGTGATTCTTTTGTTCATGCAGCGCGTCATCGTACAGCGCATCGTTCGATTTACTGATGTGGTGAGGGATATCGGGGCGAGTGAAGATCGGGAAACCCGGTTGCCCCTGGGAGGGAATGATGAATTGACGGGACTGGCCCAGATTCTGAATCAGACTTTTCGCACGCTGGAACAATCCCAGGAAATGTTACATTACATTGGGCAGCATGCCCGGTGTATATTTTGGTCTGCCACGGTGGAGCGGGGGGGATCGGGTGAGTTCGAGTGGGATTTTCTTATTCAGGACTCTTCCGCAGCCCAGCGCCTCCTGCCTCTGGACATCTTCCACGGCGGTTCCTATGCCCATGCCTGGCGACGCAATCGTCATCCCGATGATGTCGAACAGGCGGAGCACACACCCGTGGTCGCTCTACAATCGAATGCGGCATCCTATCACCACGAGTTTCGAGTGCGGGACAAGCACGACACCATTCACTGGATTTCCGAAGAGGTAGACATTGAGATCGCCGGTCCGGATCGGTGGCTTCTGGTGGGGGTCTGCACCGACACCACAGCGCGCAAGCGGGCGGAGCAGGCATTACAGAAAGCGCGGGATGCCGCTTTGGAAGTGTCGAAAATGAAATCCGATTTTCTGGCCAACATGAGTCACGAGATCCGCACCCCCATGAACGGCATCGTGGGTATGACCAACCTACTTCTGGACACCCCGGTGAGCGACGATCAGCGGGAATATCTCGACCTGATCCGCGTATCCGCCGATGCCCTGCTGAGGGTGATCAACGACATCCTCGATTTTTCCAAGATCGAAGCGGGTCGTCTTGATCTCGAAGAAGCGGAGTTCTCTCTGCGTCCTATGCTTGGGGAAGCGTTGGGTATGCTGGCCGTTCGCGCGCACGGCAAAAAACTGGAACTGTTATCAATCATCGACGCCGAAGTACCGGATGCCCTTGCCGGTGATTCAGTGCGTCTCCGGCAAATTCTGGTCAATCTGGTGGGCAACGCGGTGAAGTTCACGGAACGGGGTGAAATTGTGATCCGTGTAACCTCCGAAGTAGAGGAAGGCGAGCGGGTATTTCTTCATTTTGCTGTCTCCGACACCGGAATCGGTATCGACCCGGAAAAGAAAGATCTGATTTTCCGGGCTTTCCAGCAGGCCGACTCTTCCACCACTCGGGAATACGGCGGTACCGGACTCGGACTGTCAATTTCTCATCAACTCACCACACTCATGCACGGCAGAATGTGGGTGGACAGCGAAGTGGGTCGGGGCAGCACTTTTCACTTTACGGCGTTGATGCGCCGAAGAGAAAATGAAACTGACGATTCTTCCGGTACGACGAGTGATGAGGCAATGCGATTACTGTCCGGGAAGCGGGTTCTGGTGATCGACGACAACGAGGCAAATCGTGATTTCCTCCGGTCTACGCTTGGAGGATGGAACTTAAGGGTGGAAGATGCGGGGAATGGCGACATGGCAACAACATTGGTGCAGGCAGCCCTCCGTGATTCTGATCCATTCGATCTGATTCTCTGTGATGCCGATCTGGAAACGGAAGATGGATTCGCCCTGATATCTGAACTGGGGAATAATGAAACGCCCCTGGAGTCAGTCATGATGATGCTGACCACAAGCGATCGACATGGAGATGCCGCTCGAGTTCAGGAATTGGGAGTGGGCGGCTCTATTACGAAACCAATTCGTCCGGTGGAATTGCAGGAGAGAATGCTGCGGGTGTTGGGAAGACCTGAAGTGATGCACAATACATCGCCCGAGCCGTCCTTCTCTCCATCAGAGGAATTTCCATCATCTCAATCCGTTTTCAATCGCACTCAGGCCCTGGAACAACTGGGGGGAGACGAGGCGCTTCTGCAGGAATTGATTGACATTTTCCTCGGTTTGCAGGAAGAGCATGAGCAATCCCTGGACGATGCCGATGGATCAGGAGACATGGAGACGCTTCGTCGGGTAGCTCACACCATCAAGGGTATGACGAGTCACTTCTGTGCCCCAACGGTTCAGGAGGCAGCCCTCGCCGTGGAGGAAATGCCGGATGACATCGACAATGGCAGAAGGACTGCCCTGGTGCAGCACCTGCTGAGTGAATTGCGTCAATTCGTGAAGGCCTTGTCTGAGCCGGGGCTTGAATCCGGGACATGAATCAGAGGACATGATTCTGTAGTTTTAATCGGGACGAATTCCGGGGGTTGATTCCGGGGGCTGAATCCAGGGGCTGATAATGGGGGCTGAATCCGGTATAATTCTATTTCATCATGCGAATTCTCATTGCCGAAG